>NZ_SOFU01000028.1:0-104443 GCF_004402245.1 Cryobacterium sp. TMT2-18-2
ACCGGCCTGGGTCTGCTCCTGATCACGCACTACACCCGCATCCTGCGCTACATCAAGCCGGACTTCGTGCACGTCTTCGTCGACGGCCGCATCGCCGAACAGGGCGGCCGCGAACTCGCCGACCGCCTCGAAGACGAGGGCTACGATCGCTTTCTCACCGAAACGAACGTAGGTTAGGCGCATGGTTTCCACGCTGCCCCCGGCGCGCTTCGATGAAATCGAAGAGGCGCTCAAAGACGTCATGGACCCGGAACTCGGTATCAACGTGGTCGACCTCGGGCTCATCTACGACCTGGGCTGGGACGATGAGAACAATGCCCTGATCATCCACATGACCCTGACCTCGGCCGGCTGCCCGCTGACCGATGTCCTCGAGGAACAGACCGCCGAGGCGTTGGACGGCGTCGTCGACCAGTTCCGCATCAACTGGGTCTGGATGCCGCCGTGGGGTCCCGAGAAGATTACGGACGACGGCCGTGACATGATGCGAGCCCTCGGCTTTTCTATCTAATCTTCCCCGAACGCACGCGAAAACCCCGATTTCCTCCGGAAATCGGGGTTTTCGCGTTAGATGGACTGCCGGTAGCCGAAGAACTCATGGTCGTTGTGGTAACCACCAAACCCCGCACCGATCTCCGAGAAGTCCTCAACGAACTCGATTCCCTTGATCCACTTCACCATCTTGAAACCCAGCTGCGTTTCGTTGCGCAACCGAAGCGGTGCTCCATGCCCGAAAGATAGGGTCTGCCCGTTGAGGTCATAGGCGAGCATGGTCAGCTTGTAACTCATCTGCTCGATGGGTTGGGCGTCGTAGTACGTGCCACCGTCCGGACCCGCGGCGAAGGAATAGAAAATGACCCATTTCGCCTCGGGTTTCGGCTGCACCAGATCCAGGATCGTCTGCATGGAGATTCCGCCCCACTTCGCCACCCCTGACCACCCCTGAATACAGAAGTGCTGGGTGATCTGATCGTGATAGGGGAGACCCTGCAACTGTGCGAGGTTCAAATCGACGGGGTTCTCGACGAGCCCGTTGACCCGCAGTGTGTAGTCCGCGAAGTTGCCCGCTCGAAGCGCCTGGTATTCCTCGGAGTCCGGGTATTTGCCGTTGTGCCAGAAGTACGGCGAAATGTCCTTCTCCGTGTATTGGCCGGGGTTCGCGTCGATGTGTTCAAATAGGCGCTGCGCGCGACCGATCAGCGCGAAACCGACCTTCTGCACCACACGAGGATGCCGATAGGTGAAAGGCGTGGCTGCGAGCCATCCTCCGATGACGACGACCATCGAAGCCGCGAAGATCCCGATGCCGACCCACGATTCACTGTCCTGAGACGCATACATGTGATTGAGGTTGCGCAGGGCCCCTGTGGTCATCACCAGGGTGACGTGCACAACGATGAACATGACGAACCAGCAGAGCACGAAGAAGTGCAGCGAACGGGCCACCTGGATGCTGAACACCGAGCTGATTCTACGGAAGCGGGTCGACAGCGCGGGGGACATGCCGAGGCCGGTGACCAGGGCGAGAGGCGCCGCGATGAAAACGGTGATGAAGTAGGCGATCAGCTGCAGACTGTTGTAGTTGGTCCACCCGCTCTCGGCCGGCCAGTCCAAAGACAGGTACTGAAGGGCGGCCGACGCGGCGTTGGGGACGACGTCCCAGCTCAGCGGGACCAAGCGCATCCACTGCCCCGTCGCAAAGATAAGAACACAGAAGATGATTCCGTTGAGCAGCCAGACCGTATCGACGCCGAGGTGCCACCACCGTGCGAGACCGATGGAGTGACGGCGCCCCGGCAGGCCGACACCATCGGGCAAGGTGATTGAGTCCTCCTTCGCCGTGTAGAGCGGATCGCTCGGCACCGGCTTCTGCATGCGAAACCAGTCCTTACCCGGTGTCGAGTGCCGGGTCCAGTACAGCCGCGGATGGTCAGCCATGATGCTGACACCGGACCGGATGATGAAGATCATCATGAAGAGGTTCAGGAAGTGTTGCCAACCGACCCACGCCGGGAACCCGACCGGGGCGTTGTCGGGCAGTGCAGTCGCACCCGGATACTGGCTCATGAAGTCCTGCACCGCGGGCATCTCCCGCAGCCCCTTGGCAATGGCGATCCCCACGATCAGCAGGACCAGTCCAATGGGAATCAACCACAGCAGATTGAACCACTTGTCCGTGCCGATCCGCACCCGCGGGGCAACGCCGTACTGGGCAGGGACCCGGCCGGCCCAGTGGTCATCCACCACGTGGTACCGCGTCGTGTCCAGTTCCTCTCGAAAACTTCTCCGCGTCCCCCCTGCTCCAATGTCTGTTGCAGGAATATTTCGATCAATCGAGTTTGTATCCATACCGTCCCCATTTGAGAAGCAGGATGCCTCCCCAACCGTGTCGGGAGTGCGATATACAGCACCGTTATGCCCATTTCCTGCTTGCTGCCTGCAAGTATCCTCCTATTAAACGGAATATATTCCGCATTAATCCGGTTAAGGCCCCGAACGAGTCGATCCGTGCCCTCGGTGTCTCCCTTTGATCCGCATTTGATCCGCATCCGATTTAGTCCTGATCCACCCACGTCGACGGGGCACCGGCCATCTGGCCGGCGCCCCGTCGACGTGTCCTGGTCGATGATCCGATCCTGGTCACTCGGACGATGTATTCTCCTCAGCGCCCGTTTCCCGAGCGCCCGTTTCAGCGGACGACGCCAACTCAGACGGCTCCCAATTCTCCAAATCGATCAGGGACGGGTGCGGCCCGATGTCGGTTTCACCCTCCTCGAACATGTCGCCCACAGGGCTGGCGCTTTCCTGTTCCTCATCTGAGTCGGACGGGGGAGGCCCGTCCGGGTTCGGTGGGGTGGTGTGGCTGATTCGTGGTCCATCGTCGACCTCCTCGCATTCGTGCAGCAACCGGTGCGGCTGCAGCTGCAGCCGACGGTAGGCCTCCGCCCTGTTCGCCGCTAGACGAGTGGGTGACTGCGTCACGGCGCACGTCCTGGAGGCCGGCGGACGGCCTATCGTGCGCCAGCTTCCACACGGTGCGCCGCGGGACGCGACAGGCCTGGCCACCGGTCGGCTTCGGATCCGGCTACGCCTTGGTGACGATGACGGACACGGGAGTGGGGTTCGCGAACAGGTCGAGAACCGGGCAGTGCGCGTCGACGGTTGCCCGCAGCTCCTGGTAGCGCTCATCGGATTCGGGACCGGTGATGGTGATGTGCAGGCGGATCGCTGCGAAGCCGGCCCGCACGTCCTCGCTCATGTCGAACAGCCTCCGAACGTCAAGGTCGCCCTCCGCGACAATCTCGATCTCGTCGACCCGGATGCCCAGCCCCTGGGTGTAGAGGCGGTAGACGACCACCTGGCACGAGAGCAGGGCGCCGAGCGCAATCTCGACGGGGCTGGCTGCCACATCGTCTCCGGCCAGGGCTCCGGGCTCGTCGACGAGGAAGACATGCTTGCCGGCCGTGATGCGGGTGGCAACCGAGCCCTCGCCGGCGGCCGTGACGCGGTAGGTCAGCTTCGCTTTCGACGCGTCAGCGCTGATGCGCTCACTCCAAGCGGTTCCGGCGGCGATGAGGCGGCTGGCACAATCTTCGGCACGGGGGGAGAGGGCGGCGGGCGTCTGCACGAGTGTCATGCCGAAACCATAGGAGGCCAGTCCGGCCCGGGCACCCCTCCCGATCACACAACGTCATGGTCGAACGCTGCCGCATGGTCCCCGAACCGAAATACCGCCTGCTAGAACACCATTCCAGTGTGTAGAATAACATTCTAAAAAGAAGGTTGAAGTCCTGATGAGCATCGAATCCCGCCGGGAGGCCCAGTCGCAAGAGACCCGCACCTTGATCGTGCGGGCCGCGCTCCAGCTAATGCTTGAGCGGGGGTACATTTCCACCACTCTCGGCTCGATCGCCGCCGAGGCAGGCGTCGCGGTGCAGACCATCTACAACTCGGTCGGTGGCAAAGCCGCCGTTCTCTCCGCCGTGCTCGACCGCGCGGCCGCACGTGCGTACGAACCGCAAGCCGGCCCCCCACCGCTGCGCAGTCAGATCGCCGAAGCGCGCACGGCCGCCGAGATCGTCCGAATCCTGACCGGCTGGATCGCCGACCTGAACGCCCAGACGTCCGGGGTGCACCGCGTGATCGCCCAGGCGGCCGGAGTCGATGCAGACATCGCGGAGCTGGAGATGCGGCGTTCCGCCCAGCGACTTCTCCAGTACGGCGAGGTCGCGAGCGCGCTGCGCTCACGGCACAGCCTGCGCGGGGGAGTGAGCGACCACGAGGCGGCGGCAACGGTGTGGGCGCTCGGGCATCCACAGGCCTACCGGTCTCTGGTCCTCGACCTCGGCTGGTCGGATGCCGCTTACCGGGACTGGCTGGCGAAGGCACTTCAGGGGGCACTTTCGCTTGCCGGCGCACACCGAGGCGGAACCGATCAAATATAGTGGAGAGTTGGCCCGCTTCGGCCAGAAAATTCTACGACTCCCCTGAACGGACTGTTGCTGTGCTGAGTGTGCAAAATCTCGAAATCCGAGTTGGGGCGCGCGTGCTCATGGAAGACGTCAGTTTCCGCGTTTCCGCCGGTGACAAGATCGGCCTGGTTGGCCGCAACGGGGCTGGTAAGACGACACTGACGAAGACTCTGGCGGGTGAGACAGTTCCGACCAACGGTTCGATCGACCGCACCGGCGAGATCGGCTATCTGCCCCAGGACCCCCGCTCGGGCGACCCGGACATGCTCGCTCGGACCCGCATCCTGGATGCCCGCGGCCTCGGAACGATCTCCCTGGGTCTTGCCCAGGCCGGTATCGACATGGGCAGCGACGATCCCAAGACCAGCGCCAAGGCCATGCGCACCTACGGCAACCTCACGGATGAGTTCAACGCCCTCGGCGGCTACGCGGCCGAGGCGGAAGCCGCGTCGATCGCCAGCAACCTGAACCTTCCCGACCGCATCCTCGACCAGCAGCTGCGAACCCTGTCCGGCGGACAGCGCCGCCGCATCGAACTCGCCCGTATCCTGTTCTCGGCCGCGGAAACGATGATCCTCGACGAGCCCACCAACCACCTCGACGCCGACTCCGTGGTCTGGCTGCGGGAGTTCGTCAAGAACTATCGCGGCGGATGCATCATCATCAGCCACGACATCGAGCTGGTCGGCGACACGGTGAACCGGGTGTTCTACCTCGACGCCAACCGCATGGTCATCGACATCTACAACATGAACTGGAGGAACTACCAGCGGCAGCGCGTGGCCGACGCGGACCGCCGCAAGAAGGAACGCGCCAACGCCGAGAAGAAGGCGTCGACCCTCCAGCTGCAGGCCGCGAAGTTCGGCGCTAAGGCAAGCAAGGCTGCCGCCGCCCACCAGATGGTCGCGCGCGCCGAGAAGCTCCTGTCCGGACTGGACGCCGTGCGGGCAGTCGACCGAGTCGCCAAACTGCGCTTCCCCGAGCCCGCCCCGTGCGGACGCACCCCGTTGATGGCCACCGACCTCTCCAAGAGCTACGGCTCGCTGGAGATCTTCGCGGCCGTGGATCTGGCCATCGACCGCGGCTCGAAGGTGGTCATCCTCGGCCTCAACGGTGCGGGCAAGACCACACTGCTGCGCATGCTCGCGGGCGTGGATAAGCCGGACACCGGAGAGATCGTGCCCGGCCACGGTCTGCGGATCGGCTACTACGCGCAAGAGCACGAGACGATCGACGTCAAGCGCAGCGTGCTGGAGAATATGGTGTCCTCCTCGCCCAACATCACTGAGATGGAGGCGCGCCGGGTTCTGGGCTCGTTCCTGTTCACCGGCGACGACTCGCACAAGCCGGCCGGGGTTCTGTCCGGTGGCGAGAAGACCCGGCTGGCCCTGGCCATGATCGTGGTGTCAGGCGCCAATGTTCTGCTGCTCGATGAACCGACTAACAACCTCGACCCGGCCAGCCGCGAGGAAATCCTCGACGCCCTGGCGCACTATGCCGGGGCTGTCGTCCTCGTAAGCCACGACGAGGGCGCTGTCGAGGCGCTGAACCCCGAGCGCGTGTTGATCATGCCCGATGGCACCGAGGATCACTGGAACAAGGACTACCTTGATCTGATCATGCTCGCCTGATCACCTTCCTGCACCCAGCACACTGCCCGGGCCCGCTGGCCCGGGCATTCGTGTTTCCGAATCCCTCTGACCTGTCGATCACCTGCCGTCGATGAGCTCATCCTCGATCTCCGAGTCGCTGCGGGGTTTGGCAGCCTGCCGGCGGGCACGCTCGGCGGCGCGAACGCGCTCGTCCGGGTCGTCGAAGTTCACGGCTCGGTACTCCTGCCGGATGGCCCAGCCCAGACCGACGAAGCCCATCAGGGCGAACACGAACCATTGGAATGCGTAGGACAGGTGAGGCCCCTCGTCTTTGACCGGGCGGGTGACCGCCACGGGACGTTCGTCCGGCGTCGGATCTTCGGAAGCCATCAGCCCGTACGCGCCGGTATACGTCGGAAGGTCCAGCCGGGTGGACACCTCGTCGAGGTTGATCGTCGCGATCTGGTCGCCCGTGGCCGACCGCCCGGCCAACGAAGGCTCACCGGCCTTGAGCCGGGCGATGACGGTGACCACCCCCGAGGGGGCGGTTGGCACGGATGCCGGGGCGTCGGGGGTCTGCCCGGTCGGCAACCAGCCCCGGTTCACGATGAAGACCGAGCCATCGGCGAGCAGCAGGGGAGTGAGAACCTCGAAACCCGGGTGGATATTGAGCGGGCGGTTGCGCACGATCAGCTCGTCGTCCGTCAAATACGTGCCGGTCACGACAACGGGCAGCCACTTCTGAGACGCGGAGAACGCGTCCAGACCAGGCAGAGCCTCGGCCAAGGGAACCGGATCCGCCGCATAGTTGGTCTCCACTTTGTCCATTTCAGAGAGGGCATCGGAGCGTCGCGCGAGCTGCCAGAGACCGAGCCCGGAGCACACGGCCGCAAAGAGGATGGTCAGCGCGAGATATCCGGCCCAGCGCCGGGTGAACGCAAACTTCCAGCCGATCACGCCGGCCCGGCTTCCGGGTCTACAGCCTCAAGGAAGACCGGCAGAGGCGAGACGGCCAATGGGAAGTCTCGACTGGCCAGGAAATCGCGGAGGTAATCGACGTGCAGGTCGCAGGCCAGCCAGGTCTTCACGCGGTCTTGAGCGTGAATACGGGGATTGCGCCAGTTCAACCGCCAGTCGGCGTTTTCACGACAGCCGGCGCGAGAGCAATTCGTCGTTTCGAGATCGGCGCCGAGGCCGATCACGTTCCGCTCTCGTCATTATTCGGTCCGCGAGGCGGCGCCCGGAACACCTGCACGGCTCCCGGTCGGACGACCGTGGACGCCACGGCGCTGCTCTGAACATTCGCAAAGACGACCGCGAAGTAGGGAAGGGCGATTGCGCCGACGGCGCAGACGAGAAGCCACCAACCCTGGACGAAGAGCATCAGCACGATGCAGACCATCCGGATGCCCATGGCGATCAAGTATTTGATCATCCGGGCTCGACGCTCCTCCTCGGGTGAAGGGGGGAGCGAGGTGATCGACTGCTGTTTCATGGATGCCATCGATTCGGTCAGTCGGGGAGTTTCTCTCTACAAATTCTACGTCTCGTCGGACATAAACGTAGACGCCCTAAACTGGAAAACACGCGCGTACGGCTGTTCGTTCGCTGAGAAAAAGAGATTGGACCCAGCATGACGACTGGCAGAACTGTCCTTGTCACCGGGGGAAACCGCGGCATCGGATTTTCTATCGCGGAGGAGTTCATCAGGCAGGGACACCGCGTCGCGGTCACCGCCCGCTCCGGGGACGGTCCGAGCGGCAGCTTGACGGTGCGCGCGGATGTGACGGACGCCGCATCCATCGACGCCGCGTTCACCGAGATCGAGGCGGCGCTCGGCCCCGTCGAGGTGGTTGTCGCCAACGCGGGCATCACCAGGGACATGCTGCTGATGCGCATGAGCGAGGACGACTTCACCTCGGTCATCGACACCAACCTGAGCGGCGCATTCCGAGTCGTGAAGCGTGCGTCCAAGGGGATGCTCAAGGCTCGGTTCGGCCGCATCGTGCTGATTTCCAGCGTGGTCGGCCTGTACGGCTCCGCGGGACAGGTCAACTACTCCTCGTCGAAGAGCGGTCTGATCGGCCTCGCCCGTTCGGTGACCCGTGAACTGGGCGGGAGGGGCATCACGGCCAACGTCGTCGCACCGGGTTTCATTGAAACCGACATGACCGCAAAACTCTCCGAGTCGCAGCAGGCCGACTACAAGCGCAGCATCCCGGCGGGACGCTTCGCGACCCCGGTCGAGGTGGCTCGGGTCGTCACCTGGCTTGCCGGGGACGACGCCGGGTACATCTCCGGCGCGGTCATCCCCGTCGACGGCGGGCTGGGGATGGGGCACTAACCGCGCAGACCGAGTATCGGCAGGATCTGGCTGAGATCGCGGGTATCCAGGGCCAGGTCCGCCTGCGCCCTCACGATCGGTTTCGCGTTGAAAGCGATGCCCAGACCGGCTGCCCGCATCATCGTGAGGTCGTTCGCTCCGTCGCCGACGGCGACGGTCTGGGGCAGGGCTACGCCCTCGAGGGCGGCCCACTCCCGCAGGGCCGCGGCCTTGGCGGCGGCGTCGATGACGGGTCCGACCAGGCCGCCGGTGAGGCGACCGTCGGCCACCTCCAGCCGGTTCGCCCGCCAGTGATCGAGGCCGAAGGCGGCAGCCAGCGGGTCGAGCACCTCGTGGAAGCCGCCCGATACCACCCCGATTCTGCTGCCCTGGGCGTGCAGGCCGTCGATGAGTTCCTGCACCCCGGGAGTCGGGCGGACGAGCCGCCCGACCTCCGCGAAAACATCCGTGGACAGTCCGGCCAGCGTCTTGACCCGGAGCCGTAGACTCTGCGCGAAATCGATCTCGCCGCGCATGGCCTGCTCGGTCACCTCGGCGACGAGGGCCAGCGAGCCGGCCGCATCAGCGAGCAACTCAATGACCTCGTCTTCGATCAGGGTGGAATCGGCGTCCAAGACGACGAGGAAACGAACGAACACGGTCACGGGTGGACGTGGACTCCCTTGCCGACGACGGTGATGCCGGACTCGGTGACGCTGAACCCCCGTGCGCGGTCACGCTCACGATCAACGCCGACTTCCGCTCCGGCGGCGACCACCACGTCCTTGTCCAGAATCGCCCGACGCACGGTCGCACCCGGTTTGATCTGCACCCGGTCGAAGACGATCGAGTCCACCACCTGGGCACCGGAATCGATGGCGGCCCAGGGGCCGAGAACGCTGCGTTCGATGTGCGCTCCCGAAATGACGCAGCCGAGGGAAACGATCGAGTCGATCATGGTGCCGAGGAAGCCGCGTCCGTCCCGGACGAACTTCGCCGGCGGAGAGTTGAGCTGCTGGCTGAAGATAGGCCACTTCTGGTTGTAGAGGTTGAAAACGGGCAGTGCGCTGATCAGGTCCTGGTGCGCCTCGAAGAAGGAGTCGATGGTACCCACGTCGCGCCAGTAGTCGCAGTCTCGGTCGGTGGATCCGGGGACGTCATTGAGCTTGAGGTCGTAGACGCCGGCCTCACCGCGGGACACGAAATCGGGAATGATGTCGCCACCCATGTCGTGGCTCGAGTCGGCGCGTTCGCCGTCGCGCAGGACGGCCTCGATCAGCGCCTCCGTGTTGAAAACGTAGTTGCCCATGGACGCGAAGACCTCGTGCGGGGCATCGGCGAGGCCGACGGCATCCTTCGGCTTCTCGCGAAAATCACGAATGCGGTCCGGCGTCGCCGCGTCGACCTCGATGACGCCGAACTGGTCGGCCAGACCGATCGGCTGACGGATGGCCGCGACGGTTGCGGCGGCTCCGGAGGCGATGTGAGCCTCGATCATCTGGCTGAAGTCCATCCGGTAGACGTGGTCGGCTCCCACGACGACGACGATGTCGGGCTTCTCGTCATGGATCAGGTTGAGGCTCTGCAGGATCGCGTCCGCGGATCCGCTGAACCAGCGCTTGCCGAGACGCTGCTGCGCCGGCACCGATGCGATATAAGAGTTGAAGAGGCCACCAGAAACGTGCCAGGTCTGGGAGACGTGACGGTCAAGGCTGTGGGACTTGTACTGAGTGAGAACCACGATCTGGGTGAGGCCCGAATTAATCAAATTCGACAACGCGAAGTCGATCAGCCGGTAATGACCCCCGAAAGGAACGGCCGGTTTCGCACGGTCCTCCGTCAACGGCATGAGCCGTTTTCCTTCTCCGCCGGCGAGCACGATTCCAAAGATCTTCTTTGACTGCATGTCTTTACAGTAGGGCCATTCGTCACGTCGATCCAGCACGAGTGGGTGTGCCTCCGGCCAGCCTGCGATAGCTTTGCCTCATGCGAGTGGATCTGTTGACCAAGGAATACCCCCCGGAGATTTACGGCGGAGCAGGCGTGCATGTGGCGGAGCTTGTGAAGGCCCTTCGCACCGACATCGACGTCTCCGTGCGATGCTTCGGCGCGCCCCGCGACGCCGTCGACACCCACGCGTATGAGGTGCCGGCGGAACTGGCGGGCGCGAATGCGACGCTGGCCACGCTCGGCGTCGACCTCCAGATGGCGCAGGACGTGCACGGCGCCGACATCGTGCACTCGCACACCTGGTACGCCAACGGCGCCGGCCACCTCGCGAAGCTCCTGCACGGGATTCCGCACGTTGTGACCGCGCACAGCCTCGAGCCGCTCCGCCCCTGGAAAGCCGAGCAGCTCGGCGGAGGCTACCGGGTCTCCAGCTGGATCGAACGCAGCGCCTTCGAAGCCGCGGATGCCGTCATCGCCGTCAGCGGTGGGATGCGCCGCGACATCCTGCGCAGCTACCCAGCACTTGACGCGGCTCGGGTGCACGTCGTCTACAACGGCATCGACCTCGAACGGTGGAAGCCCACGGACGACCGGGACACCGTGCGGGCACTGGGCATCGACCCGGACCGACCGGCCGTGGTCTTCGTGGGCCGCATCACCCGGCAGAAGGGGCTTCCGTACCTGCTCCGCGCGGCTGCCCTGCTGCCACCGGAGGTGCAGCTGGTGCTCTGCGCCGGCGCCCCCGACACCCCGGGCATCCTGGCCGAGGTCACGGCCGGAGTCGAGGCCCTCCAGCGCGAACGCTCCGGCGTGGTCTGGATCGATCGCCTCCTGTCGCAGCACGACCTGGCCGCCGTGCTCACTGCCGGCACCGTCTTCGTCTGTCCGTCGGTCTACGAACCGCTCGGCATCGTCAATCTGGAGGCCATGGCCTGCGGGCTGCCGGTCGTCGGAACTGCGACCGGGGGCATCCCCGAGGTGGTCGCCGACGGCGTGACCGGCCGGCTCGTGCCCATCGACCAGGCCACCGACGGAACCGGAACCCCCATCGATGCCGACCTCTTCGTCTCGGACCTGTCGCGCACCCTGATCGAGGTCCTCGCCGACCCGGCCAACGCCGCCGCGATGGGCCGAGCCGGCCGGGTCAGGGCCGAGCAGATGTTCAGCTGGACCCAAATCGCCACCCGCACCCGGGAGATCTACGCCGCACTGCTCTAAGTCGGGCTCTGACTAACCGCCCCAACGGGTGCTGCAGGAATGCGCGGCACCCGTTTCGCGTGTGTGGGCATCGGCGGCGGCAGATAACATGGCCTTATGGTCAACGTTCTCCACTTCACCGACGTCTCCGTCGTCCGGGATGGCACACCCATCCTCGACTCAGTGAACTGGAGTGTTGATGACGACCAGCGCTGGGTGATCCTGGGCCCGAACGGCGCCGGCAAGACCACGCTGCTGCAGATCGCCGCCGCCCTCATCCACCCGTCGAGCGGAAGTGCCGTCGTTCTCGACGAACCGATCGGACGCACCGACCTCTTCGAGCTGCGGCCGCGGATCGGCTTCGCCTCGACGGCGATGGCCCGCCGGGTCCCCGCGAACGAGAAGGTCCTCGATGTGGTGATGACGGCCGCGTACTCCGTCACCGGGCGCTGGACCGAAGAGTACGAAGCCATCGACGAGCGCCGCGCCCAGCGGGTGCTGGGCGAGTGGAAGCTGGATGCTCTGTCCGACCGCAAGTTCGGCACGCTGAGCGACGGCGAGCAGAAGCGGGTGCAGATCGCGCGGTCCATCATGACCGACCCCGAGGTTCTGCTTCTGGATGAGCCGGCCGCGAGCCTCGACCTCGGCGCGCGCGAGGAACTGCTGCAGCTCCTCGGCGGCTACGCGAGCGAGTCGGGGTCGCCGGCGATCATCATGGTCACCCACCACGTCGAGGAAATCCCCCTCGGCTTCACGCACGTCCTGCTCCTGTCCAACGGCCGCATCGTCAGCGCCGGGCCCATCGCCGACGCGCTGACCGCGGAGTCACTGACCGAGGCGTTCGGTCTGTCCATCGAGTTGCACGAGGCCGACGGACGTTTCAGCGCTCGCGCGATCTGACCGCCACCGGATGGCGGTCACAGCCAGTGGATTCTGCTAAACTCGACAGTCGGTCCTTGGACCGTATAGTTTTTCCTGCCGCACCTGGCGAGTCTGTACTCGCTAATCGAAGCGCAACTCACCAATCGAACAGCAATAAGGAAGTCTTCATGAAGTCTGACATTCACCCCACGTACGCTCCCGTGGTTTTCCGCGACCTCGCGTCGGGTGCGACGTTCCTTACCCGTTCGACGGTCTCCAGCTCCAAGACCATCGAGTGGACCGACGGAACCACGTACCCGGTCATCGACGTCGAGATCTCGTCGGAGTCGCACCCCTTCTACACCGGCAAGCAGCGGATCATGGACTCCGCCGGCCGCGTCGAGAAGTTCAACTCACGCTACAAGGGCTTCGGCAAGTAAAACCGCGCCACACCGTAGCATCCTGCACAACGAAAGGGCGACCAGCTTCGGCTGGCCGCCCTTTCGATGTTGCGGAACTGGGTCAGGTGTCGCTGTCGCCCGGGTGCTGCCGGGTCAGCGTTCGGGCCAGCCGCCCGCCGCGACGAACGCGGGGTCGCGTTCGCGGCGCATGTAGGCCTGGAAGCTCTCCGCCTGCTGCAGGGACCACTGTGCCTGGAGCTGGTGCAGCTCGCCGACGGTGACCGGCAGGGTCTTCTCATGCGCCCGGGCGATGGCCTGGGCCACCCGGCCGGCCGCGATCGCATCCGCCCCGGAGTCGTGCGCGTCATCGAGGGGCACACCGTAGAACGCACTGGTCACTGCGAGGGTGCGCTTTCCCTTGCGGTACCGGTCGAGGGCCTTGTCGATGACGAGAGGGTCGACCACCGGCGACGGTGAGACCAGCGGGGCAACCCCGTAGCGGATCGACTCGCGGTTGAGCAGGGTGAGGTCGTAGGGCGCGTTGTACGCCACCAGAGGAAGACCCCGGGTGAGGTGCTCCCGGATCGTCGCGACGATCTCGGCCACCCCGTCGGCGGCGACCCGGCCGTTCGCGGCGGCATGCTCGGTCGTGATGCCGTGCACGGTGGTGGCCTGGGCCGGGATCTCGATTCCGGGATCCAGGAGCCAGTCCACGCGTTCGAGCACCTCCCCGCTCACATCGATGATCGCGACGGTGGCCGACACAATGCGGCTTGTCTCCACGTCGATGCCGGTCGTCTCAAGGTCGAAAACGGCGAGGGTGTCACTCCAGTTGCTCATGGGGAAAGCCTAGGGGCGACCACCGTCATCCCCGGGCGCCTCGGGTTATGGGGAAGGCAGTTCAGGTCCGGCTGGTTCACGAAGAAGCGGTGGTCGGCGAACTGGCGCCGCACGGAGTCGAGGGCCCAGTTCGAGTTCTTCGTGTCTCTGTGGAGGGCGTCCGGCGACAGCCGTCGGCCGGCCTAAACTTGGGACGATGAATGTTCCTTCGCCCTACGATTCACAGCTCGCCCAGATCCCTGTCAGGGTCCGCGACGTCCCGGTGCTGGGCGGCGAAACGCGGTATTGGGAGTACGGCGATCCAACCGCGCACACCACCATCGTGATGGTGCACGGCTTCCGCGGCGACCACCACGGCTTGGAGCCCGTGGTCGCCCAGCTTCCCGGATTCCGCATGATCTCACCGGACCTTCCCGGTTTCGGCGAGTCCGGGGTGCTCCAGGGGTGCCGGCACGACATCGCGGGCTACGGCCGGTGGCTGGCCGAGTTCGTGGCAGCTCTGGGTCTGACCGGGCGCAAAGTGGTGCTCGGGCACTCGTTCGGATCGATTATCGTCGCGGCATCCGTCGCAGGGGGACTGCACGCCGACGATGTGGTTCTGGTGAACCCCATCGCCGCACCTGCCCTGGCCGGTCCGCGCGGCATCCTCACCCGCTTGGCGATGTTCTACTACTGGGTGGCCGCGCGTCTGCCCGAACGGCTCGGCTTCGCCCTGCTGCGCAACCGCGTCATCGTCCGCGTGATGAGCGTGACCATGGCAAAGACGGGGGATCCCGGGTTGCGCCGTTGGATCCACAACCAGCACGACCGCTACTTCTCCGCCTTCGCGGATCGCCGGGTTGTGCTGGAAGCCTTCACCGCATCGGTCGGCTCCGACGTCAGCGAGTTCGCCGGTCGCATCCCGCAGCGCACGCTGCTGATCGCGGCGGAGAAAGACGACATCACGCCGGTCGCAGCCCAGTACCGGCTGCAGAAGCTGTTCCCCGATGCCACCCTGCAGGTGATCCCCGACGTCGGCCACCTGATCCACTACGAGGTGCCGGCGCAGGCGGCGGACGCCCTGCGCCACTTCCTCGGCGAAACGGAGACGAAATGAGAATCGTCTTCGATTGCCGTTACACCCGATTCGACCGGCACGACGGCATCAGCCGGTACACGGCCGGGCTGGTCACGGAACTGGGCAAGCTCCACCCGGTCACCATGCTGATCCATGACCACCGGCAGCTCGACCTGCTTCCGGATCTGCCCTGGCAGCTCGTGAGCGCCCCGACCAGCGTCCGGGAGCCGTTCATCGCCCTCCAGGTCAACCAGCTGAAGCCCGACGTCGTGTTCTCCCCGATGCAGACGATGGGCTCTTGGGGCCGGAAGTACCGGCTGTTCCTCACCGTGCACGACCTGATCTACTACCGCAATCGCACCCCGCCGCGGGACCTGCCCGGTTTGCTGCGCCTGATCTGGCGGCTGTATCACCTGTCGTGGTGGCCGCAGCGGATGCTCCTGAACCGGGCGGACGGCGTCGTCACCGTCTCCGAGACTACCCGGGACCTGATCCGGGACAACCGTCTGACACGGCGGCCGGTCACGGTCGTCCACAACGCCGCCGACACGCGGTCGACGCCGCCCGCCGGACGTGCCGCTGCGGAAACGGGTCGCCTGGTCTACATGGGCTCGTTCATGCCGTACAAGAACGTGGACACCCTGGTGCGCGCAGCCGCGGAACTGCCGGGCCATGAGCTGCACCTGATGAGCCAGGTGAGCGACCGGGAACGGGAACGCCTGACCGCCCTCGCGCCGCAGGCGACGCTGGTGTTCCACAACGGCGTCACCGACGAGGAGTACCTGCGGGTGCTGGGCTCCGCGACCGCGCTGGTCACGGCGTCTCTGGACGAAGGATTCGGCATCCCGCTTGTCGAGGCGATGAGCCTCGGCATCCCCGTCGTGGTGAGCGACATCCCGATCTTTCGCGAGATCGGCGGCGACGCTGCGCTCTACTTCGACCCGGCCAGCACCGACGCGCTCGCCCTGGCCGTTCGGCGGCTGGGCGCGGGGGAGTGGGCGGCCCGCTCCACAGCCTCCGTCATCGAGGCGGAACGCTTCACCTGGCGCGATTCGGCCCGGCGGCTCCTGAAACTGCTTACCGGCACCGATACCGATACCGATACCGATACCGCGGATGATGCCGGTACCCGGACCGAGACGTCTACGGGCCCCGGCATCGACGCGGAGCAGCCGGCTCAGCCTGTGTAGTGCGTGTTCTCGGCTCGGCCGCGCAGTGTGGCGTCGAAATGCGTCAGCTCGAGCCGACCGTCCCGCCAGACGAAGTCGTGCACGGAGCCGTTGGCGATGATCTCGTTCTGGCGCGGCCGTTCCCCGGCCGTGCTATGGCGCAGCAGGGTTCCGATCACCCCGCCGTGACAGACGACCAGCACGGACTGTCCGGGGCGCGCGGCGGCCAGCAACCCGAAGGCCGGCAGCACCCGGTCGAGCACCTCCTGGCGCGTCTCGAGGCCGGGAACGGGCACGCCGTCGGGAAAGCGGCGCTGTCGTTCGGCGAACGTGAGTCCCTCGATCTGGCCGTGATGGCGCTCGGTGAGTTCCGGGATGACCTCCGGGCTCGGCAGGCCGAGCTCACCGGCGATGATCCGGGCCGTCTCGTGGGCACGGTCCAACGGGCTCGTCACGATGGTGTCCCAGCGCCGGGCTCGCAACCTCAGCCCCGCCTCGGCGGCCTGCGCCCGGCCGGTCGAGTTGAGGGGGATGTCTGTGCTGCCCTGGATCCGCGTGCGCAGGTTCCACTCGGTCTGTCCGTGCCGCACGATCGAAAGTCTGGTCATCCTGCCGTTTCCGTTGTCGCGGGGGTGGGAGTGGTGATGGACCGGGTCTGTTTCACGCCGATGCGCCGGCGAGGCGGTCGGCCAGCCCCGCCAGCGACTCCGACGTGCCCGCCTCCAGCTTGAGCAGTGCCCGGCCGTCGCCCTTGGTCTCGCCGCGGTTGATCACGACGATCGGCAGCTTGCGGCGCCGGGCCTGTTCCAGCAGACGGATGCCCGAGTTCACAAACAGGGACGAGCCGGCGATGACCAGGGCCTCCGCACCGGTGACGAGCGCCGTGGCCTCGGTGAACTTCACTGTCGGCACCAGCTCGCCGAAGAAGACGACGTTGGGCTTGAGCATACCGCCGCAGACCGTGCAGTCGGGAATGGTGAAACCGTCGATGTCGGACACCTCCGCATCACCGTCGGGGGCTGTGCGCACGTCACCCGGTAACATCAGTGTCGGGTTGGCCGCTTCGAGGCGCGCGGCCACGCTGTCGCGGCCGAATGCCTGACCGCAGTCCAGGCAGACGACGAGGTCCAACGACCCGTGCAGGTCCACGACGTGCCGCGACCCGGCCCGGGTGTGCAGGCCATCCACGTTCTGCGTGATGACCCCGCTGATCAGTCCGCTCTGCTCCAGCCGGGCGAGGGACCGGTGCCCGAGGTTGGGCTCCGCAGAGCGGAACCGGTGCCAGCCGAGGTGGCTGCCGGCCCAGTAACGCTTGCGCGCCCGCTCGTCGCCGATGAAGGTCTGAAAGTTCATCGGGGTACGCACGGGGGCCCCCTTCCCACGGTAATCGGGAATGCCGGAATCGGTGCTCAGACCGGCTCCGGTCAGCACCGCGATGTGGCGACCGCGGAGCACCTCGGCCACGGCATCCAGAGCGGCGGCAGTGGCGCCGACGGCGACCGGAAGCGTTTCGGTGGTCATGAAGCTCCATCCTGTGTACACCGAGTCTAAACTCGCCGGTTTTCGACTGGGGGAGGGAACTGGCAGGCTGGACGGATCATCCCCGTGAAAGGCGTCCCGCTGTGCAGATCGTCCCCATCGAAAACCTTGACCTGCCCGGTCTCGCCGACTACTCGCGCTTGACGGATGTCGCGCTCCGCCGTGTCTCCGAACCGGCCGGCGGGCTGTACATCGCCGAGTCCAGCAAAGTCATCACCCGCGCCCTCGCGGCCGGCCACCGCCCACGGTCCGTGCTTCTGCAGCAGCAGTGGCTGCCCGACGTGCTGCCGCTGCTCGTCGACTGGCCGGACGTGCCCGTGTACGTCGGCGCGGCATCCGTTCTCGAACGGCTCACCGGCTATAACCTGCACCGCGGTGCGCTGGCGGCGATGCACCGCCCGGATCTGGCGCCGGTGCACGAGGTGATCCGGGACGCGCGGCGCATTGTGATCCTCGAGGACATCGTGGACCACACCAACGTGGGCGCCATTTTCCGCTCGGTTGCCGGCCTCGGCGCGGACGCCGTCCTGATCACGCCGCGCTGCGCGGACCCGCTCTACCGGCGCAGTGTGCGGGTGAGCATGGGCACGGTGCTTCAGGTGCCGTGGACCCGACTGCCGGAATGGAGCGAGGCCGCCCCGATGCTGCACGGGGCCGGTTTTCACCTCGCGGCCCTGGCACTGTCCGACGACGCCGTCAGCCTCCCGCAGTTCGCCGGGAACGCGCCGGAACGGCTGGCCCTGATTCTCGGCGCCGAGGGCGACGGGCTCAGCACCCAGGCTCTCTCGGCCGCCGACACCGTCGTGACGATCCCCATGCTCCACGGCGTCGACTCGCTCAATGTGGCCTCGGCCAGCGCCGTCGCGCTGTACGCTCTGCGCGTCTGAACGCGGGCGCTTGGTAGAGTCGTCGGATGCCACTGACCCGACGCCAAACGTTCCTTCGCCGTCGGGTTGCCTTTGCGGCGGCCCTGGTTCTCACCCTGGGCGGGATCGGCTACCTAACCGGCACGGGGTTGGCCCCGGTTCCGGCCGCGGCCGTCGAACTGATCGAACCGGCCGCGCTCACCCAACCGGCCGCCGAGCTGATCTGGCCGGATGCCGGTGCGGGCGCCATCGGTGCGGTCGGCTACCCGGGGCTGCTCGGTTCCACCGGCGACCAGGAGTCGATGCCGATCGCGAGCATCACGAAGATGGTCACCGCACTCGTGCTGCTCGAGGAGAAACCCCTGAGCCTGAACGAACCCGGCCCGGACATCCGTTTCACCGACGACGACGTCGACATCTACTACGACGTGCTGGCCGAGGACGGCTCGGTCGCGCCCGTGTCCGCCGGCATGGTGCTCAGCCAGCGTGAGGCCTTCGAGGCCATGCTCCTGCCCTCCGCGAACAATTACAGCATTTCATTGGCGATCTGGGCATTCGGTTCCGTGGATGCCTACCTGGCGGAGGCTGAAACCTGGCTGGCCGCGAATGGTCTGACCGACACCACGGTGGCCGACACCAGTGGGCTGTCGCCGGCCAGCGTGAGCAGCCCGGGCGACCTGGTCACGATCGGCGAGCTTGTCTTGGCCGAACCCGTCCTGGCCGAGATCGTGTCCATGGAGACGTCCGACCTGCCGACCATCGGCACGGTCACCAACACCAACAAGCTCCTCGGCACCAATGGTGTCACCGGGATGAAGACCGGAACCACGGACGAGGCCGGCGCCTGCCTCCTGTACTCGGCCGAGTTCACGGTCGGCGGCGAGACCATCACCCTGGTCGGCGTCATGCTCGGCGGCGACACTCATCCCGAACTGAATGCGTCGATCGTGGACCTGCTCGACAGCGTCGAACCCGGTTTCCGCGCGGTAAGCCTGGCCGACAAGGGTGCCGCCTACGCGACTTACGCCACCCAGTGGGGGCAGAAGAGTCGGGCGGTCGCCGCGGAGGCGGCATCAGCCGTGGTCTGGTCGGACACGCCCATCACGGCCCTTCCGGCGGCGCGCCCGGTCACCCTCGGGGAGGTCGGCGACTCGGCCGGTGCAATTGACTTCCAGGTGGGGGAGACCACGGTGAGCGTGCCGCTGGTGCTCGAGCGCGAGCTGACCGACCCGGGGGCCGCCTGGCGCTTCACCCACCCGGCCGAGCTGGCCGCGGGCTAGTCGCACGTGAGGCCGGGCCGAGCCAGCGCGTGTGGCCAACTCAGGACATCCGTCGCCCGCACTCACCGGCCACTGCGGACCAGTGCGGAGCCGGTGCCGATGCCCGTCCCAGCCGGTCGGATCTCCTGAGTTAGCCACAACACCGGCCGGATCCGAGGCAGCGCCTACCGGGAACCCGCATTTTCTTCAGAATCTCCGTCGAATTGGTTCGACACCGGATGCTGGTGACCGAGCGGCGCCGGCTCGCCGCCGCCGAGCCGGTCTAGTGCCGGGGCTGGCTGAACGGCCGTGCATCTGGGCGCTTGGGCAGCACGTGGTCGCCGGAGGACTGGTGCCGGATACGGCGCAGAACCCACGGCAACAGGTACTCCCGCGCCCACTGCATGTCCTCCGTGCGGGCCTCCCGGAAGGTACGCCCTGGCATTGGCTCGGGCTTCCGGGGTTCGAGGGCATTGAGCACGTTGAGATCGGAAAGCACCATCCGTGCGACGGTGTGGTGGCCGAGAGCGTTCAGGTGCAGCCGGTCCGCAGACCACATGCCGGCATCTTGAATCTCGGTCAGCGACCAGAGGTCGGCGACGACGCAGTCATACTTCGTCGCGACCGCGCGCAGGTTCTCGTTATAGATCGCAATCTTGCCCCGAATACCACGGAATACGGGGGAGAAGCCCACATCGGCGCCCGTGAACAGCACGATGGTGGCGTTATCGCGACTCAGCCGGCGCACCTGCTCCTCGACCTGGGCGGCGATGTGGTCGGGGTCGGATCCCGGCCGGAGGACGTCGTTGCCGCCCCCGGAGAAGGTGATCAGATCCGGATGCAGAGCGAGCGCCGTCTCCACCTGCTCCACGCTGATCTGGCGGATCAGCTTGCCGCGCACGGCGAGGTTCGCGTAGGCGAAGTCCGGTGTGCCCTGGCTGAGCACCTCGGCGACCCGGTCCGACCAGCCCCGGTTCCCACCCGGGCTCGTCGGCTCGGGATCACCCACCCCCTCCGTGAAGGAGTCGCCGAGGGCGACATAGCGGGACCACGGATGCATCGGCGTCGTCATTGCTCCATTCTCCCCCCGCATCCCGGCAGTCCGTTCACCGGGTAAGTTCGTATGACGTGAATACTCCACCCCCTTTCGGTCCTGCCCAGGGGACGAGTGCAGCCGAGCATCTCTCGCCTTCGTTCCCGGAGCGTGCCGCGTGGGGCACAGCCGGCAAATTGCGGGCCTGGCAGGCGGAAGCGCTGGAAGCATATTTCGTGCACCAGCCACGTGATTTCCTCGCCGCGGCGACGCCGGGCGCCGGCAAGACCACCTTCGCCCTGCGGCTCGCGGCCGAGCTGAAGGCCCGCCGACTGATCGACAGCATCACGGTAGTCGCGCCCACCGAGCACCTCAAGCGCCAGTGGGCGGATGCCGCGGCGCGGGCGGGCATCCGGCTCGACCCTAACTTCAAGAACGCCAACGGGCGCTACGGCAACCACTACCACGGCATTGCCGTCACCTACGCCCAGGTGGCCAGCCGGGCAGCCCTGCACCGGCAGCTGACCCAGTCCAGCCGCACCCTTGTAATCCTGGATGAGGTGCACCACGGCGGGGACGCGCTGAGCTGGGGTGACGCAATCCGGGAGGCGTTCGAGCCGGCCACCCGCCGCCTCTCGCTCACCGGCACCCCGTTCCGATCGGACACCTCGCCGATCCCGTTCGTGAGTTACCTGCCCGACGAGCACGGCATCCGCCTGTCCCAGAGCGACTACAACTACGGGTATGGCCGAGCCCTCGAAGACGGCGTCGTGCGCCCGGTCATGTTCATGGTCTACGCCGGACATATGAAGTGGCGCACCCGCGCCGGCGACGAGATGGAAGCCAAACTCGGCGAGGGTAACACCAAGGACATCACCTCCCAGGCCTGGCGCACCGCCCTGGAACCCACCGGGCAGTGGATCCCCGCAGTGCTGCGCGCCGCCGATTTGCGCCTCACCCAGGTGCGCCACGGCATCCCGGATGCCGGTGGCCTCGTCATCGCCACCGACCAGACCATGGCGCGCGCGTACGCGGCCGTCCTGCAGGAGATCTCGGGGGAGTCGGTGACCGTCGTACTCTCCGATGAGAAGGAGTCGAGCGACCGGATCGACGAGTTCGCGCACAACACCTCGCGCTGGATGGTGGCCGTGCGGATGGTGTCGGAGGGGGTCGACGTGCCGCGCCTGGCCGTGGGCGTCTACGCGACCAGCGCCTCCACACCGCTTTTCTTCGCGCAGGCCATTGGCCGGTTCGTGCGGGCCCGGCGCCGCGGTGAGACGGCGTCCATCTTCCTGCCCAATGTGCCCAGCTTGCTCAGCCTGGCCAACGCGCTCGAGCTGGAGCGCGACCACGCCCTCGACCGCAGCAACCGCGACGACGGCGACGACGGCATGTACAACCCCGAAGACGCCATGGTCGCCGACGCCAACACGTCGGAGAAGGCCTCCGACGACCTCGGCGAGGAATTCACCTGGCAGGCCATCGACTCCCAGGCCACCTTCGACATGGTGATGTTCAACGGCGACGAGTTCGGCGAGCTGGCGGAACCGGGCACCGACGAGGAGTTCGACTTCATCGGCATCCCCGGTCTGCTCGAGCCCGAGCAGGTCTCCGAGCTGCTGCGCCAGCGCCAGCACCGGCAAGCCAAGCGCTCCACCGACCGACGCAAGGATCCCGTCACCGGCGAGGTCACCCCGGTGGACCCGCCACCGCTCTATCGCACGCTCAAGGAGCAGCGCACACTGCTGGCGAGCCTGGTAGGCATGTGGTCGAAGCTCGCCGGTGAGCCCCACGGCATGGTGCATGCCGAACTCCGGCGCGAGTGCGGCGGGCCCGCCGTCGCGCAGGCCAGCGTCACGCAGCTGCAGAACCGGATCGACTTGCTCCGCCGCCGCCTCGGCCGCAGCTGACCCGCGGCGGAGCCGCATCTGATCATCGCGGGTGCCCGTTCCGGGCGGGAGCGCCCCGCTGAACGGCTACTCTCGACCGAAACGGCCGCTCAGACAACGGCGTCCTGAGGTTCGGCAGCCGCGGTGTTCGGCACCCCGACCTTCGCCACGTCGGGAGTGACATCCATCGCCACGTCCAAGGCGGCGAGGATGTCGGCGAGCAGGTCGTCGACGTGCTCGAGGCCGATCGAAAGGCGCACGATCCCGGCACCGGGCCGGGCGCCGGCCTCGACCGGGCGGTGGGTCAGGGAGGCCGGATGCTGCACGAGTGAGTCCACGCCGCCGAGGGAGACCGCGTGCGTGATCAGCGTGCACGCCTCGGTGAACCGCACGGCCGCATCGAAGCCGCCCGCGAGGTCGAGGGCGATGATAGACCCGGCCCCGTTCGCCTGACGGCCCAAAAGCCCCAGCGGGTCCTGCCCGGGCAGCCCCGGGTACAGGACCCGGGCCAGTGCGGGGTGACCCGCGAGGCGCTCCGCGACGGCGCCCGCGGTTGCTTGCTGGGCGCGCACACGCACCGGCAGCGTGCGCAGCCCCCGGTGCAGCAGATACGCGGCGAACGGATGCAGCACACCGCCGGTCAGGGCCCGCACCTGGCGCAGGCGCGCCATCCAGTGCTCGGGGCCGGAGACCGTGCCGCCCATCACGTCTCCGTGGCCGCCCAAAAATTTGGTCGCACTGTGCAGCACCAACGCGGCGCCCGAATCTACCGGGCGCTGGAGCACCGGGGTGGCGAACGTGTTGTCGACCAGCACCGGCACGCTGCCGGCCGCCGCGACCACGGCACGGATGTCGGTCAGCGCCAGCGTCGGGTTCGCTGGGGACTCCAGGATGACCAGTCCGGTGTCCGGCCGGATTGCCTGGGCAACCCCGTCGGGATCGACCCACGACACGGTCGTGCCGAGCAGACCGGTGGCGAGCACATGGTCGGTACCGCCGTAGATCGGCCGGAGGGCCACCACGTGGGGCGTGCCGCCGGCCACGGATGCGATCAGCACGGCCGCCAGCGCGGCCATTCCGCTCGCGAAGGCGACGGTGCCCTCGGTGCCCTCCAGGGCCGACAGTGCCGTTTCGAACCGGGCGACTCCGGGCTGCCAGAGTCGCTGGTACACCGCGGAATCGCCCTCGCGGATCGTACCTCCGGTGGCGAGGTTCTCGTAGGAGTCCCCGCCGCACTCGACTCCCGCCAGCGGATTGGTCGTGGAGAGGTCGATCACGGGCACATGCGAACCGGCCGCTGTCAGCCCGGCCATCCCGCCGTGCACGGCAACCGTGTCCGGGTGCGGGGCCGATGGCCGCAGGGCAGGTCCGCGGGGAGGCAGGGGCGGCAGCAGCGGAAGCGTTGGCGTCATGCACAGACCCAAACAGAATCTGCCGCACGGCGCAATCATCCTTGCAGACCCTTGCGAATCAGCGGAAGCTTTCGCATAAACTGCTCACGGAAGAAAGAGTAGGCCGATGGAACCGAAGAAAGCCGAAATCGACCGGGTCGACCGGGCGCTCCTGCGTGCGCTGTCCGTGAACGCCCGTGCCTCCGGTGCGGCGCTGGCCGCGGAGATCGGCGTCGCCGAGTCGACCGTGTCGCTGCGTCTGCGCCGGCTGCAGCAGCTGGGGCACATCCGAGGCTATCGCGCGAATATCGATCTGGCCGCGCTGGGCGCGTCCCTGCAGGCGTTGATCTCGGTTCGCCTGGTCAAGCACGCCCGCGTGCAGATCGACGCGTTCCGGGCGGCGGCGCCGCACTGGCCCGGGGTGATCGGCCTGTTCCACACCGCCGGCGCCGACGACTATCTGCTGCACGTGGCCGCGGCGGACGCGTCGGACCTGCGGGACTTCGTCCTGCAGCATCTGGCGGAGCATCCGGCGGTTGCGCACACCGAAACCAACCTTATCTTCGAGTACGTCGACGGTGACGGCTGGCAGGACCTCGTCAAGTAGTTCGCTTAACGCAGACAACGCCCCTGCCGAAGCAGGGGCGTTGTCGAAGCTCGTGAGCTATGCGACTCGGAAAGCCGCCTCGCTGGTTGAGCAGTTGCGCACTTTAGAGGGCGCGGATGTTCTCGGCCTGAGGACCCTTCGGGCCCTGGGTTACCTCGAACTCGACCTTCTGGTTCTCGTCGAGAGACTTGTAGCCGTTCGATGCGATCGCGGAGTAGTGCGCGAACACGTCGGCGCTTCCGTCGTCGGGAGCGATGAAGCCGAAGCCCTTTTCAGCGTTGAACCATTTCACGGTACCTGTTGCCATTATGAAACTCCTCCAGGAGTGTTAGAAAGGCCCCGACTTTCGAGGCCGTTCGTCGCGGTATTCGTCGTCCGCTTCCGAAAGGAATACGCCGCGGCGACCGGGGTCACCGCGTTTTAAGACGTGCAAGCACTACAACTACTGAGATAACCCTAGCCCACATCGCCGCGGTGCATCCAGATTCCGTGGCAATTCGGTTCCAAAGCGTTACGTTGATTGCAGGTGATGAGTCGATCGGGGCGCACCCTGCACTACTCGGTCGTGACGAAGTCGATCAGTTGTTCCACCCGGCCCAGCAGTTCCGGCTCCAGATCGGCGAATGTGCGCACCCGTCCCAGGATCCGTTGCCAGGCCCGGGCGATATCGGCCTGGTCCTCGTGAGGCCAGCCGAGGGCCTCGCAGATCCCGTGCTTCCATTCGATGCTGCGCGGAATCGCGGGCCACGTCGTGATTCCCACGCGGTTCGGCTTCACGGACTGCCAGACGTCGATATATGGATGCCCGACCACGAGCACATTCCGGCCGTGCGGTCCGCGCGCCACGGCGTCGGCGATCCGGCTTTCCTTCGATCCGGGCACCAGGTGGTCGACCAACACCCCGACCCGCCGGGTGGGTCCCGGGCGGAACTCTCGCAGGAGCTCCTCGAGGTTGTCGACGCCCTCGATGTACTCGACGACGACCCCCTCGAGCCGTAGATCGGCTCCCCAGACCTTCTCCACAAGCTCGGCGTCGTGCCGGCCCTCGACGAAGATGCGGCTTGCTCGGGCCACCCGCGCCGGGGCATCCCGCACGGCCATCGATCCCGAGGCGGTACGGGCGCGGCCCTGCGGCGCCGCCCTGACCGGGACGACGAGCACCACCGGGTCGCCGTCAATCAAGAATCCGCCGCCGAGCGGAAACAGGCGTAGTTGACCGTGGCGGTCCTCCAGGGTGACGATCTTCTTCTCGATCCGCACCACGGCACCGCAGAAACCGGTCGCGACCTCCTCGACGACCAGGTCGGGCGTGGCTTCCCGCGGCGGGATGACCTTCCGGCCAGCGTCCCGCCAGCCGGGGGAGAGTACATCCGCACTGTACCGATCCTGCATATTCCGCTCGTCCATCGACGCTTCCTCGCTCCTACGCCTCGCCGACGCCGGAATCGACGCTAGCGGATGCCGGCACGGTCTGCGCTCTCAGACCGGGGTGTCGGCGTCCGGTAGTAACCTGTCCCCATGTGCGGTCGATTCATCATCACGGACACGGCGTCCGATCTCGCCGCGATGTTCGACGTCGAGCACGAGGGCGAGAACCTGCCGGAACCGTCGTGGAACATCAAACCCACCGAAAAGATCCCGATCGTGCTCGAGTCAGCCAAGGCCGGGCCGGTCGTGCGCCGGCTCGAGGGCGCGCGCTGGTCCCTGGTCCCCTCATTCGCGACCGAGCTGCAGTCGTCCTTCGCCACCTTCAACGCCCGTGCCGAAACGGCGGCGGAGAAGCCCACCTTCAAGAGTTCGGTCGCGTCCCGGCGCGCGCTGGTCCCGGCCACCGGCTACTACGAGTGGCACACGGACGGCACCGTGAAGACTCCGTACTTCATCCACTCAGACGACGGTCTTCCACTGGCCTTCGCCGGCCTCTACTCCTGGTGGCGCAATCCGGCCCTGGCCGACGACGACCCGGCCCGGTGGGTCCTGTCCGCGACGATTCTCACCCAGGACGCCGAGGGTCCCCTGGCCGCCCTCCACAACCGGATGCCCGTGATTCTGGCGGAAGAGTGGTGGGATCAGTGGCTTGACCCCCATACTCCGGGTGACCAGGCGCTGGTCGACGCCGCGGTGGCCGCCTCGCGGGAGGCCGTCGAGAGCCTGAGCTACCACGAGGTCGCCCCGGTGCGTGGTGACGGTCCGGAACTCATCGAGCCCGTCGGGGCGCCGTCGCCGGTCTGACGCTCGACCGGGTACGCTCGACTCATCGGCCCGGCGTTTAGTGCGGGCATCGCTCGAAAGGACCGCACCATGAACGCCGTCGCCTTCACCGTCGCAATGGCCATCTTCGTCTTCGGTCTCTGGCTGTTCGGGTTCGCGTTCGAGGTGACGGCCTGGCAGTTGCCGATCTTCCTCAGCGGCATCCTCTGCGTTTCGCTGGCCGTGGCCATCCCGGTGCAGATCCTCCGCGACTAGGTCGCAGCCCCCGGCACCGCGTCGGCTCGATCGCGGAGGCCCTCCGGCCCCGAAGTGTCGAAGGAGCCGTCATCGCGCACGAACGAGGGTTCGCGCTCGAGGGAGGTTGCGACCCGGATGGCCGGCTCCCCCGACGGGCTGACCGTGGACAGCGACGGTGGCGTGTGGGTGGCCGTCGACAGTGGGAGTGCCGTGCGCTCGGTCCGGGAGTGCGCCGGCTGACGGGCCGCGTCAGCGCAACAGGCCGGCCACCAGGTTGATCAGGGTAGCCAGAATGAACGAGCCGAACAGGTACGAGAGCAGGCTGTGACGCAGCGCCGTCATCCGAATTGCGTGCGTTTGCAGACTGGTGTCTGAGACTTGGAACGTCATCCCGATCGTGAAGGCCAGGTAGGCGAAATCCCCGTAACTCGGTGGCACCGCCTGGTTAAAATCCACCCCGCCGTCGCGCCCGGAGTAGTAGAGCGAGGCATAGCGGAGCGTGAACAGGGTGTGCACCAGAATCCAGGAGAGTCCGACGCTGAGCACCGCCGCCGCCGCCAGGATTCCCGGTGCGGCGACCGAGGTGGTGTCGGTCCCCACCAGTAGGAACACCAGAGCGCCGAGGCTGCCGAGGCTGCTGAGAACAATCAGGATGTCCGCGGCACCTCGGGACGAATCCTCCCGGGTGGCATGGCTGGCTGTGTTCTGGACGTCCATGGGGCCGATGGTGATCCACACCCAGGTGACATACGTCACGCAGGCGGCCGCCCAGCCCGCGATCGGAGCCAGGGTCCAGCTCCCGTACACCCCGGCCAGAACGGCCACGACGACACCCGCCGCCAACATGCCGATAAGTCGGGTACTCGAGCGGTGGAGGCGTTGGCCGTGCGTCGTCATATGCTGATCGTGCCATGAAGTCGGGTCTCTGCGGGCCGAGGCCCTGGGAGCATCCGGTGTTATGCCAGCCAGGGTCGGTAGTGTGAGGGAACGATTGGCTGGCTGTTCCATTGCCGGCCGCACTAACGCTGAAAGAGAACGCTGGATGTCAGATAGCCCGGCCGCGGCGTCGCCCTACGAGGTACTCGGCGTCAGCCCGTCGGCGAGTGACGACGAACTTCGTCGTGCCTACCGTCGCCTGCTGCGCCACACGCATCCGGATGTCGGCGGAGACGCCGCCGCCTTCCACCTCGTTCAGATCGCGTGGGAGCGGGTGGGAACCCCGGAGGGGCGCGCCGACTATGACCGCCGCCGATACCCGGACGCGGTCCCCGACCCGGAGCGCCCCGCCTACGCCTCCGGAGCCGGCCGTGCGCAGGCCACGCAGGCCGGGCCGCGCGCGCGCATGTACGGCCATCCGGGTGGCGAGGCGCGCCAGCGTTACCTCGAACTCCTCCGGGAATGGGCCGGGCGCGGAACCTCCATCGATGACCCGTATGCCCCGACGCTGATCCGTTCGGCGCCGCGGGAGATCCGGCATTGGCTGGCGAAGGCACTGGCCGAGGAATCAACGGCGCAACTCGTCTCCGCCCTCGGGATCGGCTTCACGGCCTGGCATGATGTGGCGGCCGGCACGCAGGGCGGCAAGGTCGATCACGTCGTGCTCGGCCCGGCGGGACTGTTCGCGGTCCTGTCCGAGGACTGGGGCGGGCCGGTGCAGCTTCGGCGCGGGGAGCTCGTCGGTGACGCCCTTGGCCCCGATGCTCGTCCGATTGAAGACGTCGAGGGCGTCGTGCGGGCTCTGGCGAAGTCGGTCCGGGTGAGGTTCACCGCTGTGCTGATCGTGCTGCCCGACGAGGCCCTGGCCGACCCTCTGACGGTCCCCGGCCGTGGCCGGCGCCCGACCGTGATCACGCTGCCGAGGTCACGGCTGATCGGGGTGCTGCGCAGCGGGCTGCCCGGAATGGACCGCGGCAGCTTTGAAAAGGTGTTCGAGTTGCGGAGCCGCCTGCAGGACGGCATCCGCTTCAGTTCGGTGTAACCGCTTCGCGCAGGCCCAGCTTGTCGACCCAGTACCGGAGGAATTCTGCGCCGGCCGCGTCGTGGATCAGGGACCCCTCGACGATTACGGGGTAGGGGCGTTCGAGGATGCCGTCGGACGGCCGCACATCCACATGCGAGACGTCATAGCCGGCGGCATGCAGGTGGTCGGCCATCAGGTAGTCGCTGCGCGAGTCGCCGACCGAGCGCCAGACCCGGGGGAGTGTTCCCGATTCGGAGAAAAAGGCCAGCGCCCGCTCCGCGCCACGGTCCTTGTCCAGGGTGACCGACTCGATGTCGGTCGAGATGATCGTCGGGTCGATCCGGAATCCCACGCTACCGGCCTGGTCCGGAACGACTCGATCACCGAAACGGATGCCCAGCCCGAGTTCAACCATCACCCCGAATGCGGCCTCGTTGAATTCCACCGCGGCGGCCTGGTACCGGCCGTGGTCGGCATCCGTGCGCTGCTCGACCGAGACCATCGCCTGCTTGGTCTCGTCGAAGAACATCGTGTCGCTGAACCGGTCGGCGACGAGGTTGCGCAGCCGATCGACGGCGGCGGCCGGCAGGGCCACGCTGTCATCGACGACGATCTCGCCCATCCCCGCGGCCGTGATCGGAAACCAGACGGCTCCCTTCTCGCAGACCCCGTACATCCGCATCGACTCGGGCAATCCGGCTGCACGGAGCGGTGCGACAACCTGCTCGCGGATGAACGTCGACGACCGCCCGGTGATGAATGCGATCGGAACGTTGGCTCCGGCCAGGCTGATCAGATCCGTGATGATGCTCGGTGTGGCGATGGTCCGGGACACCGGACTGGCGATCGGCCCGTCCACGTCGAGCAGCAGGCCGAGGGGGGAGGAGGTATCGCGCATACCCCAGTGTTTCACGGGCGTGCCCCTTCGACCGTCACCTTCCCGTTGGTGGTCGCCGCGGTGATGGAGCGGCGGAAGGAGGGGGCACTCGGGACCGGCCCGCTGTCACTCTCGCCATTGGTCGTGCCGGCGTCCACCCGGCAGGTCACCCCGTCCGCCGGCAGCCCCACCGTGATCGCACCGTTGGTGCTCCGGTCCTCGGCCGACGTCGGCGGGTCGAGAAAGTCGAGTTTGACGCAGGGAGCGCCGTAAGCGACGAGGCTACCCGGCCCGGGAACGCCTATCCTTGATCGAGATGATTACCCGACGAATGGCCGCCCTACGCCTGGATATCCCGATCGAAATGGCGCAGCGCCACGAACTGCCCTCCCGGATGTCGGAGGCTGAACTGGCCGAGATCGAGCGCAACCCGCCGGCGTGGCTCGCGCAGTCTCGGGCCAACCGCACCGGTAAGAAACCGGTCTGGGTGGAACTTCGTTGCGATGTCTGCGGGTTCTCCGAAGCCGCGCGTCCCAAGAAGTGGTGGCCCGCCTTCACCTATCTGACCTGTGACTACCACGGATCCGAGGAACTCCCAGAAGCCGCCGCCGGCCTCAGTCGCACCGAGGTCGACGGCATCGGCAACGCATTCATCGGCATCGTCGACGAGGCACCCTAGGTGAGTGTGAGTCCTCGTCGTATCCGGTCTCGAACCAATTCGACGGAGATTTTGGGTCAAACTCCCGTTTTTTAGCCCACAGGCGCTGTTTTGAGCAGAATCTCCGTCGAATTCGTTCGGGATGAAGTTGTCGCAGAGCCCCGGACTCGACCGACAAGGATCTTGCGGCGCACGTTCGTCCCAAGTGGCAGCGATCAGGCCAACCCGGATTATACCCCCATGGGTATCCGGGGCATGACTCCGAGCGTACACCTCGCGCGGTGTGTCCCGGCACCCGACAGGTGTCGGTCCGCCGGCGCCGGGTGGAGTAATTTGGCGGTAGCCGCCTGAGACCGGAGGACTTCTGCCATGCTGCGCACACTGGGCGTTTTCATCGCCCGTCACCGGTTCACCTCTCTGCTGGTGTGGGCGCTCACGATCGCCGCGTGCGTGGCGACGGCACTGATCGGGGTGACGGGGGAGAACCTCTTCCAGCGGCTCGCCAGCGCCGGCCCCACCGTTGAAGGCGAGGCCAGCCAGGCCGCCGATCTGCTGCAGGGAACCGAGGGCGCGGACACGGAGTCTCTCTCTCTGCTGATCCACGACGTCGACCTGTCCTCCCCGGACCTGGGCTTGATCCTCACCGCGGCCACGACCGATTTGTTGGAAGTCGACGGGGTAACCGAGGTCATCAACCCGCTCGCCATCCCACCGCTCCCTGACGGCTCGCCGAACCCGGCTGCGATGCCTCTCCTGGCACCCGACGGCACCGGACTGTTGCTGAACGCCCAGATGGTGGCACCAGGCGGTGACATCAGTGAGGACCTGCTGGGCGAGGTGGAAGAACGGCTCGGCGTGGCGGCCGACGAGGTCCGGCAGCTGGAGCCGGACGCGACCGTGGAAGTCGGCGGAACCCCGCTCCTGGTGGAATCCCTGGTGGCGGTCGCCGAGGCCGACCTGCAGAAGGGCGAGCTGATCGCGTTGCCGATCGCCCTCCTCGTGATGCTGATCATCTTCGGTGGATTCCTGGCGGCCGGCATCCCGCTGATCGGGGCGCTGGCCTCGATCGCCGGCGCTCTCGGGGCCCTCTTCGGCTTCAGCTACCTGATGGAGATCGACACCACGGTGCTCAACGTCATCACCGTGATCGGGCTGGGGCTCTCCATCGACTACGGGCTCCTGATCGTCAGCCGGTTCCGCGAGGAGTTCCGGGCACTCGTGGAACGGGCCGGCGACAGCGAGACGCGTACGGAACGTCACGAGCTGATGCTGCAGGCGGTGGGCATCACGGCGGACACGGCCGGCCGCACGGTGCTCTACTCCGGTCTGACCTTCGCCATCGCCACGGTGGGCCTGCTGGTCTTCGAACCGGCGATCATCCGTGCCATCGCCATCGGCGCGGTATCCGTGGTGCTGATCGCCATCCTGACGGCGCTCGTTCTTGTTCCGGCTCTGCTCGGGTACTTCGGCGACCGGCTGCTGACGCCGGGCCTGCTGACCCGCATCCCCGGCCTCGGTCCCCTCCTGACCCGTTTCGGCGACGTCGCCCCCCGGGAGGGCGTCTTCTCCCGGCTGACCCGCCGCGTGCAACGGGCGCCCGCACTCGTGGCGCTCGGCGGCATCGCCGTGCTCCTCCTGCTCGGCAGCCCCGCGCTGAACATCAACGTGTCCAGCGGCGGCGCCGACGCCATCCCGAAGGCCTCGACCCAGTACGGGTTCGTCACGGCGTTGAACGACCACTTCCCCGTCGCCACGGCCCCGCTGGTGCAGCTTGTCTCGGACACCGCTGAGGCGTCCGCCGCGGCCTGGGCCGCGGAGGTGGCGACGCTGCCGAACGTCACCGGCACGACACCACCGGCCCTGGTGAACGGACATTGGGTGTCGCGCGTCGGCGTCGACCAGAACGAGGGCCCGGCCGTTGTGCGGCAGATCCGGGACGACCGGCCCGACTTCGACCACTGGGTCGGTGGCACGGATGCCGCGTCGGTCGACTATGTCGACTCACTGGTCGCCGGCGCGCCCTGGGCTGCCCTGATCATCGCCGGGGCCACGTTCCTGCTGCTCTTCCTGATGACCGGTTCCGTGGTCATCCCGCTCACCGCCCTCGTGATCAGCGTCATCTCGCTCGGCGCCTCCGTGGGCATCCTGGTCTGGGGTTTCCAGGAGGGAAATCTCGGAGGCCTGCTCGATTTCGATGCCGATACGATCGCCGGGGTGGACCCTCTGGTCCTGACCCTCGTGCTCACCTTCGGCTTCGGTCTGGCCATGGACTACGAGATGTTCCTGCTCGCCCGGATCAAGGAGCACTACGAGGCGGGTGAGGCCACGCGGCTCGCGATCGAGACAGGTCTGCAGAGCTCGGGCCGGATCATCTCCTCCGCGGCCCTGATCATCGTGATCGTGTTCGCCGGGTTCGCGACCGGCAATCTGCTGCAGATGAAACAGATCGGCGTCGCCCTCGCCGTGGCCGTGCTGCTGGACGCGACCCTCGTGCGCACCATCGTGGTTCCCGCGGTGATGACCTCGCTCGAGAAGTGCCTCTGGTGGGCGCCGAAGTGGTTGCATCCGATCTACGCCCGCTTCGGGATGCGGGAGTAGGGCGGCGGCTACACCGAGGCCTGCTCGTCGAGGTCGTCGTGGTGGATCCGGTCGGCCAGGTTGCCCAGCGGATCTCCGGTGCCGCCCCACTGCTCGGCGATGATCTCCGCGGCGATGGACACGGCCGTCTCTTCCGGGGTTCGGGAGCCGAGATCCAGCCCGATGGGGCTGTGCAATCTCGTCAGCTCCGCCTCGTCCACACCTGCCTCGCGGAGCCTGGCCAGTCGGTCCTCGTGAGTGCGCCGAGACCCCATCGCACCGATGTAGGCGAACGGGCCGCGGGTCAGGGCCACCTTGAGGAGCGGCACGTCGAATTTCGGGTCGTGGGTGAGCACGCAGACGACGGTGCGCTCATCCACGAGCCCGGCCGCGACCTGCTCGGCCAGGTAGCGGTGCGGCCAGCCGACGATGACCTCGTCGGCCTCCGGGAACCGGGCCGGCGTGGCGAAGACCTCGCGGGCATCGCAGACGGTGACATGGTAGCCGAGGAAGGAAGCCAGCCGGGCCAGGGCGGCCGCGAAATCGATGGCGCCGAACACCAGCATCCGTGGGCGCGGGGCGTAGCTGTTGACGAAGACCCGCATGCCCTCACCGCGTCGCTCACCGTCGGGACCGTAGGTGAGGGTGCTGTTGCGACCGGCGGCCAGCAGCCCGCGGGCATCGTCACCGATGGCCCGGTTCGCCCGTTCGGAGCCCAGATCGCCGTCGAAGCCGTGCGGCCGGATGATCAGGTGTCGGCCCAGACGGCTGGGATCGGGGTGCTCGATCACGGTCGCGACCCCCACCGGAGCTGATCCGGTGATGTCCTGCTCCACAGCGGACAGCTCCGGGAAGCTCACCTGGCTGACGGGCTCCACGAAGACGTCGAGGATGCCGCCGCAGGTCAGACCAACGGAGAAGGCGTCGTCGTCGCTGATGCCGTAGCGCACCAGCACCGGCCGCCCGTCATCGATCACCTGGGTCGCGAGGTCGTAGACGGCACTTTCGACACAGCCCCCGGAGACTGAGCCGACCACCTCCCCGTCGGCGGTGACCAGCATCGACGCGCCGGCCGACCGGGGGGCGGACTGGAAGGTGCGCACGACGGTGGCCAGGCCGGCAATGCCGCCGGCCTGCCATCCCGTCAGCAGCGGATTCAGAACCTCACGCACAGGTGGTGACCCTTCCGGTTTCGCTCATTCGAGTCTACCGACCGCCGGCGCGGCGGCCGATCCGATAGGCGACAAACGCCACCGCGGCGATCACGCCGAGCAGCCTGGGCAGGCTGCTGAGCTGATCCATCACGATGCCCTTGGCCAGATCGAGGGCGTTCAGGCTGGTCTCGGCGCCCGGCCGCGGCGCTCGGGAGGCAGGCGCCGTCGTGAGGGGCCCGGCCGGCGGTGCGGCGGGCAGAGCCGTCGCGGTTCCCGACCCACCGACGGTGTCGGCGGTCTGCCCGGTTGTAACCCCCGCAGCAGGCACCGCCGGATCCGGAGCCGGAGCCGTGACCATGGCCTGCAGGTTCTCGGCGAAGAGGGCCATCATCTGGTCCGTGACGCTGCCGATGATGCTGCGCCCCATCGCGGCCACCTTGCCGGAGAGCGCCACATCGGCACTGACCGTGCCCTGAGTCTCGCCGTCCGCCTCGACGAGCGTGAGGGTGGCCGTACCCTGCGCCGTGCCTTGACCGCGGGTCTCCTGAGCACGCCCCTCGAACACGGCGCGGTGCGCGGTCGCATCGCGTTCGAGAACGGTCATCTGACCTCTGTACTGCATGGTCACCGGACCCAGTTTCACTTTCATTCCGACCTGATAGGCGTCATCCGAAAGCTTGTTCAGCACCTGTGCCCCCGGAACGCAGCCGGCGACACGCTCGAAGTCCATCAGAGTCTTCCACACCTCGTCGATCGGTGCGACGACGGAGAACGTGCTGTTGATGTCCATTATCGGGTCCTCGTATTCTCGTGTGGGTCCGAACGGTCGGCGCGAATCGCCGCCGCCACTTCTGCCAGGGCCGCATAGCTGTGCCCGCTGACGAACGCGTCGACAAAGGGCAACGCGGCCGCCATTCCGCCCGCCACCGGCTGGTAGTCCAAAGCGACCTTCCTGGGGTTGACCCAGATGATGCGGTAGGCCAAGCGCCGCAGGCGGGCCATTTGGGCGTGCACCGATTCCGGGTCGTCCAGCGCCCACCCGTCCGAGATGATCACGACGACGGCCCCGCGGGCGAGGCCACGTCGACCCCAGGCATCCGTGAAATGGCGGATGCTCTCTGCCAGCCTGGTGCCGCCCGCCCAGTCCTGGGTGCTGGCGGCAGCCCGTGCCAGAGCCTGGTCCGGGTCGCGCACCGCGAGCTGACGGGTCAGCCGGGTCAATCCGGTCGAGAAGATGAAGGCTTCGGCCTCGGCCCCCGCGACCGCGCCCTGCAGGAGCGACAGGTACACCCGCGTGTACGGCTCCATCGACCCGGACACATCGCACAGCAGGATCAAACGGCGCAGTCGCGCGCGCCGTCGCCGGTAGACCAGGCGCACCGGCTCCCCGCCGGTGTGCTGCGCCGCCCTGACCGTGCGGCGCAGGTCCAGCTTTGGGGTGGTCCGGGAGCTCTTCCGGGTGCGGCTGCTAACGCGTTCCGGCGTGGCGAGGGCGATCCGGGGCACCAGGCGACGCATCTGGGCGACCTCGTCCGGAGCTAAGTCGGTGAAAGACATCTGGTGCAGGCGCTCCTCGTCCGCCGCCGTCACCAGGATCGTTTCCCGCTCCGGCGCATCCGTGTCAGTGTCCCCGGAATCGTCCCCGCCCGGAGCCATGCCCGGCGCCTGAGGCAGCGGCGCCTGGTCCGCCGCGATCGCCGGCCGCTGGTCGGTCGCGGTCGGCCGGGTGCGTGGTTCGGAGCCGATTGACGGCGGAGCGTTCTGGTCACCGCGGAAGTCGGCCGGGTCGAGGGTGCCGGCGAACACTGCGTCGAATACCGCGTCGAACACGGGTACCTGTTCCCGGGCGGAGACCAGAACCACCCGGCACGTCCAGTACAGCGGCTCTCGCTCGTGCGGCGGAACCAGCCGGAGGGCCTCCGCCAGTCGAGCGGATCGGTCCGGGGAACTCGGGACGCCCGCTCGGCGCAGCGCCGTGCTGAACCCGACCGCCAGTGCGGCCGCTTCGACGTGGGAACGGCCCGCCCCGACGTGATCAATGCTCCGGAGGCCCAGTGACCCCCGGTCAGCCATGATCGCCCACCAGCCACACGGCGCCTGCCGACCGCCAGGTCAAGGTCGTCGCGGTTCTTCAGAATCGACCCGCAGGTCTGATCCACGCGGCCGGGGTCGAGTTTGTCGACGCCGAGCACGGTCAGCGCCGAGACCCAGTCGATGGCCTCGGCGACGCCGGGCGGCTTCGCGAGGTCCAGCGAGCGCAGCCGCGTGATGGCCGACGCCGCCTGCAGTGCGATCTGTGCGCCGCTCTCCGGCACCCTGCAGCGCACGATCTCCGCGATCCGCTGCGGCGTCGGGTAGTCGATCCAGTGGTTCAGGCAGCGCCGGGTCAGGGCGTCGTGCAGGTCGCGGGTGCGGTTGGACGTCAGGATCACGATCGGTGGATGCGTCGCCCGCACCGTGCCCAGCTCCGGGATCGTTACGGCCGCCTCGGCCAGCAGCTCGAAGGTGAACGCCTCGAATTCGGCATCCGCCCGGTCGATCTCATCGAGGAGAAGCACCGCCGGCCGCGGACCCTGGTGCTCGATCGCCTGCAGCAGGGGGCGGCGCAGCAAGTATTCCGGGCCGAACAGCTCCGTCTCGGCCAGGCTGGCCTGGCGGGCCTCGGCCAGCCTGATCCCCAGCAGTTGGCGCGGATAGTTCCACTCGTAGAGGGCCTCGCCCGAGTCAATGCCCTCATAGCACTGGAGCCGGAACAGGGGAGTGTCGAGCAGCCGGCCCGCCGCCTTGGCTGCCTCGGTCTTGCCGACCCCCGGCTCACCCTCCAGCAGGATGGGTTGCGGCAGGCGCACCGCCAGGAATAGAGCCGTGGCGAGGCCCTCGTCGGCCAGGTAGTCGACCTCGTCCAGTGCGCCCAGCAGGGCGGGCACGTCCGGGATCATTCGGCGAACGTCGTCTTCCGCTCCCGTGCGGGCGGCGCGGGTCACCGTAACTTCCTTAATGCGGCGAGCGCCCGCTCGTAGTCCACCTCGGTGTCGATGTCCGGGGGCATCGGGCCCGCCACGACGACCTCGCACACCTCGGCGGCACGCTGCTCGAGGAGCCTCCAGAACGCCTTGTCGCCGTGGAGCCGGGCCAGGTCCGGCAGTACCGTCCGGTCGACGGCGAACGGATGCCCCACGCCGTCGTCGTAGCGGCACACGGCGATCTGGTGGAGCCCGCAGGCCCGTGCCGTCCTGAGGACGGCGTCCAGGAGGACCCCGTCGCCGTAGGGCAGGAGCTGCCTAGGTCGGCCCAGGCGGCGCGAGGCCCCGGCGGCCAGGACCAACCCCGCGATGCGCGGCTCAGGAGGCGACGACATATTTGCTCCGGATCGGCGAGAAAGCTGCGCCGGCAGGACTCCGAGCAGAAGTAGAGGGTTTTCCCGTCGCGCGGGACCCGCGGCGCCGCGTCCCCGATGGCGACGGACATGCCGCATACCGGGTCAACCGCAACCGCAACCGCAACCTCAACCGGGCCAGTGGCGGTCGTCGCCGCCGCAGGCCGCTTGGCCCTCTCGGCGACGAGCTGCGCCAGGATGGACAGCGCGATCTCGGCGGGGGAGCGGGCGCCCAACTGCAGTCCGGCCGGACTGTGCACGTGCGCACGCTGTTCCTCCGAAACGTTGAGGGAGGCCAGCACGACTGCCCCCCGGGCGTGGCTGGCGACGAGAGCGATATAGGGCACCTCGGCTCTCAGGGCGACCTCCAGGGCAGGCTCTTCGTCACGCCCGTGCGAGGCCACGATCAGCGCCGCGTCGTCCGACCGAGGCGTCGCGTCTGCTCCCACCGTGAGGTGCATGTCAAGACCGAGCGGGCCACCCATCGCCACCAGGGCGTGCGCCACCGGCGTCATTCCGACGACCAATATCCGGGGTGCCGGCACGGACGGCTCGAGGAAGATCTCGATGGCCCCGCCGCTGAGGCACGGGTTGGACACCTGCACGGCTCCCTCCTCACGGACATGGGATCGCTCGCCCGCCACAACGCGCAGTAGGAGAGGCTCGTGGGAGGCCAGGCTCTTCAGACCGTATTCCCGCACCGACGCCTGAACGCAGGCGCCGCCGACAAATCCCTCCAGAGTGCCGTCCGCCAGCAGCAGACCGGTGTCCCCGGCCTGGGCGCTTGTCGGATGTTGGGCACGCACCACTGCGGCGCGCACGAACGGTTCCCGGTTTCCGGGCGGCGACCCCACGGTGGCGGACTCGCCGATACCCTTCGCTCCGATCGGGTGGTGCGGCGATGGGGTCACGGTGAACCCGGTTTCCCAATCCGGCACCTCCAGGGCCGTGGGGATGAGGTAGTCCATGAAGGTGCCGCCGAGGTTGTTGCCCTCTTTGTCGAACTCAATGAACTGCATCAGGACCATACCGACCCCATCGGTAAGACCACCGTGCACCTGCCCCTCGATGATCATCGGGTTGATCCGGGTGCCGCAGTCGTCAACGGCGATGAACCGGCGCACCTTGACGTGGCCGGTACCGGGGTCGACGTCGACCACGCAGATGTAGGCGCCGAAGGGGAAGGTCAGGTTTGGGGGATCGTAGGTGACCTCGGCATCCAGGTTGCCGTCGATCCCTTCCGGCAGGGTGACGGTTCCGTGCGCGCCCATCGCGATTTCCGCCATGGTCTTGCCGATGCTCGGGTCGCCCTTGACGAACCAGCGTCCCTTCTCCCACTCGAGGTCCTCGGGCCGGGTTTCGAGCATGGCGGCGGCGATGAACTTCGCCTTCTCCCGCACCTTGCGGGCGACGAGGGCCACGGCGGCGCCGCTGACCGGGGTCGACCTGCTGCCGTAGGTGCCCAGGCCGAAGGGGGTCTGGTCGGTATCGCCGTGCACGACGTCGATGTCTTCCGGCGGGATGCCGATCTCTTCGGCCACGATCTGGGCGAAGGTCGTCTCATGGCCCTGCCCCTGGCTCTGCACGGAGATCCGCACGACGGCCTTGCCGGTGGGATGGATTCGCAGCTCGGCGCCGTCCGCCATGCCCAAGCCGACGATGTCCATGTGCTTGCCCGGCCCGGCACCCACGGTCTCGGTGAAGAACGAGATTCCGATCCCCATCAACTCGCCGCGAGCGCGCTTCTCCTGCTGTTCGCGCCGAAGGTCGTCGTAGCCGGCCATCTGCATCGACTTGCGCAGCGCCTGCTCGTAGTTGCCGGAGTCGTACTCCCACCCGGTCTTGTTCTTGTACGGGAACTGTTCGGGCTTGATCAGGTTCTTCAGCCGCAGTTCCGCGGGGTCCATCTCCAGCTTCCGGGCCAGCATGTCCACAAGCCGTTCGACCAGGTAGACCGCCTCGGTGACACGGAAGGAACAGGCGTAGGCGACTCCGCCCGGAGCCTTGTTGGTGTACACGCCGGTCACCTTGCAGTGCGCGGCCTGCAGGTCGTATCCTCCGGTGAAGATGTGGAAGAATCCGGCCGGGTACTTCGAGGGTTGCGCCGTGGCATTGAAGGCGCCGTGGTCCGCGAGCACGGTCGACCGCACCGCGAGGATCTTGCCGTCCTTCGTGGCGGCGATTTCGCCCTGCAAGATGTAGTCGCGGGCAAAGGAGGTGCTCATCAGGTTCTCGGAGCGGTCCTCCATCCACTTCACCGGCCGCCCGGTGACGATCGACCCGACAACGGCGAGGATGTAGCCCGGGTAGATGCCAACCTTGTTGCCGAAGCCGCCGCCGATGTCGGGGGAGACGATGCGGATCTTGTGTTCAGGGATGCCCGAGACGATCGCGAACAGGGTTCGGTGCGCGTGCGGGGCCTGACTGGTCTCATACAGAGTCAGCGCGCCCTCGATCGGCTCATAGTCGGCGACGGCCCCGCAGGTCTCCATCGGTGCCGGATGCACGCGAGGATAGACCATCTCCTGGGACACGACGACGTCCGCCGAGGCGAACACCGCCTCGGTCTCGGCCGCGTTGCCGGCCTCCCAGTCGAAGATGTGATTGTCGGTGCGGCCCTCGATGTCGTCTCGGATGACCGGGGTACCGGGGTTCAGCGCCGTGCGTACGTCGATGACCGGCGGCAGCACGTCGTAGTCGACCTCGATGAGTTCGAGTGCGTCGCGCGCGGCGTAGCGGTCCTCGGCGATCACGAAAGCGACTTCCTGCCCCTGGAAACGCACCTTGTCGGTGGCGAGCACCGCCTGCACGTCGGCGGAGAGGGTCGGAGCCCAGGCGAGCTTGAGGCCGAGCAGGTCCTGGCCGGTGATCACGGCCACGACACCCGGGTGGGCCAGCGCAGCGCTCGTGTCGATCGACACCAGCCGGGCGTGCGCCACGGTGGAGCGCAGAATGGCGCCGTGCAACATCCCGGGCAGCACGATGTCATCAACGTAGTGCCCCTTGCCCCGCACGAAGCGGGGGTCCTCCTTGCGCTGGATACGGCCGTAGCCGATCGGGCGGTTGTCGTCTCCGGCCGCCGGGTTCGCGGCCCGCTCCTCGATGATGGTCATGCCGTTACCTCTTCTTCCGCGGTCTCGTCCAACCCGTCCTGCGCCGTGGGATCGGCCGCGGCCCACTGCACCGAGCGCACGATCGTCGCGTAGCCGGTGCACCGGCACATCTGGCCGAAGATCGCCTCGCGGGTTTCGCCCTCGTCCGGATGCGGGTTGTGGTCCAGCAGGGCCCGCGCGGTGAGCATCATCCCAGGCGTGCAGAACCCGCACTGGAGGCCGTGCTCCTCCATGAACCCCTGCTGCACGGGATCGAGCGTGGCCCCGGTGGCGAGCCCCTCGACCGTGGTCACGGAGTGGCCGTCGGCCATCGCCGCGAGCACCGTGCAGGATTTTACCGGCTGGCCGTCCATGAGCACGACGCAGGTTCCGCAGTTGGAGGTGTCGCATCCCCAGTGCGTGCCGGTCAGCCGCAGCGGGTCGCGAATAAAGTGAACAAGCAACACCCTCGGTTCGATCTCTTCGGTGATGTCGGTGCCGTTGATGGTCACGCTGATCTGCATGGACTTAGCCTTCCTGTGCTTCGCCGGCGCGAGCGGCCGCGCGGCGCAGCACCCGGCGGGTGAGTTCGTCGGCAAGGTGCCGCTTGTAGTCGATGGGGCCCCGCTGGTCGGTGACCGGGTCGCTCGCCAACGCGGCGAGCCGCCCGGCCTCCACGAACAGGTCTTCCCGCGGATGCTGGCCGCGCAACATGTCCTCGGCCTCGGCGACCGTGCCGGCCACACCGACGGCGGTGAGGCCGATGGTGACGTCGTCCATCGTTCCGTCGATGGCCAGGGAGATCGCCGCTCCCGCCGCCACGACCGCCCAGTCACCGAACCGCCGTTCAACCTTCTCGTAGGCACTTCCCGAGCGTGCACGGATCGGGAAGCGCGCCTCGACGAGGAGTTCGTTGTGCGCCACGGCGGTCTCGTAAGCACCACGGTGGAAGTCGTGCATGCTGAGTACGCGCTCGCCGCCGGGCCCGCGCACGACCGCTTCCGCCCGCAGAACCTTGCAGACCGTGGAGAGATCTTCGGCCGGGTCGGCCTGGCAGAGCGACCCGCCGATCGTGCCACGGTTGCGCACGGTCGGATCCGCAATCACGCGCTCCGCGTCGGCGACGATCGGAAACAAGCGGGAAATCTCGGGGGGACGCCAGCAGTGTCGCGTGACGGGTCATGGCGCCGACCCGCAGCGTGTTGCCGTCGCGCAGCACAAAGTCCAGTTCGAAGAGCTCGTTGATGTCGATCAGCCACTCGGGTCTGGCCAGACGGAGTTTCATCATCGGCAGAAGACTGTGCCCGCCCGCGATGACCCGGGACTCCGGACCGTGGTGCTCGAGTAGGGTGATCGCATGGTCGACCGTGCTGGCGCGCACATAGTCGAAGGACGCTGGAATCTGCACAGGGGCCTCCACCTCGAAAAGGTACCCGGCAACAGCGACAGGCACGGAATTGTGTCACATAGCGCTACGGGGCCGCCGGGTTGTCAACGCGAATCGGGACGGCTCCGGGCCGCCGGAGAGTCGGCCGCCGGAAACGACCGTCCCGCAGCGGAGTACGTCGAGGGTTCAGTGGCGGTCCCGCAACGAAAAAGGCCCCGGCGACGAATCGCCGGGGCCTCATGCACTGTCTCAACCAGCGCTCGTCCGTGCACAGCAGAACCGTGACCGGAAGTCTGTCTCTAGCATACAGGCACGGTAATCGATGCCGGGGGAGGGTCAGGTTCGGGTCGGCGGCCGGAGTCGTCTCCGGGCCCGAGGGCCCCGGAGCGCAGCCCCAGCTCGTGTTCGGCGACGGTGCGCACGAGACCGCGCAGCCGCTGCGCTTGGCCGTAGCGCACGATGGCGTGCGCGTTCAGCCCGTCGATGATCGCCAAAAGCTGCCAGGCGACGGCGTCCGGGTCGATCGCCCGGAATTCACCGCGCGCGCAGCCGGTGTTCAGCAGGACGGCCAGGAACGCCTGCCAGGCGTCCATCTGAACGCCCACCTCCACGGCGAGCGCAGGGTGGCGTCGGCCGAGGCTCCAGGCATCGAGCCAGACCGCGGTCACGGTGCTACGTGCGGGTCCGAGCAGAGTGTCGATCAGCGTCTGCAGGGCCGCCACGGATGTCTCGCAGGGCGCCAGCTCCTCCGCCACCTCGCCGATCTCGGCGGCCACGATCGCCCCGAAAGTAGAGGCCACCAGGGAGTCCATGCTCGGCTGGTAGTGACTGACCAGGGCCGGGGTCACCCCGATCCGGGAGGCGACCGCACGCAGTGTGAGGGCCGACAATCCCTCGTCAAGGGCGATCTCCCGGGCGGCGCGAGCGATTTCCGCCGCCCGCTCGATCGGTGCTTTGCGCCGCGATGCACTCGGATCGGTTGACATGAAACCTGAGTCTATATATCTTTAGCCAACGGTTATTGATCAAGTGATCAATTATTCCACAGGGAGGTCACGTCATGCTCTTGATCAACGCGCCCGGCATCGCCGAACCGCTGACCCGCACGTCGGACGAGGCCGGGCCGCCGCTCCGGGTCGGGCTCGTGCAGCACCGCTGGCACGTCGACGAAAACGCGCTGCGCGCGGAGCTGGCCGAGGGCATCCGTCTGGCCTCCGAGCAGGGTGCCCGCGTCGCCTTCCTGCCCGAGCTGACGCTGCGCAAATACCCCGGCAACGCACGGGCACAGGGTGTGCCGAAGCTAACGGCCGAGGACCTGCTGACCGGACCGACCTTCGCCTTCGCGGCTGAGCAGGCCGAAGTGCACGGCATCGTCGTGCACGCCTCCCTCTACGAGAGACCGGACGCAGAGGATGCACCGGAGGACCCGCGCGGTTACAACACGGCCATCCTGGTCTCGCCGACCGGTCGGCTGCTCGGTCGCACGCGGAAACTGCACATCCCGGTCACCGAGGGCTACTACGAAGACACCTGGTTCCGACCGGGCCCAGCCGAGGACGCGTATCCCGTCTATGCGCCCGAGGAACTGGGCGGTGCCCGGATCGGGCTGCCCACCTGCTGGGACGAATGGTTCCCCGAGGTGTCGCGGCTGTACGGCCTCGGCGGCGCCCAGCTGCTGGTCTATCCCACGGCGATCGGCTCGGAGCCCGGCTTCCCGACGTTCGACACCCAGCCCCTCTGGCGGCAGGTGATCGTGGCCAACGGGATCACCAGCGGCCTCTTCATGGTGGTGCCCAATCGTCACGGCGACGAGGGCGACCTGACCTTTTACGGCTCCTCTTTCATTTCTGACCCCTACGGTCGTGTGCTCGTGCAGGCTCCCCGTAACGAGTCCGCGGTGCTGGTTGCCGACCTCGACCTGGCACAACGGGAGGAGTGGCTCACGCTGTTTCCCTTCCTGGCCACACGACGGCCGGACAGCTATGCGGGGCTGACCACGCCGGTCGACCCGGCTCATCCGTTCGGTGCGATGGCGACGTCGGGGGAGTCGTGACCTGGCTGATGCCGGCGGAGACGGCGCCGCAGGACCGGGTCTGGATGGCATTCCCGGTGGACGGCTACACGCTCGGCACGGATGCGCATTCCGCCGACGAGGCGCGCGGAACCTGGACCGCGGTTGCCCACGCGGTCCTCGAATTCGAACCCGTCACCATGGTCGTCGACCCGGCCGAGGTGGCGACCGCTCGGCGGTACCTCTCCGCGGAGATCGAAATCATCGAGGCACCACTTGACGACGCCTGGATGCGCGACATCGGCCCGACCTTCGTGCTGGGCGATGACGGGCAGCTGGGGGCGGTGGACTGGGCATTCAACGGTTGGGGTGCCCAGGACTGGGCGCGCTGGGGCAAAGACGCGGAGGTAGGCAGGCTCGTCACCGCCGCCTCTGGCGCGAGTGTGATCTCCTCGGTGTTCGTGAACGAGGGCGGCGGCATTCACGTCGACGGCGCGGGAACGGTGCTGGCCACCCAGACCGTTCAACTGGATCCGGGTCGGAACCCCTACGTAGACCGAGCGAGGATCGAGGCCGAGTTCGCCCGCACCCTCGGGGCCACCCGCCTGGTCTGGCTGCCGCGCGGCCTGACCCGGGACCAGCAGCGCTACGGAACCCGCGGCCACGTCGATATGGTGGCCACCCTCCCGTCGCCCGGAACGATGTTGATGCACGCGCAAAACGACCCGGCCCATCCGGACTATGCAGTGACCAGGCAGCTCCGCGCCGTGCTCGCCGAGGAGACGGATGCCGCGGGCCGGCCGTTCACCATCGTCGACCTGCCGGCACCGGCCGCACTCACGGACGAGGACGGCTTCGTGGACTACAACTACGTCAATCACCTCGTCGTCAACGGCGGCGTGATCGCCTGCGGCTTCGGCGAGGAACGGGCCGACCAGGTCGCCCGGGAGATCCTGGCCGCGGCTTATCCGGGCCGAACGGTCGTGTCGGTCGAGGCGCGGCCGTTGTTCGCGCGCGGCGGCGGCATCCACTGCATCACCCAGCAGCAGCCATCGGCCGGCTAGTACGCCGCGCCGCGCTTGCTGTCGCAAGGTGAACGTTCAGGGGACTGTGGCACGATTGACAGGTTGGCCACCGGGAATTCGGCTAGTCGGCGCCACCGGGACGCCGCATGCAGCACGATCTGAATCGAGTCAGTTTGAAGTTCATCGTTGGGGAAACCCTCGTCTATCCGCACCACGGTGCGGTCACCCTTACCGAGCTCTCCACCATAACCCTGAAGGGCGTCGCCCAGCCGGCGATGACGCTGCGCGTGCATTCGTCGCAGCTCACCATCCAACTTCCCATCGCGAACGCGGGGCTTGTCGGAGTGCGTGACGTCATCGATGCCGCTGGGCTGGAAGAGGTCTACAAGGTTCTGCGCGAGCCGTTCACGGAGGAAGCAACGAACTGGAGCCGCCGGTTCAAAGCGAATCAAGAAAAGATGGCGAGTGACAGCGTGACGCGCGTCGCCGAAGTCGTCAGGGACCTGTGGCGCCGCGAGCAGGACGGCGGCGTGTCCGCCGGAGAGAAGCGGATGCTCGCCAAATCCCGTCAACTCCTGGAGTCTGAGCTGGCGCTGGCACTCGGCACATCGCCGGAAGACACCGTCCTGGCTTTGGACGAGGTTCTCTCCGGGGCCCTCACCGAAGCGGTCTAGCACCGCTTGGCGGTTCGACGCCCACGCGAGCCACCGCCACGACGACGTGTCGGATGCGGATCTTGGCCTGCCTGGGGGGAACGAGCGGTTCACGCCGTCATGGATGGCTTTCCGCATGTGTCTTCCGCCCGTTGTCCAGATAGCCGCCGAGGAGTATCTTCCGCAGAGGTGGGGCGGGACGCTGGCTCACCCGATGCCAGGCGGGTCGTCCCTTGTTGAGAGGATTACTCATGAAACGCATGGTCCTGGGGTGCGTTGTCGCACTCGGACTTGTTTTCGTCGGCGCCACTTCGGCTCAGGCTGGCGAGACCAGTGGCAATGGCAGTCCGGTCCCGGGCGCAACGAACGCGAGTTCGGCGTGCGCCTATTCGGGCCGGGACCTCCCCGATGCTGAGGAGAACCAGCCGCCCCAATTCAACGACGATTTCGTCACGGACGGGCGCGTGCAGAGCTACGGGCGGTTCGTCAGCCACGGCTTCAAGGATCTGGTACCCAGCCCGGGCGAAGCCTGCCGCGGCAACGTGACGTTTGAGGAATAGGCTGCCAAGCCGCGACCTCGGGCAACTGCGAGCACAGCCCCGACGATCTTCCCTCGGTCGCTGACCTCTGGTCGCGACGCGGCCGGTCAGGGGATGATCATGATCGTGAGGGCTTCGCGGTTGCCCCTGTCACGGTTGGCGACGGGGACTGTGTCGAGGTTCACCGTGCGGTCGAGGACCCTCCGGGAGTGACGGTCCCGTCGAGGATCGCCGGCATGAGGTGTGCACTGTGGGCGCGCACGGGAGAGGGGCCGATGACCGCATGACAGATGGTGGCATCAACCAGTTCTCCAGTAGCGATCGCCTGCGGGAAAAGCGGGCGGCGCCGAGCATGTCGGCGGTGAGGCTGCCGCCGGCGGACGTCCGATACGGGGCGATGGCGAGGAGACTACGTTCAAGCCGGAGACACGTTCGACCATAAAAAAAATAGGCCGCGCAACCAGTATCGATTGTCGCGACCTATTTCCATGTGACGAGTCGGAAGGATCCGAATCTCATTTCTGTGCCCGAGGGGGGACTTGAACCCCCACGCCCATAAGGGCACTAGCACCTCAAGCTAGCGCGTCTGCCATTCCGCCACCCGGGCCGAGTGTTTCAGCGGCCGTTCCCGGCCGCCGAATAGATAATCTAGCACGGATTTCGAGGCCCTCCAGCCGCGCCCACCGTCGCCGGGCGGCGGCGAGGCCCGGTAGCGTGACACGCATGCTTTCCTCTGCTGACAACACACCGGCCGACGCTGCACTGGACCTCACGGCCACGATCGCTCGCGACCTCATCCGTTTCGACACGACCAACTATGGCGAGGGCCGTTCGAACGGCGAAACGGATGCCGCCGAGTACGTCGAGGCGAACCTGCGGTCTCTCGGCCTCGCCCCGCAGCTGTTCGATTCAGAACCGGGCCGCACGAGTGTCGTCGTGCGCGTTCCGGGTCGCGACAGCAGCCGCGGAGCGCTGGTGGTCCACGGCCACCTCGACGTCGTTCCCGCTGACCCGGAGGCCTGGTCGGTGGACCCGTTCGCCGGCGTGATCAAGGACGGCCTCCTGTGGGGTCGCGGAGCCGTTGACATGAAGAACATGGACGCCATGATGCTCGCGGCGCTCCAGAACATCCTCGGCTCCGGCCAGGAACCGGCTCGTGAACTCATCGTGGCGTTCTTCGCCGACGAGGAGGCCGGGGGAGTGCTCGGCTCGCACTACCTCGTCGACACCCGCCCGGAGCTCTTCCAGGGCGCCACCGAGGCCATCAGCGAGGTCGGGGGCTACTCAATCACGCTCGGCGGTCAGCGTGCCTACCTGCTCCAGACGGGTGAGAAGGCGCTGATCTGGATCAAGCTTGTGGCGCGGGGCGAGGCGGCCCACGGGTCCCGGCTGATCCAGAGCAACGCCGTGACCCGGCTCGCCGAGGCTGTCGCCAAGGTCGGCCGGCGTGAGTGGCCGATCCGCCTGACCGAGACCACCACCCAGCTGTTGGCGGAGCTGGCACGGGTGCTCGACGTCGACCCCCAACGTGTCGGTCCCGACGAGCTGGCCCTCGCCACTGGCACGGCATCGGGCTTCATCCAAGCGAGCCTGCGCACCACGACCAATCCCACCGTTCTGCACGCCGGGTACAAGCACAACGTCATCCCGGACCGGGCGGAGGCGCTCATCGACATCCGCACCCTGCCCGGAGACGAGGATTCCGTACTCGCCGAAGTGGCAGCGCTGGTCGGCCCCGACATCGAGATCGTGATCATGCACCGCGACATCGGTCTCGAAACAGAATTCGGCGGGCCCCTCGTCGACGCGGTCGTCGAGACTCTCGGCCGACACGATCCGGGCGCTCCCGTGCTGCCCTACCTGCTCTCCGCCGGCACGGACAACAAGGCCCTCAGTACTCTCGGGATCAAGGGTTACGGTTTCGCCCCGCTCAAGCTCCCCGCCGACCTCGATTTCCCGGCGATGTTCCACGGGGTCGACGAACGGGTGCCTCTCGACGCGTTAGTGTTTGGCAGGCAGGTCCTGACCGACCTGCTCTCGAACTATTGATCAGCAAAAGGGCACTTCGTGAATTTCATCGACGCACTCATCCTGGGACTCGTGCAGGGACTGACCGAATTCCTCCCGGTTTCCTCCAGCGCCCACATCCGTATCGTCGGGGAATTCCTGGGGACCGGAGATGACCCGGGAGCCCGCTTCACCGCGATCATCCAGATCGGTACCGAGGCTGCCGTGGTGATCTTCTTCTGGCACGATATCGTGCGCATCATCGGGCAGTGGTCCAAGTCCCTTGTCGGCAAGGTTCCGCGCGCCGACCCGGACGCGCGGATGGGCTGGCTGATCATCCTCGGATCACTGCCCATCGTGGCGCTCGGCCTGCTCTTCCAGGACCAGATCGAGTCCTCGCTCCGCAACCTATGGATTACCGCCAGCGTGCTGATCGGCTTCGGCGTCCTGCTCGGAATCGCCGACTACGTCGGGGCCAAGCGCCGCCGGCTGGGCGACCTCACCGTTCCCCATGGCATCGTCTACGGCTTCGCCCAGGCCCTCGCGTTGATCCCCGGCGTATCCCGTTCGGGAGGCACGATCACCGCCGGCCTGTTCATGGGGTACGAGCGCGCCGCCGCCGCCCGCTACGCGTTCCTGCTCGCCATCCCGGCCGTTCTCGGCAGCGGGCTGTTCCAGGTGTACAAAGCGATCGCCAAGCCGTGTCTGGAGGGTGCGACAAACTGCACCCCGGAGATTTTCGGCCCGTGGGATACCCTGGCGGCCACGGTCGTCGGCTTCGTCGTCGCCCTGTTCGTGATCAAGTTCTTCATGAGCTACATCTCCAGACGTAGCTTCCTGCCGTTCGTGATCTACCGCATCGTGCTCGGCCTCATGCTGATCGGCCTGCTGGTGACGAACACCATCTCCGCCTAGTTAGGCTGGGACGATGCGTGCCTGGCAACGACCCGAAATTCCGCAACTCCCCGGTCAGTCCGGCGCACCCTGGCTGCACGACACCGCCACCGCGGCCCTGATCGAGGCCAAACCCCAAGACGTCGCCCGGCTGTACGTGTGTGGGATCACCCCCTACGACGCCACGCACCTCGGCCATGCGGCCACCTATTTGGCCTTCGACACCCTGCAGCGGGTCTGGCTGGACGGCGGCTACCGGGTGCACTATGCCCAGAACGTGACGGATGTCGACGACCCGCTCCTCGAGCGAGCGGCCGCCACCGGCGTCGACTGGGAGGTTCTCGCCGAGTCGCAGGTGGACCTCTTCCGCACCGACATGGAGGCACTAGGGATCATCCCGCCGAACGACTATGTCGCCGTCACCGAGGTCATCGACGAGATTGCGGATGCCGTGGCCCAGCTCTGGGACGCCGGCCTCGCGTACCCGGTCCCCATGGACGCGGCCGCCGCAGGCGCGCCCGAGCCGACGGAGGCGGCCGGTTCCGACATCTACTTCGACATCGAGGCCGCGCAGCGCGCAACCTCGTGGACGCTCGGCGACGAGAGCAATCTCGACTCCGAGGCCATGCTCACCCTGTTCTCCGAACGCGGGGGAGACCCGGCCCGTCCCGGCAAGCGGGATGTCCTCGACCCGTTGCTCTGGCGCTCGGCCCGCCCCGGGGAACCGTCCTGGGCGTCGCGCGTCGGCGCCGGCCGTCCGGGCTGGCACATCGAGTGTTCGGTCATCGCACTGAAGGAACTCGGCACGGACTTCACGGTGCAGGGCGGCGGCAGCGATCTGATCTTCCCGCACCACGACATGAGTGCGGGGCACGCGGCAGCCCTATCCGGGCATCCGCTGGCCGGCGTCTACAGCCACACCGGCATGGTGGCCTATCAGGGCGAGAAGATGAGCAAGTCGCTCGGAAATCTGGTGCTCGTGTCCAAACTGCGCACCGCGGGAACCGACCCGCGAGCAATCCGCTTGGCCCTGCTCGACCAGCACTACCGCACCGACTGGGAGTGGACGAACGCGCACCTTCGAGTGGCGGAGGCCCGCCTCGCGGCCTGGACCGCGGCCTTCGGGGCAGCGGGCACGGCCGGAACCATCGACACGCACGCGATTATCGAACGGCTGCGCGCTGCCCTCGCCGCCGACCTCGACACCCCGGGCGCGCTGGCGGTCGTTGATGCCGCCGCAGCAGACTCCGACAGAGTCGACGAGCCGGCACTGCTGGCCCGAGCGGTCGACGCGCTGCTCGGCGTGGCTCTTTAGGGCTGCCGGGGCGAGTCGGTCGGCGGGCGCCCCTCGCCGGGGCCGTCCCGGCCATCGCCGCGCTTACGCAGGTATTTCTCGAATTCCTGGGCGATAGCTTCGCCGCTGGCTTCCGGGGAATCGACCGTGTCGCGAGCCTGTTCGAGCTGCCCGATATAGGCCGCCATCTCGTCGTCCTCGGCCGCCAGCGTGTCGATGCCGCTCTGCCATTCATCGGCCTCGCTCACCAGGTCGCCGCGCGGGATGACGACGTCGATGATCTCCTCGAGCTTGTCGATCAACGCCAGCATCGCCTTCGGCGACGGCGCGTTGTGCACGTAGTGGGGAACGGATGCCCAGATCGACAGGGTCGGAATGCCGACCTCCTCCGCGGCGATCGCGAGCACGCTCAGGATGCCGACGGGGCCTTCGTAGGTGCTGCGCTCAACCTGAAGTTCGGCCCGTACCTGCGGGTTGTCGCTGGAGACGAAGATGGAGATAGGCCGGGTGTGGGGAACATCGGCCAGCATCGCCCCGAGGAAGACGATGCCGCCGACATCCGCGGCGAGGGCGGCGTCGAGGATCTCTGCGGCGAATCCCTTCCAACTGCGAGACGGTTCCGTTCCAAGGAGCAGATAGATGTTTCCGGCGTTCGTGCCGCTGACGCGCAGCTGCGCGTCGTCGGCCAGGGGAGCCCCGGCCTCGGCGGGGGTCGTCGGTCCGTAGAGTACGGCACCCGGCCACTCCAGTTTGCGCCGGCCGTCTTCGCCGGCGGCCGAAATGGTGGGCCGGTTGAACTGATAATCGAAGTAGATCTCTGGGTCGATTTCTATGACCGGGGAGACATCCAGCAGATCCTTCAGGGTGCCCACGGCGCCGGTCGCCGCCTCGCCGGCGTCGTTCCAACCCTCGAACGCCACCACCAGGAGGCGACCGTTGAGGAACCCATTAGCCTCTGTCACTGTCTGAAACCTCTTTCGACGGGGTGCCCCGCACGGCGCACCATCCATCAAGGATAGGCGGTGCCCCTACACTTGAACTCCGTGAACGCGATCCGAATCAATTCCCCCCTGCCTGCGGCCGTGCTCTGGGACATGGACGGCACCATCGTGGACTCCGAGCCGTACTGGATGCAGGCCGAGACGGAACTGGTCGAGTCCTTCGGCGGCGTCTGGTCCCACAGCGACGCCATGCTGCTGGTCGGCTCCGGTCTCGAGGGTTCCGCGGTCATCCTGCAGGATCGGGGCGTCGACCTGGCCGGCGACGCCATCGTGCACCGGCTCACGAGCCGGGTCCAGGAACTCCTGAGAGTCTGCGGTGCCCCGTGGCGGCCCGGCGCGCTCGAACTGCTCGCCGAGCTCAAGACCGCCGGCGTCCCCATGGCGCTGGTCACCATGTCGCAGCAGCGGATGGCGCGACAGATCGCCGAACTTGTCGGATTCACCGCCTTCGACACCATTATCGCCGGCGATATGGTCACGCACAGCAAGCCGCATCCAGAGGCTTACCTGACGGCCGCCGGGCTGCTCGGCGTCGACCCCGAGCACTGCATCGCGGTCGAGGATTCCGTTCCGGGGATCGCGGCCGCCGTGGCATCCGGGGCAGTCGTCGTCGGCATCCCGCATATGGTGCCCCTACCCGAGAGCGCGCACTACGATCTCTGGCCGACCCTCGCCGGTCGCACTCTTCACGGTTTCACCTCGCTGTACACTGCACGTCGCGGATCCCTCGGCCGCAGGCCGGCCCCGACCGACCCACACTGACCCAGAGCAAGGACATAACCCACGCATGAGCGACAACCAGGTCATCCAAAACAGCGGCCCCTTCCGGATCGGCGACCGGGTACAGTTGACCGGACCCAAGAACAAGCTGAACACGATCACCCTGGAACCAGGCAAGGTCTTCCACACCCACCGGGGAATTCTGGCGCACGATGACGTCATCGGTGTCCCGGACGGCTCGGTCGTCACGAACAACGTCGGCGTGGAGCACCTCGCCTTACGGCCGTTGCTGAACGACTTCGTTATGTCGATGCCGCGCGGTGCTGCCATCATCTATCCCAAGGATGCCGCCCAGATCATCGCGCAGGCCGATATATTCCCGGGGGCGACTGTGGTGGAGGCCGGCGTCGGTTCCGGCGCCCTGTCGCTCTGGCTGCTGCGCGCCATCGGCCCCGCCGGGAGTCTGGCCTCATTCGAACGCCGCAGCGAGTTCGCGGATGTCGCGCGTGACAATATCGCGACCTTTCTCGGGTCTGATCCCGCCAACTGGAGCATCACGCTCGGCGACCTCGCCGATACCCTGCCCGACACGATGCCGGCTCAGAGCGTCGACCGGGTCGTGCTCGACATGCTCGCGCCCTGGGAGTGCCTGGGCTCTGTTTCGGACGCGCTCAAGCCCGGCGGAGTGCTGCTCTGCTACGTGGCCACGGTGACCCAGCTCTCGCGGGTGGCCGAGGCCATCCGTGCGACCGGTCTCTACACGAACCCGGACTCGAACGAGACCATGGTTCGCGGGTGGCACGTCGAGGGTCTCGCCGTGCGGCCCGATCACCGGATGATCGGGCACACGGGTTTCCTGATCACGGCCCGCCGTCTCGCCCCGGACACGATTCTTCCCGAATTGAAGCGCCGTCCGTCGAAGACCGACTTCTCCGATGCCGATGTGGAGGCCTGGACCCCGGGCGCGCTCGGCGAACGCAGTGTCAGCTCGAAGGTCATGCGCAAGCGCGTGCGGATGGCGGAGACAGGCGCGGCCATCTCGAAGGCTCGCGGGCTCGACGCGGGCGAACCAGACGACGTCGCACCCAACGCCCGTTAGAATTGGGATCGGCCTGCCATCCGGCCCCGAATTTGCCCCTGTCCCGCACAATCACCTGCCCCACACTGAAATGAGATCCCGTGCGTAGAGCTCCTGCACTCATCGCTTCCGCTGGCCTGCTGGTCGCGGTCCTCACCGGCTGCAGCACCCCCGTCGACGCCGCAGACTGCCAGGCGCCGGTCACGAAGGGGGCGGCGTCGAAGCTCGTGTCGGTGTCGGGAGAATTCGGCTCCGCGCCGACGGTGGACTTCCCGACCCCGCTGAAGACGGACACCACCCAGGCCAGTGAGATCATCGCCGGCACGGGTGCCGGTCTCGTCCCGGATCAGCTGGTCAAGCTTGACCTCAGCCTCTACAACGGTACGACGGGTGCGTTGATCAGCGCGGGCGAGTACGACGGGGTCAACCAGGCCAGCATCGTCCTGGACGACGAGCAGTCGCTCCCGGGCCTGGCGATGGGCCTGGAGTGCGCCCAGGTCGGATCCCGGCTGGCTCTCATCGTCTCCCCGGAGGACGGGCTCGGTCCGGCCGGCGGAGACCCCAACAGTGGCATCGGCGCCGACGACTCGCTGGTCTTCGTGATCGACGTCGTGCGAGCCAACCTGCTCCGGGCCAACGGCGCCAACCAGCCGGTCGCGAGCGGGCTTCCGTCCGTTGTCCTTGCGACTGATGGAACCCCCGGCCTCACCATTCCGTCGAGTGAGCCGCCGACCGACCTACAGATCGGCGTCCTCAAGAAGGGCAATGGCAAGCAGGTCCCGGAAGGCGACACTGCGACCCTGCACTACACGGGCGTGCTCTGGAACGAGAACACGGTCTTCGATTCCAGCTGGCAGACCGGGAAACCGGCCGAGTTCCTGATCGTGGACGGTTCCAAGACCGAGGGCGGGCTGATTCCCGGGTTCGCCCAGGCCATCATCGGGCAGACCGTCGGTTCGCAGGTAATCGCCGTCATCCCGGCCGATCAGGCTTACGGTGATGAGGCCTCGCAGAAGATCCCCGCAGGCTCAACGCTCGTGTTCGTCGTCGATATCCTCGGCGTGAACTAAGTCTCGGCCTGCAAGCGGCGGATAGACTCGCAGCGTGCCGTCCACCATTGAAAAGAACAGCCGTGTTTCGGTAGAAGAACGCCTGTTCAGCCTGGTACTTGCGCTCATCGCAACGGAAGTCGGGTTGACCAAGGCCGATATTCTGTCCACCGTGCAGGGGTACCGCCAGCGCTACCTCCCCGGCGGCGCCAACGCGAGCCTGGAGCGGCAGTTCGAACGAGACAAAGACGACATCCGCGAACTGGGCATTCCGCTCGAGTTGGTTGAGCCGCCGGACGATCCCGGAAGCAACCACCATTTGCGCTACCGCATCCCCAAGGGACTCTACGAGCTTCCGGTGGACGTGACTTTCAGCCCGGACGAGCTCATGCTGCTGAAGCTAGCCGCGACGGTCTGGCGGGAGGGCTCCCTGTCTGCGGAGTCCAGGCGTGCGATGACGAAACTGCATGCGCTGGGCATCGACTCGAGCGATCCCGTGCTCGGTTACTCGCCGTCCCTGCGCGTGCGGGAGGCGTCCTTCGAACCGCTCAGCAAGGCAATGGATCGCGGTCAGGTTGTCGCATTCCTCTATCTGAAGCCCGGCGAGGCGGCGGCGCGCCGCCGTCAGGTCGAGCCCCGCGCCATGGTGTTGCACGACGGACGATGGCACCTGTTCGGCACCGACCAGGATGCTGCGGCAACCCGCACGTACCTGCTCTCCCGGATCGTGGGCCCGGTGGTGACGGTCCCCGGAGCTTCGTTCGTGGCGCACGGTGACGGTCAGGGGCAGGAAGCGCTCAGCGAGCTCGAGGCGCTGTGGACCGCCAACATCGCCGTGATCGCCGCCCGGCCGGGCAGCGATGCCGCGGTGAGACTGTCGAAGCGAGACGCCCCGGGAGAGATTCGAACGAACGCGGACGCATCCGCTCTGCACCTGAACTTCACCGATCTCAACGTGTTCGCCGACGAGCTCGCCGGCTACGGCCCGGAGGTTCTGGTGCACTCGCCCGCGGCCCTGCGCACAGCGGTCCGGTCCCGCCTGATCACCGTGCGGGATGCCCACACCGATTTCGATCTGAATGCGCACCCGGACACCACGACGGCGGCCGACGAATGAACGGCGGTCCGGCACTCGGAGCATCCGACAAGCTGACCTTCCTCCTGGCGCTGGTTCCCTTCCTGATGGACCATGACCGCATCAGCGTGACCGACGTCGCCGAGCACTTCGGGGTGTCGCCTGACCGGGTGCGCGACGCGGTCAACCTCATCGCGGTTTCCGGCATCCCCGGGGAAACCCGCCAGTACCTGCACGGCGACCTGTTCGATATCCATTGGGACGAGTTCGAAACAAACGACCTCATCGTGCTCACCCACCTCGTGGCCATCGACGACTCGCCGCGCTTCTCCGCCCGAGAAGCCGCCGCGCTGATCGCCGGCCTGCAATACCTGTCCTCGCTACCGGAGAATGCGGACGTCGACGCGATCGCGTCGCTGATGGCGAAACTCACCCGCAGCGCCTCAGCGGCTCCCAGCCAAGTTGCCGTTGCCGGCACGGATGCCCGCAGCAGCATCGCGGTCGTGCAGGCCGCGGTCCGCGGCGGAGTACAGATCGAGTTCGACTATCTGAATGCCCGCGGCGAGAATGAACTGCGCCGGGTCGACCCGTGGCGTATCCAGACTGTGGACCGGGACTGGTACCTGCGCGGCTGGTGCCACCTCCGCGAAGCGGCCCGCACCTTTCGCCTCGACCGCATGAGCGATCTGCACGTGACCGACGTGCCGACCAACCCCCGGTCCGCCGATGCCGTGCCGACCGAGACCCTCTTCGAGGGCTCCGCGTCCGACCAGGATGTGACGGTTGAACTCCCGACGTCGGCCGTTCCGCTGCTCGCGGACTACGCACCATACGGCGCCCCCGGAGCACCCGGGGACAGAGTGCGGAGGACACTCAAAGTGGCTCATTATCACGGCCTCAAACGCCTCGTCAGCGGCCTCGCCGGAGTCGTGGAAGTGGTTGACCCGGCCGAGGCGCGCGCAGTCGTGCGCGAGTGGGCGGCCGCCGGTGTGGCCCGCTACGACGAGTCCGAACCGACAGACCTGGGGGAATAGACGATGCCGTGGTGGTTGTGGGCATTGATCTGGATCGGCCTGGTGCTCGGTCTGCTCGCGATGCTGGCCTGGTTCGGGTTCGCCCTGTTCAAGAAGGTCATGGCCACACTGGAAGCCCTTCAAGAACTCGGCGATCGTGTCGCTGACGTCACCCGGGGGCAGGAGATGCCGCCCCAGGTCCGGTTCCAACCGGCCGTCTTCACAAAGCCCGCCGACCTCTACCGCGCCCTCGAACTTGTTCAGCGTGACCGGGCGCAACGTCGACAGCGGCGGCGGGATTCCTTGATCGCCAGAGGTAAACTGTTTATCACTCGCCCACTGACCCAAAGGACAGATACTGATGCTTAACAACTTGACCGGATGGCACTTCCTGATCATCCTCGTCATCGTTCTGCTTCTGTTTGGTGCGCCCAAGCTTCCCGGCCTTGCCCGCAGCCTCGGGCAGTCCATGAAGATTTTCAAGAACGAGATCAAGAGCGACAAAGAAGACGCCGAAACGACCGGCAGCGCTGACGATTCTTCGAAGGCCGCCGGCACAGCCGACCCGACGACGAAATCGTAAGTCCCGTGGCGGGGCGAATCCCTCGGCGCACGGCCACCGATGGAAAAATGTCGCTGGGGCAACATCTGCTCGAGCTGCGCAAGCGTCTCTTCCTTGCTGCGGCAGGAATTCTGGTTGGTGCGATCGTCGGCTGGTTCCTGTCCGATTTCGTGTGGGACGCCCTGCGCGAGCCGATCTACGCCATCATCGAGGCGCAGGACCGCACGGCTCAGCTGAACTACCCAGACATCACAAGTGCCTTTGACCTGAAGTTGAAGATCGCCTTCTACGTGGGGCTCGTCGTGTCCAGCCCGGTCTGGCTCTTCCAGATCTTCGCGTTCCTGGTTCCCGGCCTCACCCGCATCGAAAAGCAGTACACCTTCGGCTTCCTCTTCACCGCCATTCCGCTGTTCTTGGCGGGCTGCGCCGCGGGATGGTTCGTTCTACCGAACATTGTCGGACTGATGACGAGTTTCGCCCCCAAGGAAGACGCCGCTCTCATCGTCGCGCAAAGTTACCTCGACTTCGTGTTGAAGCTCATGATCGCGATCGGTGTGGCTTTCGTGCTCCCCGTCTTCATCGTTCTGCTCAACCTGGCCGGAGTGATCAGCGCTCAGTCGATCATCAAATCCTGGCGGATCGCCGTCCTGCTGATCACACTGTTCACCGCGATCGCCACCCCCGCTGCCGACGTGATCTCAATGTTTCTTCTGGCCATCCCTATGGTCGTGCTTTACTTCGCCGCGTACGGAATCGCGTACCTCCACGATCGACGTGCCGCCCGGCGCGCCCGTTCCCTCGAACAGGAGTTGGCGCTCTGAGCGCATCCGATGACCAACCTTGAATCGCCCGCGGAACGCTATGCCGCCTCCCGAGCCCGCGCCGGCCGGCCCCGCCTCGAGTCATTCCGCGCCGGGCTCCGCTTCGGACTGGATCCCTTCCAGCTGGCCGCTTGCGCGTCTCTTGAAGACGATAACAGCGTGCTCGTCGCCGCGCCCACGGGTGCCGGCAAAACCCTGATCGCCGAGTTCGCGATCTATCTGGCAATGCAGAGCTCACGGAAGAAGGTCTTCTACACCGCCCCGATGAAGGCGCTGAGCAATCAAAAGTTTCAGGAACTCGTCGCGGAATACGGGGCGGATGCCGTGGGCCTGCTCACCGGCGACACGAACGTGAACCCGCAGGCCCGAATCGTGGTCATGACGACTGAAGTGCTGCGCAACATGCTCTACGCCGATTCGGACCTCCTCACAAACCTTGCCTTCGTCGTGTTGGACGAGGTCCACTTCCTGGCCGACCGGTTCCGCGGCGCCGTGTGGGAAGAGGTCATCATCCATCTGCCCCAGGACGTACGTCTGGTCTCGCTCAGCGCCACGGTCTCAAACGCCGAAGAATTCGGCGACTGGCTGCAGGCCGTCCGCGGCGAAACGGATGTCATCGTCTCCGAAGAGCGACCGGTCCCGCTCGAACAACATGTGCTGGTCAAGAGCAAAATGCTCGACCTCTTCGACGCGGCCGGCCTGGCCGGGACCCACCGGGTGAACCCGGAGCTGGTGCGGCTGGCCCAGTCGGGCGGGCGCGCACCCGGCGTCCGCTCGGCGAACGGACGCCGGGGCGGCGACCGCGATCGCGGCCGGGGGACCCAGCCGCGTGGCGGTTTCGAACCGGGGAGGATGGACCGCTCCGAGATCGTGCGGCTGCTCGAGGGCAAACATCTCCTCCCGGCGATTTTCTTCATCTTCAGCCGAGTCGGCTGCGACCAGGCGGTCCGCCAGGTACTGCGGGCCGGCGTGCGCTTGACCGACGCTCAGGAGCGCGAGGAGATCCGGCAGGTCGTCGACGAGCGCTGCCGTACGCTGCTCGACGAAGACCTCGGCGTGCTCGGCTACTTCGAGTGGCTCGACGGCCTCGAGCGGGGTGTCGCCGCCCACCATGCCGGGCTGCTGCCGGCGTTCAAGGAGGTCGTTGAGGAGCTGTTCCAGAAGAAGCTCGTGAAGGCCGTCTTCGCTACGGAAACCCTGGCGCTCGGCATCAACATGCCGGCCCGTACGGTGGTGCTCGACAAACTCGAGAAGTTCAACGGCGAGGCGAGAGTGCCGGTCACCCCGGGGGAGTACACCCAGCTGACCGGTCGGGCCGGGCGACGCGGCATCGACATCGAGGGCCACTCGCTGATCCAGTGGGCTTCCGGACTCGACCCTCAAACGGTGGCGTCACTCGCGTCCCGCCGCACCTACCCGCTCAATTCCAGCTTTAAACCGACCTACAACATGGCCGTCAACCTGATCGACCAGTTCGGTCGGGAACGCACGCGTGAGGTACTCGAGTCCTCGTTTGCCCAGTTCCAGGCCGATCGGGCGGTCGTCGACCTGGCACGCAAAGTGCGACACCAGGAGGAGTCACTGACCGGGTTCGCACAGTCCATGGTCTGCCACCTGGGCGACTTCACCGAATATTCCGCCATTCGTCGCAATCTCACCGATGTCGAGCGCCAGAATGCGGCCGGGGAGACCGGCGCCCGTGCGGCGCGCGAGCGTCGCCAGCGCGAACTCGGCAGCCTGCGTAAGCGCATGCGCGAGCATCCGTGCCATAGCTGCCCTGAGCGCGAGCAGCACGCACGGTGGGCACAGCGCTGGTGGACGCTGAGGCGAGACACGGATATTGTCACCCAGCAGATTACGACGCGCACCGGCGCCGTCGCACGCGTCTTCGACCGGGTGACCGAAGTTCTCGTGGGCTACGGCTATCTCCTCGAGAATCCCGACGCCACGGTCACGCTCAGCCCGAGCGGCCTGATCCTGCGTCGCATCTACGCGGACCGTGACCTCCTGGTGGCGGAATCGCTACGCCGGGGCCTGTGGAATGACCTCGACCCAGCGGGTCTCGCCGCCATGGCCTGCGCTCTCGTTTTCGAGCCTCGCCGCGAGGAGGGTCTGATCGACGAACGTTACCTGCCCAAGGGCACCTTCCGCGAGGCCCTGCACGAGACCCAGGAGTTGTGGAGCCGCCTCGATGATCTCGAACGCGATCACAAGCTTCCCGGCAGCAACCCCCTCGCGGTGGGACTCAGCCTGGCGATGTGGAAGTGGGCGCGAGCCGGATCGCTCATCGACGTCCTGGATGAGGCCGAGATGGCGGCGGGGGACTTCGTGCGCTGGACGAAGCAGACCATCGACCTTCTGGATCAGCTCTCGGTCGTGGCCGACGACCCCGTCGGTCGCACCGCTCGCAAGGCCATGGATGCGATCCGCCGTGGGATCGTGGCCTACTCGTCAGTCGCCTAGGCTGATGACGTGATCTCGGGGACCCTTCGGCCATTGGCCCTCCCGTTGCCGGCCGCTACTGTGCTCGCCGCGGCGGCAGGCGCGATCCTGGACGCCGGGTTTCCCGATCGGTCGTGGTGGATTCTGGCCCTGGTCGGAGTCTTCCTAATGCTCTGTGCCCTGCTGGGGCGTGGTTTCTGGTCCGGCCTGCTCACCGGGATGGTGGCCGGATCAGCGTTCTGGTTGATCCACATCAGCTGGCTGACGCTCTATCTCGGATCTGTGCCCTGGCTGGCACTGGCCGGCTTGCAAACCATATTCTTCTCCATCAGCCTGGCGCTGATCGGTGTCGTGCTCGAAACGGGGCCGCGGGTGTGGCCGACCAGCCTGGGCCGCCTTGGCGTGGTGCCGGTGGTCGTGGCTGGGCTGTGGACGGCGCGGGAAGCACTCGCCTCGGTATGGCCGTATGGCGGATTCGCTTGGGGCAGGGTGGCCATCTCCCAGTCCGAGAGCCCGTTCAATTCACTGGTGGCCTGGGTCGGCATGTCGGGGCTCAGCTTCGTCCTGGTCTGGCTCTGCGCCCTGGCCCTGCAGTTGCTCCGCGAAACCCCGGTGCGACTCACCGTGCGCTCAGGCATCGCCGCAGGGGCGATCGCGGTCGTATTGGTCGTACCGGCCTGGCCGACGGTACAGACGGGGGAGGTTCGTCTGGCTGCCATCCAGGGTGCATCGGATGCCGGTCTGTTCGCGCGCTACTCACCGGGGCAGATCCTGGCGGACCACACTTCAGCGACCCTGGCCGTCATCGACGAGGAGGTCGACTTCGTCGTGTGGCCGGAGAACGCCAGCGACATCGACCCCCTTCGTTCAGCGGATGCCGCCAAGAACCTGGACTTCCTCAGCCGCCGGATGGGCGTCCCGGTCATCGCGGGAACGATAACGCAGCGGGACAACAAGTTCTACAACAGTTCTCTGTTGTGGCAAGAGGGGGAGGGCGCCGTCGACATCTACGACAAGGTGCATCCGGTGCCCTTCGCGGAGTACATGCCGGACCGTGCGTTCTGGCGGCCATTTGCTCCCGAGTTGATCGACCTGGTCGCGCGCGATTACTCCATCGGCACGCGGGACAACGTCTTCGACATCAATGGGATCGTGGCGGGAATCGCCATCTGCTTCGATATCGCCGACGACCAGCTCGTTCAGGAAATGGTCGACGCCAGGGCCGAGATCATCCTCGCCCAGACGAACAACGCCGACTTCGGCCGCACCGACGAAAGCGTGCAGCAGTTGGCCATCGCGCGACTCCGAGCCATCGAGGCCGGGCGCACGGTCGTGAATATCTCCACCGTGGGCACCAGCGCCATCATCACGCCGGATGGTGCCACGCTCGACCGTTTGCCGACCTGGCTTCCCGGAGCGATGGTGCAGTCAGTTCCCCTGAGCGACACGGTCACCCCGGCGATGGCGGCGGGACGGGCAATCGAGTGGCTGGTGTGCGGCCTCGGCCTCGCCGGGTTTGTGCTGTGCTCCGTTAATGCGCTACGCGCCCGACGGAATCGGGCGCGTAGCAGGTAAAACTGATCAGTTCAGGCGTCGAGAGAACGGGCCGATCAGGCGCCGATCTTCTGCTGTCCGCGCCGCTCCCGCAGGAACGTCAACCGCTCCTCGAGGAGTTCCTCGAGTTCGGCGCGGGTGCGTCGCTCCAGGAGCATGTCCCAATGCGTACGCGGTACTTTCTCGTCGGAATGGTCCACAATAACCGGTTTGGAGTCGACCAACCGGGTTGCTGTCTGTGAACAGAAGCGACATTCCCATTCGTCAGGGGCATCCGCCTCTGCCGAGAAGATCATGACCGTCTCCCGTGCACACGTTGCACACAGATACGTGTGACTGACTCGTGGTGAAAAGGTTACGCCCTCTTCGCTTTGAAGGCTTTGTGCGCCTAACCTCATGCCACGCAAACTGCGATCCGCCATCGTGTGGTCTCCTCTCGCGATGCAACTACTAGGTATAAACCATCAAGCTGGACGTTATCTTTCCGTTACGTGACTTCTCGGAGCGAACTCTCAGGCTCGCGCCGCGATGATCGCCACGGCCAGGTCGCACCGGTCCGTGACGATCCCGTCGACACCGAGGTCGAGGAGCCGGTTCATGGACTCCGCATCGTTGATGGTCCAGACATGCACCTCTACCTCGGTCGCGTGCATGGCGCGAATGAAGCGGGGAGTGAGGATGCGAAGGAAACGAATCGACTCCGGTACCTGCACGGCGGCGAAGCCCCTCAGGGAGTGCCGCACCGGAGCGGCAAGGCCCAGTTCGGCGGTCAAAACGGCGCGCATCAAGACCGACGCGGATGCCGATGTGGCCACCCCGGGAAGGAGCGCAGCCGTGCGGCGACGGCGGTTCTCGGAGAATGAGGTGATCAGCGTTCGGTCGATGGCGCCGGCGTCCCGGACCGCAGCGGCCGTGGCCTCGACGGCGGCCAATGATTTGACGTCGATGTTGAACCGGGCGTCCGGGAAGACGTCAAGTCCCTCGCGAAGGGAAGCGAAGGACTGTCCCTGACCGAGTCCGACCCGGCGCAGCTCGCCCATGGTGAGCTGGTCGAGGCGGATGCGGGTTCCGGCCACATCGTGTTCAGCGTCGTGGCTGAGCACGGCGATTCCGTCGTCCGTGGCGTGGACATCCGTCTCAATGTGGGTCGCGCCGACCGCCAGCGCGTGCCGGAACGCCAGCAGGGTGTTCTCCGGTGCATCGAGGGAGAGGCCGCGATGGGCGAAAACGCGCGGCCCGGCCCCCTCTAGGTACATCGTCGCCTAGGCCTCCGGGACGGCGGGGGACCGACCGGCCGTCTCGGCCTGCCCGGTCTGCGCGGCCTGCCCGGTCGGTGCGGGGGCGGCCGAGCCGCCGACGGCATGGCCGAACGCCGTCCCGATACCGTTCATCGCGGCGGTGAGTTCGCTGGGCACGATCCACAGCTTGTTCGCACTGCCCTCTGCGAGCTTGGGGAGGGTCAGAAGGTACTGATAGGCCAGGAGCTTCGGATCCGGGTCACCGTCATGGATCGCCCTGAACACCGTGGTGATGGCCTCCGCCTCACCCTGGGCGCGCAGAACGGCTGCCTTCGCGTCACCCTCCGCCGACAGGATGGCTGCCTGCCGGGCTCCCTCTGCCGTCAAAATCGCTGACTGCTTCGTGCCCTCCGCGGTCAGGATGACGGCGCGGCGGTCACGCTCGGCGCGCATCTGCTTCTCCATCGAGTCCTGGATGGACAGGGGCGGGTCGATCGCCTTCAGCTCCACCCGTCCGACTCGGATACCCCACTTGCCGGTGGCCTCGTCCAGCACGATCCGCAGCTGCCCGTTGATATTGTCGCGGCTGGTCAGCGCCTCTTCAAGGTTGAGGCCACCGACCACATTGCGCAGGGTCGTCGTCGTGAGCTGCTCGACTGCGCCCAGGTAATTCGCGATTTCGTAGGTGGCGGCACGTGCATCCGTGACCTGAAAATAGACCACGGTGTCAATGGACACCACGAGATTGTCCTCCGTGATCACCGGCTGCGGGGGGAAGGAAACGACCTGTTCGCGCATGTCCAGCAGGGGTCGCACCCGGTCGATGAAGGGAACCAGGATGTTCAGGCCCGGCTCGAGCGTCTTGTGATACTTGCCCAGACGCTCGACGACGCCGGCGTTGGCCTGCGGGATGATCTTGATGGCCCGGACGAGAACGACGACGACGAACACCCCGAGTACCAAGAGGAGGGCGGCAATGAAGATTTGCCCAATGAATTCACCGGTGGAGAGCATTATGTGATGTTCCTTTCCGAGGGCAGAACGACGGCGGTGGAGCCTTCGATCGCGGCCACGCGAACAATCTCACCGGGTTCGGCGGATTGCGTGTCGGTGTCGGGGGAGAGGCGGGCTGTCCAGGTTTCGCCGTTGGCCAGTTTGACCATTCCACCCGAGGGGCGAACGGTGGACAGTACTTGTGCGGTCATGCCGAGCAGTGCGGCGACATTGCTCGGTGTGTGATCGGCACCCTTCCTCATCAGCCGCAGGAGAACCGGGCGTATGAGCAGGATGAGGAGCACGGATACCACGGCGGCCGTGACGATCTGGAGCCACCACACGGCTCCCAGCAGGTTCGCCCCCAGGCCGGCCAGACTGCCGACCGCGATCATCAAAAAGGTGAACTCGAGAGAAAGCAGCTCGATGATCACACAGACGAGGATGAAGACGAGCCAAACGATCCACAAGTAGTCGGTCAGGTCAGCCATCAATTTTGGAGCCTCTCACGTGACGTTTCCCTGTCGAAGCTATCACCTGCTCGTCGGCCGGAGTCAAGACTGACCGAGGCTGAGTCCAGCCGCGCATGTTGGTAGGGTTGGGCGTTGTGACTATTGCACCCCAAAATCCCCTCGACGCCGGCTCTCTCACCGGCAAACGCGCCCTGGTCACGGGGTCGTCCCGTGGTGTCGGAGCGGCCACCGTCGGCCTCCTCGCTGAGGCGGGCGCCAGCGTCGCGATCAACTTCCGCAACAAGGAGGCACGGGCGATCAAGGTCGCCGATGCTATCCGCGCCGCAGGTGGCACGGCAATCACGGTCGGCGCAGATCTGACGGATGCTGCATCCGTCGAGTCCATGTTCGAAACCATCCTCACGGAGTTCGGTGGGCTCGACATCCTCGTCATGAACGCCTCCGGCGGCATGGAAAGCGGCATGGCCGAGGATTACGCCATGCAGCTGAACCGGGACGCCCAGGTCAACCTGCTGCACGCGGCACGGCCCTTGCTCGCTCCGGGTGCCCGCGTGGTGTTCGTCACCAGCCACCAGGCTCACTTTGTCGAGACCACGACGACCATGGCCGAATACGAGCCAGTCGCCCGGAGCAAGCGCGCCGGCGAGGACGCATTGCGCGCCCTCATCCCCGAGCTCGCCGAGGCCGGCATCGGTTTCGTCGTTGTCTCCGGCGACATCATCGAGGGCACGGTCACCGCCGTCCTGCTTGAGCGAGCCAGCCCGGGCACCATGAACGCGCGCAAGGATGCCGCCGGCCGGCTGTACAACGTCAGCGAATTCGGCGCCGAGGTTGCGTTGGCGGCTGTCGAGGCCGTGCCGGAGAACAACACCAGGTATGTCGGGGACATCGCGGACTACGTCGGAGAAGCCGCCAGTCGAAACTGACGTTGCGGGCAGCACGTGCGGTGCGGCCGGACGAGTGCTCTGCAGCCACTCCGTGCGGCTACGCCGTATCGAGTGTTGCCGACCGACCCCGGCCGAACATGAAGGCCTGCGCCAGTTGGATGATCCCGGACAGAACGAGGAACACTCCGCCGATCGTGACCAGAATGGTGACCGACTCGACGGGGGAGAAGAGCACCACGACGCCGGCCACGACGGCGATGGCGCCGAAGACCGTGCCGAACCACCTGCTGGAGTCCGGAGCCGTCTCGACCAATCCGGCCACACCTTCCACGATCCAGGAGATCCCGATAAGCATCCCGAGCACGGCCAGGGTGTCCAAAGGGTTCCTGATTGCGACGATACCGCCGACGATCAGCAGCACGCCGAGCAGGATGTTCACAACCCGGCTACCACCGGACGTACCCTGTGTGAATAATCCTCGGACTACGTGAACGATGCCGCTGATCAAGAAGTACAAGCCGAACAGAATCCCGAGGGACGCGACGGTGGTGTCCGGCCAGGACAGGATCAGGATGCCGACGACCAGAGCCAGCAGGCCGGTCCCAGCGATGGCCAGGCGCACACCCGTGATTTCTGACGTGCTGAGCGCTCTCGAATCCAACGACAGATCAACGGCCGTAACGGTAGTGGGCATTTCAGGTGCCTCTCGGATTCTGGGAACGAGCCGTGTCGCACACGGTAGTCGAGTCCGGCCAGCACGTCCAGACCTCTTCATTGATTGACCGATAATGCACATTATGTCAGTACGTACTGCATCTATTGCAGGAATTGCAGAATAGGACTCCCCTGGTATTTATCCGGCGGAGTGCCGGCCGCGTCAGGAACTTCCGCTGTTTCTCTGGGATGCGGGGCGCTGTATCTGCACCGGGCAAGGTCTGAGCGGTCCGATTCAACGGGGGGAATTTCGCGGCGCATATCCTCTCGGGATCCCCGTATTTCCGCGGTTTCACGCCGAGTGCCTTGCATGTTTTGCATTTGAAGAGCATAATTTGCAGACAGGTTGAGGGGGCTTATGAGCGTCGCATCGGGCCGAGTAATCCATCTGCCTCTGCGCCCCGAGGCGACCAGCCCGGATGCCGTTTTCACCGACATGGTCGACAGCTGGCGCCGCCAACAGCTCTCCCGCAATTTCCGGCACGAAACCATTTCTGGACGCGAACGAACGATCCGTCGGTTCGCGGACTTCACCGGGCACTTCCCGTGGGAATGGACGTTCGCGGACGTCGAGGACTACTTCGCCTACACGCGCTCGGTATCAAACCTGTCCCAGGCCACCGTCCGGGCGTATCAAACCAACCTCAAACTGTTTTGCGACTTCCTCACCGATCCGGCCTACGACTGGAGCGAAGTCTGCGGACGTTCCTTTGGCCGGCCCGTCACTCAGATCATCACCGACTTCAACCGGGCCACCCACACGCAACAGAATGAACAGCAGGCGACGAAACGACCGTTTTCGCGTCGTGAGCTGCAGGACTTCTTCGATCTCGCCGACCTCGAGGTCGAGCGTGTCATCAATTCGGGTCGCAAGGGCGCTATCGCCGCCTCCCGCGATGCCATCGCGTTCAAGACCGCCTACGCCTGGGGGCTTCGCGCCAACGAGGTGACCCACCTGCAGCTGGTCGACTTCTCCCGCAACCCGCACTCGCCCCAATTCGGCGACTTCGGTGTCCTCCACGTCCGTTACGGGAAGGCCCAGAAGGGGTCTGCGCCCAAGCGCCGCTCCGTTCCGTTCTCACCGTGTTCGAGTGGTCGCCTGAGGCCGTTCACCGGTGGGTCCGCACCGGACTGCCTCACCTTGCCGCTCAACCGACCGACCTGTTCCCCACCAGCCAGGGCCTCGTCGTGCCGAAGTCGAATCTGCGTCGACGCATCCGCGCCTACGTCAACGAGCTGGGCTTCCCGGCGGGCCTGGACATGCATTCCCTTCGCCGGTCCTACGTCACCCACCTGTTCGAGTTCTATGGCTTCGAGCACACGTTCGTCCAACAACAAGTTGGCCACCTCCATGCGTCGACCACATCCATTTACACGGCAGTCTCCAGCGACTACCAAACCCGGGCGTTGAACCGCGTCCTCGAGCGCACGATCAACGCGACCACCAACAGCACCCCGTGGGAGGAAAAACCATGAAACGAGAAATCGAGTACCGCTGGCGCGCACGCGAGCTCATGGCGCGCCACGGCATGAAGAACAGCCGAGAACTCGTCGCCCCGCTCCGAGAACGCGGCATCACCCTCTCGGAGTCGCAGATCTATCGACTCGTCGCCCAGGATCCCGAGCGAATCTCCTTCAAAGTCCTGACCGCTCTCTGCGACATCTTCAACGTTGAGGCGAACGAGCTCGTCACCTTCACCGCAGCGAACGCCAAGAGCCAACGCCAAGAACGAGCAATCGCCTCCGGCGAGAACATCGTCAACTTCGCCGACGCCTACAAACCCGTCCGCGCCCGCATCCTCGACGATGACGACTGAGCACCGCACCCGCGGACGCCCCCGAACCCCAGGCACCCTGCACTGCGACCGCTGCGGCGGTCTGGTCGCGAAGATTCGAGTGCACTGGCCCGACGGCGCCATCTGCGGGATCTGCCTCACCACAGCCACACACACCCGCGGCCCTTGCGCCACCTGCGGCGACACACGCCTGCTCCCTGGCAAAGACGCGGACGGATCGAACACCTGCCGTGACTGCGCCGGCATCACCACACTCCTGCACTGCGACAACTGCGGCGATGAAGCCGAACGATTTCGCAACGGCAACTGCATCCGCTGCGTCCTCCGCGTCGACCTCACCGCAACCCTCCAACCCAACACTCCCCCGGACCTCCGGCTCAAACGCCTCGTCGCTGTCTTCGCCAATGCCGAGCGCCCCAAGAGCATCTATACCTGGAAACGCGGCATCGGCGCCAGTGCGCTCCTCACCCGACTGGGCACCAGGGAACTGGCCATCAGCCACGAGGCCTTCGACGCCCTACCCGCATCCAACGCCGTCGAACACCTTCGCGAAACACTCACCCATCACGGCATGCTGCCGCCCCGGGACCGCCAACTGGCGGCATTCGAACGCTGGCTCGAGAAGCGAATCATGTCTCTTGCTGACCATCGCGAGATCCAAGGACCAATCGAACGCTTCGGTCGGTGGCATCACTTGAAACGACTCCGGGCGAAGGCGTTGCCTGGCAAGAACATGAACTTCGCCGTCCGGTCAGCGAAGCAGGAAATCACCGAGTCAGGACGATTCCTCGCCTGGCTCCTATCCGAGCACGACACCACCTACACCGATATCCGTCAGTCGCACCTCGACGACTACCTCGCCTCCGGACCATCCACTCGCCATGCCATCAACACCTTCATCGCATCGCTCGTCACATCACACGAGATCGCGAAAGTCCGGGTCCCCCGTCGTGAAGCACAATCGACCCCGATCCTGACGCAGGCAGCCAGAATCGACCACATCCGCGCCTGCCTCACCGCCGGAGAAATGCCCGCCGCAGACCGCGTCGCCGCACTCATCCTCCTGCTCTACGCACACCCGGTCGGAAAGATCGCAGCCCTGAAAACCAGCGCACTCGAAGCGCGACCCGATGGCCTCTACCTGCGTCTGGGATCGGTGCCAGCCCTACTGCCCGCACAAGTCACGGCAACCTTCTGGGACTACATCCACAACCGCCCCAACCAGCAAACAGTCAACACCGACAGCCCTTGGCTCTTTCCCGGCAACCTGCCTGGCCAACACACCCATCCAGAAACCATGCTGAACCGACTTCGCAGCTGGGGCATCGACCTCAACGGCGTCAGAAACACCGCCCTGCGCGACCTCGCCAAAGAACTCAATCCCACCGCCCTGGCCAACTCCCTCGGCTATAGCAGCAAGATAATCCACCAGCACGCCGCCGCCGGAGCACCACACGCCGACTACATCAACCTCAAATCATCACAGCTCCGGCCCTCGCCCAGGCTCAGTTCCGTGAAGGATTAGGACCCTTTCGGATAAGTCCAGTTCCCGCTTTGGCCGAAACCCGCCATGCGCAACACGTTCGTTATGCTCGTGGGCACCATCCGCGAGCGCCTACTGCAGTGCAGTTACCCACCCGATGAAACGGGCTGGGCTCGCGTAGTGGATGACGCCGTCGCGGTAGCGGTACGCGGAGTCGAACTCCGGTATCGGCCGGCTAACCGACCGCGGGCCGGTCTCGATATACCCATCAGCCAGGAGCTGAGCTCTCAGAACATCCCAAGCCGGCATATCCCGGGTCCAGTTCGCGTACCGAACGGTCAGGTCCGTCTGCGGTTTCGTCCACTCACATCGCAGACCGTCAGCTCCGACCAATGAGTCCAGTTCTTCGCGGGGGCCGTCAGCACGGAAAGTGAGTCCGTCCGTCGCCATTTTCGAATTCAGGTCAGCGGTGAAAGCGTTGTCGCATGTATCGGTTTCAGGGATCGGCGTCGGGGTTGGAGTTATGGTTACGGTCATCGTCGGCGCAGAAATTGGTCCACCAGCTCCCGGTACCGACCCAGAACATCCGATCATCGCCACCGCCAAACAACCCGCCGCCAGAACCGCACTCGCCCCTCGAAACCCCTTGATACGCATAGCCACAACCTACTGGTTCTGGCCCGCCGCGATTTCCATAAGCCGTCGTTCCGTAACTGGCGCCAGGACTCCCCTGTCAGTCAGCACGCCGCCGCCGCCGCCGCTGGAGCGCCCCACGCCGACTACATCAACCTCAAATCACCACAGCGCAGACCCCTCCCAGGCTCAGCAATGGGAACCATTAGGACCCTTTCGGATAAGTCCAGTTCCCACTTAGACTACGCTTTCGCCGGACCACGAGAGGCATCGGAGCACTTCCGAAACGTCCCGCATCGTGCCGGAGTGTGTCCAACGGTGGATTGGGACCCGTGTGCAGACATTTGGCGACAGCCAGCCGAACCGCCGCCGGCGGCCTCATTCGGGGCGGTCGATTTCCTCGTCCGTGTTCTCCGGTTCGTGCGGGCGCAGGACCATCCCGAATTCGTTCACGGGCAGGAACGCGTCCCGGTCCCACGCGCCCGGATGCGGCACGGGGCACGTAAGGATCGTGTCATGGGCGCCGCGCTCGATCGAATGCGCACGCATGGTCTGCCCACAGACCGGGCATTCCTTTAGATCGGTCGGCCCGTCCGTATCCGCGAATCGCGGATCCACTCGGTCGGAGTGACGAGTAGGACTGCTCTCCGGCGGTTTCCTGTCTTTGACCATGCGCTCAGACTACGCCGAGTTGCAAAATCGACCAGGCGTGTGTGCTGTGCGTCTACTCTTCTCCGAAACCCGATTCCAGAAGGTCTCCCAATGCGGCTACGGCTGCCGCTCCGGCCTCGTCCGAGGAGGAGATCTCCGCGGTCATGCCGCGGATGAGTCCGAGTGACATCACGGCAAGCAGACTGGACGCATCTTTGCCATTCACAGTGACTCGTGCCTCGAACGTACTGGCGAGCTTCACGAAGTCAGCAGCCGGTCGGGCATGCAGACCATCCTTGTTTACCAGGGTAACGGTTCGCGTGACCACTGGCGGCAGCGCTGGTTCCGCCCCAGGTGCGCAGACCGCCCCGGCGGCGGATTGCGCGGCCCGCACGACAGACGCGATGTCTCCCCCTATCTCGGCGGCGACGGCTGCAGCCACTCCCCCCTCGACCAGAGGCGCATCCACGATTCGTACTCGGGCACGCGCCGCGTCTCCGAGGAAATCCAACGCGGTTTCGGCCGTCAGGATCGCGGAGCCCAGGTCGCAGAGCAGCACGACGCCGGTGCCGGCGTCAGCCTGTGCAATGCCGCTGACCACCTTCGTGAAGCTCGTGCCGATACCCCCGTCGTCTGTCCCACCGGCCGGGACCATCCTCGTTCGGGGTGCCATCTGGGTCGCCAGATCGACGAGACCGTCGGCGATCTTCGAGCTGTGGGAGATGAAAACGAGACCGACAAGCCCCTCTGTGGCGGTCATTTCAGGCGGTCGCGGCGGTGTCGGCAGCTGCTCGCAACAGCAGGGCCGAAGACTGCGCTCCCGGGTCGCGGTGACCGATGGCCCGTTCGCCGAGGTAGCTAGCCCGTCCCTTACGCGCGACCCAGGGTTCCGTCGCCTCTGCCCCTGCCTCGGCAGCAGCTGCCGCAGCCATCAAAATCGCCAGGTCGTCCGCACCGTCGGCACGGGCTGCTTCGGCGGCGTCGACCGCCGGAGTCCAGGCATCGACCATGGTCTTGTCTCCGGACTCCGCTTTGCCGCGCAGGACGATGCCGTCTCGCGCGGCCGCCAGGAGTGCAACCAGAGCGGCCCCGTTAAGGTCAGCCGAGCCGGTGATGGCCACGGCCGCCTTGAGGAACGCTGTTCCGTACAGTGGACCCGCCGCACCGCCCACGGTTGAGATCAATGTGGTTGCGACGAGTTTGAAGACGTCCCCGGGGTTCGCCTCGGCCGGAAGGTCATCGAGTTTCAACAGCACCGCCTGAAAACCGCGGTCCATGTTTTCACCATGATCACCATCGCCGATTTCACGGTCCAGATCAATCAATTCCACACGGTGCTCATTCATTACCGCCGCACTGGCCCTGATCCAGGCTTTCGCCCACGTGCCGTCTAAATTCATTGGATCTCCTTCTACCCGCCTATCGTCCCCACCGTAGCGCTGCCGTCTGGACCGGCGCATCCCACAGGGCAGTCAATTCGTCATCGAGTTTCAGCACGGTGATGGATGTTCCCTGCATCTCGAGAGACGTCGTGAAGTTCCCGACGAGTGTCCTGGTCACTACGATCCCCTGTTCGGCCAACACCTCGGCGGCCCGTCGAAATACGATGTACAGCTCGATTTGCGGTGTGCCGCCCATTCCGTTGACGAAGAGAAGCACGTTGTCTCCGGCCACGAACGGGATGTCCTCAAGGATAGGGCCGAGGAGACGGTCGACGATGGCGTCGGCCGGCTCCAGCGTGATGCGCGCGCGCCCCGGCTCGCCGTGGATGCCGATCCCGATCTCGATCTCATCGTCGGCGAGCGTGAAGCTGCCTTCCCCGGCGTGGGGAACAACGCACGGCGTCAGCGCCACACCCATTGACCGCACCCCGGAGATGACCCTCTCTGCGATCGCGGCAACGGTCTCCAGGGCGTCTCCGCGCTCAGCCGACGCTCCAGCGATCTTCTCGACCAGGACCGTTCCGGCCACACCACGTCGCCCGGCCGTGTACAGCGAGTCCTTCACGGCGACGTCGTCGTTGACGATCACCGCGCGGACCTCGATTCCCTCCGCGGCGGCGAGGTCGGCGGCGGTCTCGAAATTCAAGACGTCCCCGGTGTAGTTCTTGACGATGTGGAGTACCCCCGCTCCCCCATCGACCGCCTTCGTCGCGGCGAGGATCGGGTCGGGTGTCGGTGAGGTGAAAACGGCCCCGGGTACGGCTGCGTCCAGCATCCCGAACCCGACGAACCCACCGTGAAGTGGCTCGTGTCCGCTTCCTCCTCCGCTGACCAGACCCACTTTCCCGGCAACGGGAGCTTCCGTGCGCACGATGTAGATCGGTTCCGTCGAAATCCGGACGATATCGGCGTGGGCCGCGCCGAACCCGGCCACGGCCTCAGCGACGACGTTCTTGGGATCATTGACGAGTTTCTTCATGTCTCTTCCTTCGATCGAGGTGGTTGGACTGCCCGTCGACGGGCTGGTGTGGAGCGCCGTGCACTCCAGGCTCAACCTACGCGCTGCCCTCGCTGCCGGTAAGGGGCGGTGAATTACACGTCCACCGGCCCATTCCGCTGCGTTAATCGCCGCGCTATGGTAATGCCGATCGCTCACCGCTCAGGGTTGCTCCGGCATCTCCAGCCTCACCAAGAAAGGTCAACGTGGACAATATTGGAGTCGTATTCTTATCGGAAGTGCTGGGTACGGGGATGCTCGTCCTCCTCGGAACCGGTGTGGTCGCCAACGTCGCGCTGGCCAAGAACAAGGGCCTTGGCGGCGGATTCCTCATGGTCACCATCGGGTGGGGTTTCGCAGTCTTCGCCGGCGTCATCGTCGCCTATAACTCCGGCGCACACCTCAACCCGGCAGTCACCCTCGGCCTGGTGACAGCGGGTGCGACGGAGTTCGGTTCGGGCGTTCCCGTGAACTTCCTGTCGGTCCTCACCTACATCGCGGGTCAGTTCCTCGGCGCCTTCATCGGAGCCGTCTTTTGCTGGCTGGCCTACAAACAGCACTTCGACGCTGAGCCCAACTCCGCCAACAAACTCGGCGTCTTCTCGACCGGTCCGGCCATCCGCTCCTACGGCTGGAATCTGACAACCGAGATCATCGGCACATTCGTGCTCGTCTTCGTCGTTCTGGCTTTCGGTGGCGGGCGCCAGGGCGAGAGTGGTGGACTGGCCGCGCTCGGTGCACTGCCCGTCGCGCTGCTTGTCATCGTCATCGGCACCTCGCTCGGTGGGCCGACCGGATACGCCATCAACCCGGCTCGTGACCTGGGGCCCCGCATCGCGCACTTCGTCCTGCCGATCAAGGGCAAGGGAACGTCCGATTGGGCATATTCCTGGGTTCCTGTCGTGGGTCCGGTCATTGGCGGCATGCTCGCCGGATGGGCTTCCCTGTTCCTTTTGCCCGTCCTCACGTAATCCTTCCCGCGGGCCGGTTCAGTCATTGAATCGGCCCGCACTGTGTGGCGTCACGCAGCGGCGTGCGCCGCGTCCAGCATCGATTCTCGCAATCCAAGGAGGTATTTCATGGCCAAGTACGTCATCGCAATCGACCAGGGAACCACGAGTTCCCGAGCCATCATCTTCGACAAAGCAGGCTCGGTGATCGCGATTGGTCAGCTTGAGCACGAGCAGATCTTCCCCCGGGCCGGCTGGGTCGAGCACGACCCGATGGAAATTTGGGACAACACCCGTGAAGTGATCGGCCAGGCTTTGTCCAAGGCGAACCTGACTCGGCATGACATCGAGGCCGTGGGAATCACCAACCAGCGTGAGACCGCAGTGGTCTGGGACCGCCACACCGGGCTGCCCGTATACAACGCGATTGTCTGGCAGGATACCCGCACCCAGCCGATCGTGGACCGTCTCGCCGCCGACGGCGGAGTCGAACGGTTCAAAGCCCAGGTTGGGCTCCCCCTGGCGACATACTTCTCCGGAACGAAGATCGTCTGGATTCTTGAGAACGTGCATGGCGCGCGCGCCAAGGCCGAAGCGGGCGATCTGATGTTCGGCACGACGGACTCCTGGGTGCTGTGGAACCTGACCGGCGGGCTCGAAGGCGGCGTGCACGCGACGGACGTGACCAACGCCAGTCGCACCATGTTCATGGATCTCGAGACTCTGCAATGGGACGACGACATCCTCGCCGCCTTCGGGGTGCCGAGGTCGATGCTGCCCGAGATTCGCTCCTCGTCCGAGGTCTACGGCCTCGTGAATGAGCACAGCCTGCTGCGCGAGGTACCGATCGCGGGCATCCTGGGCGACCAGCAGGCGGCCACCTTCGGACAGGCCGCTTTCGACCAAGGTGAGGCGAAGAACACCTACGGCACGGGCAACTTCCTCATCTTCAACACGGGCACCGAGATCATCCACTCCAAGAACGGTCTGCTCACCACGCTCGGTTACAAACTCGGCGACGCGGCCCCCCACTATGCGTTGGAGGGGTCGATCGCCGTCACCGGCGCCCTCGTGCAGTGGCTGCGAGACAATCTGGGAATGATCAGTACCTCCGAGGAAATCGAGACGCTTGCCAAAACGGTCGATGACAATGGCGGCGCCTACTTCGTGCCGGCCTTCTCCGGCCTGTTCGCGCCGTACTGGCGTGCGGATGCCCGTGGCGCCCTGGTCGGCCTGACCCGATTCGTGAACAAGGGCCACATCGCCCGCGCCACCCTCGAGGCGACCGCGTTTCAGACCCGGGAGGTCCTCGACGCGGTCAACGCCGACTCTGGTGTCCCATTGACCGAGCTGAAGGTTGACGGCGGCATGATCGTCAACAACACGCTGATGCAGTTCCAGGCCGACATCATCGGCGTGCCAGTGGTACGACCCGTCGTGGCCGAAACCACGGCTCTCGGCGCCGCGTACGCCGCCGGACTGGCGGTCGGGTTCTGGAGCGACCTTGACGAATTGCGGGCCAACTGGCAGGAGGACAGCCGGTGGACCCCGCAAATGGGCGAAGAAGAGCGGAACCGACAGATGCGCAACTGGAAGAAGGCCGTTACCAAGACGTTCGGCTGGGTTGACGACGACGTCGTCTAGCTCGTCTCGGTGTCTGGGCCAGCCGGGTCACACCCGACTGGCCGCAACCCACTCAGCGAGCTTGACCGTGGCCGCACCGGAGTCGACTGCCTCTGCGGCCACGGCCATTTTGGTGCGGAAGCGCTCGATGATATTGACTTGAGACTGCGCGGGATCGTTTGCCAGGTCAAACGCGACCAGGCCGGCGGCCGCGTTCAGCAGGACGATGTCACGCACCGCACCGACCTCACCGGCCAGCACTGAATGAACGACGGCGGCATTGTGCTCAGCGTCCCCGCCAACGAGCTCATTGATCGAGGCCCGTCGAATTCCCAGGTCACGCGGATCGATGTCGTGTTCCGTCACCAAGCCCCGCGACACCTCCCAGACATGGCTGTGGCCCGTCGTGGTCAGCTCATCAAGACCGTCATCACCGCGGAAGACCAGGGCCGTCGCCCCCCGCGTCTGGAATACACCCACGATGAGCGGAACTCGGTCCAGGTTTGCGACTCCCACTGCTGACGCCTCGGGACGGGCCGGATTGCACAACGGGCCGAGGTAGTTGAACACCGTGGGGATGCCGAGCTCCTTGCGCGCCAGGGCTGCGTGACGGAACCCTGGGTGAAAAGCGGCAGCGAAGGCGAAGGTGATCCCAGCCGTATCCAAAATGGCAGCAACCTGGTCGGCGGACAGTGTCAGGTCAATGCCGAGGGCAGCAAGCACGTCCGACGAACCGGACGCCGAGCTTGAGGCCCGGTTCCCGTGTTTGATCACGGGAACGCCGACCCCGGCGCAGATGATGGAGGCCATCGTCGAGATGTTGACGGTGCCGAACCGATCCCCACCAGTGCCGACGATGTCCAAGGCCATCGGGTTCACCGCCAGCGGAACGGCATGGTCGAGGATCGCATCCCGAAACCCGACGATTTCGTCAACGGTTTCGCCCTTGGCGCGTAGGGCTACGAGGAAGCCGGCCAGCTGCGCCGGAGTTGCCTCCCCCAGCATGACCTGCTCCATGCTCCACGCGGCATCGGAGACGCTGAGGTCCTCCCCCGCAAGCAGAGCGCTGAGGACGTTTGGCCAGGACTGAATTTCAAGCATGGAACGATTTTAGCGAGATCGACGATCCGTCCCGAATTCGCTTCCCGGGGCGCGTTTGTTGCAATCAGGTAGTCATTCCCGCAATTGAGGGACAGGTCCGCCCCGATGACAATAACCGCTACGCAAATCGGCCATAATGGAAGGGTGACGAGTCCATCAATTACTTACACGGTCAATGCGCCCGTTGTTAACCGGCCCAACAGCGTGGCTGTCGGCACTATCGTCTGGTTGGGCAGCGAAGTCATGTTCTTCGCCGGGCTCTTCGCCATCTATTTCACGCTGCGGTCGACGTCGCCTGAATTGTGGTTATTCGAGACAGAGAAGCACGGCTTCGGATTCGCCCTCGTGAACACGCTGATCCTTGTGTCCTCTTCGGTGACCTGCCAATTCGGAGTGTTTGCGGCAGAACGCCTGCAATCACGTTCGACCGGATGGAAACCCAGCCAGTGGGGCATGGTCGAGTGGTTCTTCCTCACCTACGCCCTCGGGGCCATATTCGTGTCCGGTCAGGTCTTTGAGTACGCGACTCTCGTTTCCGAGGGCGTCTCGCTTACCAGCAACGCCTACGGATCCGCATTTTACCTCACCACCGGGTTCCACGGTATTCACGTGACTGCCGGCCTGATCGCGTTCCTGCTCGTCATCGGGCGCGCCTTCGCGGTCAAGAACTTCGGTCACAAGGAAGCAACGAGCGCCATCGTCGTGTCGTACTACTGGCACTTCGTCGACGTCGTCTGGATCGGGTTGTTCCTCGTTATTTACGTTCTTAAATAGAAAGTCGGAGTGGACACCACGTATGACCACGATTAGCACACCGAAGCAGTCCGACGGTCGCAAAGCCGGCCGTCGCAGCCCGCTTGCCAGCGTCGCCCTCATCGCGATCGGACTCCTCTTCACAGGAGGCGCCTACGCCGCTTTCAGCACGAGCACGGCCAGTGCGGAGACGAACGCCGCGTCGCAGCAGACCGTCAGCGAAGGGCAGAAACTCTTCGCGGCCAACTGCGCCACCTGTCACGGATTGGAAGCAGCGGGGACCAATGCCGGCCCCAGCCTGATCGGCGTCGGTGCTGCATCGGTCGACTTCCAGGTGGGCACCGGACGGATGCCGATGCAGTTGAACGGACCGCAGGCTGAGAAGAAGGCCGTCCAGTTCACAGACGAGCAAATCGTGTCCCTCGCCGCTTACGTGGCGTCCCTCGCGCCGGGTCCGGCACTTCCGGATCCGTCTCTCCTCGACGCTGAGGGCGATGCCGCCAACGGCGCCGAGCTGTTCCGCATCAACTGCGCGATGTGCCACAACGTCGCCGGCGCCGGTGGTGCCCTCACTCAGGGCAAGTATGCGCCTGCCCTGGCGGGGGTCACGGAGAAGCACATCTACGAGGCCATGGTCACCGGCCCGCAGAATATGCCCGTGTTCAACGACATGAACATTTCCCCGGAGAGCAAGCGCGACATCATCACCTACCTCAAGTACCTGGACAACAACCCGTCTCCCGGTGGATTCGCTCTGGGCGCCCTCGGACCGGTCTCGGAAGGTCTTTTCCTTTGGATCTTCGGTCTTGGGTCGATCGTTGCCCTGACGGTGTGGATCACCGCCAAGTCGAACTGATCACCAACCAGGTCTGACACAAACTGTTTTATGAGAATTCCGATGAAGGAGAACAATGGCCAAGGACGATAACAGCGGGAAGGACTTGACCGCTGCTGACTCGTCGGGCGTCGGGCATGAGGGGGCTCCCGCGGGCACCGCCGTCGTCGTACGGGACGCCGTGGCCAATCCGGGTTTCCCCCCGCACCGCCTGCGCGTCACCGACCTCAACCCCAGCGCGGAGCGTCGCGCCGAGCGAACCGTCTACACGCTCTTCTACCTGTCGATCGTGGGCAGTCTCTTCGCAATCGTGGCGTATATGGTCTTCCCGATCATCCCTGAGGAACCGGATTCGGTTCGTCTGAACAACCTCTTCATCGGTCTCGGCCTCACCCTCGCCCTTCTGGCAATCGGCATCGGCGCCGTGCACTGGGGCAAGGCGCTCATGTTCGACCACGAAGGCGTCGACGAGCGCCACCCGGTGCGAGGGTCGGATGAGACCCGCGAACGCGCGGTCGAGATCTTTCACGAGGCCAATGTCGAATCGGGCATCGGTCGCCGTACGCTAATCCGAAACAGCCTCATCGGCGCCTTGATCGCCTTTCCGCTTCCGGCCGTCGTGCTGTTCCGCGGCTTGGGCCCGCAGGACACCAATCCCGCTGCAGCTCTCGAACACACCATGTGGAAGAAGGGCACCAGGCTCGCGATCGATCCCACGGGCACACCGATCAAGGCCTCCGATGTCACCCTCGGCTCGGCCTTTCATGTGATTCCCGAAGGATTGCAGGACCTCGGCCACGGCAAACTCGAAGAGAAGGCCAAGGCCGCAGTTCTTCTGATGAGGCTGAAGCCGGAAGACATCAATGAGCCCGCCGACAAGAAGGACTGGTCGTACGACGGCATTGTCGCCTACTCAAAGATCTGCACGCACGTCGGATGCCCGGTCGCGCTTTATGAGCAGCAGACCCACACGCTCCTGTGCCCCTGTCACCAGTCGCAGTTCGACGTGACGAACCAGTGCGAAGTCATCTTCGGACCGGCCAAGCGCCCTCTGCCGCAGCTGCCCATCACGGTAGACTCCGAGGGGTATCTCATTGCACAAAGCGATTTCACTGAACCCGTCGGACCGAGCTTCTGGGAGCGGAATTGAGCACTGCAACTACGACTACTGACCTAGTCGAAACAAAGAAGTCCGGTGGCCTTACCGGGGCCGCCGCGAACTACATCGACGAACGCACCAGCATTTCGACTGCGGTCAAGGAACTAGGTCGCAAGATCTTCCCCGACCACTGGTCATTCCTGCTCGGTGAGGTTGCCCTGTACAGCTTTGTCATCATCCTGTTGTCCGGTTCGTTCCTCACGTTCTTCTTCAGTGCGTCGATGACGCCGGTGGAGTACGACGGTTCGTACATGCCACTCAAGGGTGTGGAGATGTCTGCCGCGATGGCATCCTCCCTGGACATCTCCTTTGATATTCGTGGCGGGCTCCTCATGCGCCAGGTCCACCACTGGGCAGCACTACTCTTCGTGGCTGCAATCGGCTTGCACATGCTCCGCATCTACTTCACCGGTGCGTTCCGCAAGCCGCGCGAGCTCAACTGGGTCATCGGGTTCGTTCTGTTCATCCTGGCCATGGCCGAAGGATTCACCGGCTACTCCCTCCCCGACGACCTGCTCTCCGGAAACGGCTTGCGCATCATCGACGGAATGGTCAAGGGAATCCCGCTGGTCGGAACCTGGATTTCGTTCCTCCTGTTCGGTGGAGAGTTCCCGGGCGAGGCGATCGTCGGACGCCTGTACTCCCTCCACATTCTGCTGCTGCCGGCCATTATCGTGGCACTGATCGCGATGCACCTGCTCTTCGTCGTCGTACACAAACACACGCAATACCCTGGTGCCGGACGCACCAACCAGAATGTGGTCGGCTACCCGGTTCTCCCCGTATATGCGGCCAAGGCCGGTGGCTTCTTCTTCATCGTCTTCGGCATCGTGATGCTGATGGCGTCGCTGTTCACGATCAACCCCATCTGGAACTACGGTCCCTACGACCCCTCCCCCGTTTCGGCCGGAACACAGCCGGACTGGTACATCGGTTTCGCTGACGGCGCCCTGCGCCTGATCCCGCCGGGACTCGAGATGGTCTGGCTCGATCGCACCTGGTCCTTCAACATCCTGATCCCGTTGGTGTCGCTGGGCCTGTTCATCCTGGTCGTGCTCATCTACCCGTTCATCGAGGGATGGGTCACCGGAGACAAGCGAGAGCACCACATTCTCGACCGTCCCCGGAACGCCCCGACACGCACCGCCATCGGTGCCGCCGGAGTCACGTTCTACGCGGCGCTGTGGGCCACGGCCTCCTCGGACATCATCGCAACGCACTTCAAGGTGACGATGGAGGGCGTGATTCACACCATGCAGTTCCTGGTGATTGTGGGGCCCTTCATCGCCTTCTTCGTGACGAAACGCATCTGCCTGGCGTTGCAGAAGAAGGACCGCGAGATCGTTCTGCACGGCTACGAGTCCGGACGTATCGTGCGTCTGCCCGGTGGCGAGTACATCGAAGTTCACCAGCCGGTTGATGAATATGAGCGCTGGAAGCTGGTCAGCTATAACGACTACAAGCCGCTCATGATCCGCCCGAACGCCAAGGGCAAAATCACGGCGGGCCAAAAGGCCCGTGCCGGACTGTCCCGCTGGTTCTTCGAGGACCGGATCGAACCGGTATCGACCACTGAACTCGAACGGGCGCACGACCACCACCACTAGGCTCCGGCCGCGAACACAGATCGGGCATCGATGTCCCTCCAGACCCTGTCGGAGTGGCTTCGGTGCCCGAACTGTTTTCTGCCACTCACCCCCGCCGGGCCGCTGACGCTGCGCTGCGGGGCCGGACACTCCTTCGACGCGAACAAGCGGGGATACGTGTCATTGGCAGGCGGTGCGCGCCGGCTGATCGGCGATAGCGTCGCGATGGTCGACGCGAGAGCACTTTTCCTCGAGACCGGCTGGTACGAGCCGCTGCGCCACCGCCTCGCTGAGCGGGTGGCGGCTGAGAACCCCTCCCGGGTCTTAGACATCGGCTGTGGAACCGGATACTACTTGCGGGGGGTTCTCGCACTCTGTCCAGATGCGCGTGCCCTGGGAATGGACCTTTCCCCCGTGGCGGTCGGGCGCACAGTGAGCGGTCAGGACAACGTCGACGGGCTCGTGGCGGATGTCTGGTCCCCCCTGCCGGTACGGGACGCATCAGCAGATGTACTCCTCAACGTTTTTGCCCCCCGGAACCCGTCCGAGTTTCACCGGGTGCTGCGCGAAGACGGCCTGCTCATCGTCGTCGTGCCGCAAGCTTCCCACCTGCAGGAGCTCAGGGCGTCCGGTCTGGCGTTGGACGTGCCCGCGAACAAAGGCAAGCACCTGTCCGAGGCGCTGTCCCCCGCCTTCGAACTGGAAACACGGGACGAGTTGTCGTCTTCGCTGCGTCTCAACCCGGCCCAGGCATCCGCTCTGATCGGGATGGGTCCGTCAGCCCACCACACGGATGTCGACGCGCTGACCCACCAGCTCAGCGGCGTTCAGACCGTCACGGCGTCCTTCGAGTTACTCGGCTACCGTCGCATCACGATCTGAAGCCCGGCAGCCACGCGTAGCGTCCCACGACCTGAACGAATTCGACGGAGATTCTGGCAGAATCGCACCCCGACGCCCTGGAAAGACGAGTACACCAGAGAATCTCCGTCGAAATCGTTTGAGGCCATGCGGGCGGGAACTGTGGATCAGGCTACGTGGAACTGTGAAATTATCCGAACGTGTCACTCCGAAGCGATGCGCCGGGTATAACCAACGGCGACGTCCAGGACCTGTGTCCTGGACGCCGCCCCTTCTGCCTGAAGTACGCATTTCGGTTCGAATCAGCGCGCGAAATTGCCCCGGTAGTACTCGTATACCCAACCGACGAGGCAGATGACGCCGACACCCAACGCGATGATCGAGATCCACACGCCGACAGCCAGCCCCATGAAGAGCAGAGCAGCACTGGCAGCCAAGAGGATGGGCCACCAGCTCCACGGGCTGTAGAAACCAACCTCAGGGTCGCCGTCGTCGATATTCGCGTCCAGACGATCTTCGGGAAGCTCGCCGCCCTGGGCGCTGTGTACGCGTCCGAGGTAGAAGGCGATAAAGCTGAACAGGATGGCGGACAGGCCGAGTGCGAACGTCCCCGCCCACTCAACCTTGTTCTGCAACGGGTCGACGAGTCCCCAGATGACGTAGGCCACCGTGACCAGGGCGAAAAATCCTGTCAGAACCCAGAGCAGGTTGACGTTGGTTCTCATTTACTTCGTCCTTTTCGACGCGACGTCGTACGTGGGGGCATCCGGGGCGTCCTTCGCCGGCCCGATTCCGACTGTTATGGGCGCTTCCGGGTGGTTCAGGTCGAACGCAGGGCGTTCGGACCGGATGCGCGGGATCGAGGTAAAGTTGTGGCGCGGCGGCGGGCAGGAGGTAGCCCACTCCAGCGAGCCGCCGTAGCCCCACGGGTCGTTCACGGTGACCTGCGGTGCCTTGCGGGCGGTGATATAGACGTTCAGGAAGAACGGGATCATCGAGATCGCGAGAATGACCGAACCGACCGTGGACAACTGGTTCATCCAGGTGAAGCCGTCCTCGGGCAGGTACGACGCGTAGCGACGCGGCATGCCCACGACGCCCAGCCAGTGCTGTACCAGGAAGGTGGTGTGGAAACCGATGAAGAGGAACCAGAAGTGCCACTTGCCGAGGCTCTCATTGAGCATCTTGCCGGTCCACTTCGGCCACCAAAAGTAGAACCCGCTGAACATCGCGAACACCACGGTTCCGAAGATGACGTAGTGGAAGTGCGCGACGACGAAGTAGGTGTCCGAGACGTGGAAGTCGAGCGGCGGCGAGGCCAGGATGACGCCGGTGAGGCCACCGAAGGTGAAGGTGACCAAGAAGCCGAGGGCCCACAGCATGGGCGTCTCAAAGGTCAGTGAGCCCCGCCACATGGTGCCGATCCAGTTGAAGATCTTCACCCCGGTCGGGACGGCGATCAGCATCGTCATCAGGGAGAAGAACGGCAGCAGCACGGAGCCGGTGACGTACATGTGGTGCGCCCAGACCGCCACGGACAGTGCCGCGATGGAGATGGTCGCGTAGATGAGGGTCTTGTAACCGAAGATCGGCTTGCGGCTGAAGACCGGGAAGACTTCTGACACGATGCCGAAGAACGGCAGCGCGATGATGTACACCTCAGGGTGACCGAAGAACCAGAACAGGTGCTGCCACAGGATGGCACCACCATTGGCCGGATCGTAGATGTGCGAGAGGAAGATCCGGTCGGACGCCGCGGCCAGGAGCGCCGCGGCGAGGACCGGGAAGGCCATCAGGATGAGAAGCGACGTGACCAGGGTGTTCCAGGTGAAGATGGGCATCCGGAACATGGTCATGCCGGGGGCGCGCATCGTGATCACTGTGGTGATGAAGTTCACGGCTCCGAGGATGGTGCCGAAGCCGCTCAGCCCGAGCCCGACCATCCACAGGTTGCCGCCGACGCCTGGGGAGAACGTCGTGCTGGCCAGTGGCTGATAGGCGAACCAGCCGAAGGACGCGGCACCCTGCGGGGTGAGGAAGCCACCGACGGCGACAAGGCTGCCGAAGAAGAAGGCCCAGAAGGAGAAGGCGTTCAACCGGGGGAAGGCCACGTCGGGGGCGCCGATCTGCAGGGGCATGAGGGAGTTCGCGAATCCGAAAAACAGCGGTGTCGCGAACATCAGCAGCATGATTGTGCCGTGCATGGTGAAGAGCTGGTTGTACTGCTCCTTCGTCTGGACGACCTCGAGACCGGGGGCGAAGAGCTGTGCGCGGATCACCAGTGCCATGACGCCGGCGAGGCAGAAGTAGACGAACGACGTGATCAGGTACATGTACCCGATCACCTTGTGGTCGGTGGAGGTGATCCACCGGACGATGACGTTGCCCTTGCGCTCGACACCGGTGGGCCGACGCGGAGCGGTGGGGGCTGCCGGCGCGGAAGATGCCGTAGTGGTGGTAGTCATGGACTAGTTGCCCTCCTGCTCGGTCGGTGCTGTCGTTCCCGGCAGATTTTGGTTGCGCTCGTACTCGAGGCCGAGCTGGCCGTCGTTGCCTTCAGCACGCAAAGAGTCGATGTACGACTCGTAGTCTGCCTCGGAGACGACCTCGACCTTGAAGAGCATGAGCGAGTGGTACTCGCCGCACAGTTCGGCACATTTCCCGTCATAGGTGCCGATGCGCTCCGGGATGATCGACATGTAGTTGGTCTTGCCGGGGATCATGTCCTTTTTGTACAGGAAGTCGACGACCCAGAACGAGTGGATGACATCGCGGGCGTCGAGCGCCAGCTCGACCTTCTGGCCGACCGGCAGGACGAGCGTGGGGATTTCGGACTGAAGCAGCGAACCGGCGGGACCGTCGACGTCGGGCTGGCCCTGGATCCCCGCGGTATAGACGTCTTCGTTGACGTAGTTGAAGTCCCAAGCCCACTGCTTGCCGATGACCTGGATTTTGACCTCCGGCTCATCGAAGCGTGCCTCGATCTCTGCCTGGTCCCGCGCGGTGAAGGCGAAGAAACCGACCACGAGAATAAGGGGAACGACAGTGTAGAAAATTTCGATAGGCATGTTGTAACGAAGCTGCACCGGAAGACCGGTCTGGCCCTTGCGGCGACGGTAGACAACGACGGCCCAGATCGTGAGCCCCCAGGTGATGAGACCCACGATCAAAAGAACGATCCATGACGTGGTCCATAGCCCGGAGATGCGTTCGGTCTGGTTAGTCACCGCCGGCTCACCCTCGATGAAGCCGGGGAGGTAGCCATGAAGCTGGGCTTGCGAGCAACCTGCGAGAACAAGGGCCAACGACGCTGCGATTGGAATTGCAGCCCATCGGAGACGATGGTTTTTGCGCACCAGTAACCTTTCGGTGAGACTCGAGGACACTTAACTGGAAGTGCTTCTATAGACCCTCAGCTTACTGCGGGTGACACGATCCGTTGTGCAAGAACCGGCCTCCGAGATAACGAATTCGTCGCCAGTCACAGGATTTGCGGAGGTACTAGCCCGGGGCGCTTTGTCCGACGTCGGTGGGTCAGCTGAAGGAATCTCCGCATGCGCAGCTTCCGCCGGCGTTCGGATTGTCGATCGTGAACCCCTGCTTTTGGATGGTGTCCTCGAAGTCAATGGATGCCCCGTCCAGGTAGGGGACACTCATTTTGTCCACGACGATCTCGACCCCATCGAAGTCGACGAGAGCGTCACCGTCGAGTAGCCTCTCGTCGAAATAGAGCTGGTAGATGAGGCCGGAGCAGCCTCCGGGTTGAACGGCAACGCGCAGGCGGAGGTCCTCGCGGCCTTCCTGAGCGAGCAGGCTGCGTACCTTGTCAGCGGCGGTGGCGCTCAGGCCCACGCCATGGGCGGCTGTGCTGGTGGCGACTGTGTCGGTCATGGTGCTCCTCAGTGTTCGAGTCGTTTTCACGCGGTCTTTCGCGGCGGCTGAATGACCGTCGGAGGCAACGAAGATTGTACCGACCACAACCGGGAATACACCCTCTGCATTCCCGGATTTCTGCGCTCTCGGTCGGATCAGCTGCCGGTGCGCTGATTCAGACGGCCGAGTAGGAAGGCCTCACTGAGGATGGCCCGCTTGAACACTCCGAGATGCAGAGATTCGTTGGGGCTGTGCGCCCTGGAATCCGGGTCCTCGACCCCGGTGACCAGGATCTGAGCGTCCGGAAACACCCGCACCAGGTCGGCGATGAAGGGGATGGACCCGCCGACGCCGATGTCCACCGGGCTTTCGCCCCAGGCTTCGGCCATGGCGCTCCGCGTCTCAGCGACGGCCCAGCCGCCCGTGTCGACCAGGAAGGCCTCCCCCGTGTCGACGTCATCGATGTCGATCCGGGCGCCGAATGGAGCCTTGGCACGCAGATGCGCCTCGAGCGCACGGAAAGCCTCGTCGGCCGACTGACCGGGAGCGATCCGGGTGCTTAGTCGAACGGTGACGGCCGGGGTAAGCGTGTTCGACGCGTTGGCCACGGACGGCGCGTCGATCCCGGTGATTGTGATGGCCGGCTGGGACCAGATCCGGCTGAGCACCGAGCCGTGACCGATCGCGACGACGCCGTCGGTGAGCCCGGTTTCCAGGCGGAGCTGCTCCACCGTGTAGTCCGGAGTCGGAACATCGATGCTCGTCAGCCCGCGGACGGCGACGGCGCCGTCGTCGGCGTACAGGCTGTCGAGCAGACGAACGGCGGCCATCATCGCGTCGGGAACCGCTCCCCCGAACATGCCCGAGTGCGACGCGTGGTCAAGGGTGCGGACCGTCAGTCGGAACGTGACATTGCCGCGCAGCGCCGTGGTCAGTGCAGGGGTGTTGATGTCCCAGTTGTTCGAATCCGCGACGACGATGGCGTCCGCGCGCAGGGACTCCCGGTTCTCCTCCAGGAAGGTGGCGAAGGACCGGCTGCCGAACTCTTCCTCGCCTTCGATGAAGAGTGCCAGGCCGAGGTTGAAATCGGGTCCTTCTGCTTCCACGAGAGCTCGGATCGACGCGATGTGGGCCATGACCCCCGCCTTGTCGTCCGCCGCACCGCGTCCGTAGAGGCGGTTGCCGCGCACGGTCGGTTCGAACGGGTTGGAGTCCCAGTCCGCATCCTGGCCGGGCGGTTGCACATCGTGGTGCGCATAGAGCAGAACCGTCGGGCGCCCGTTGCGTGCCGCGCGCGTGGCCAAAACGGCCGGATGGCCGAGTTCGGCACCGCCCGGGATCCCGGCCCGCTTGACCTCGACCGAATCGAACACCCCGAGGTCGCGGACCAGGACCGCGACGGCATCCGCACTGGCGGCAACCTGATGCGCGTCAAAGGCATCCCAGGAGACGGAGGGAATCCGCACCAGGGCGCACAGGTCGGCAATGGTCGTGGGGAGGCCGCGTTCGACTGCCGCGCGAAGAGCCGGGGCGGCCGGGGAGATTGCCGAGGGCGCTGTTTCTCGAATATCGGTCATCAGGTAATCTTAAGGCAACCAATTGCAAGGAACTGATGTGGCTAAGCCTGTGAACCCAGACGCACAACCATCCATGGAGACCCCGGACGAGACCAGGTCTCGCCTCGCGGCATCCCACCCTGTCGGCAAAGGGCAGGCTACGCCCAGCCGCAGGCAGCAGGAGGCTTTGAATCGGCGCCCGCTTGTTCCAGATGACCGCAAGCTCGCGGCCAAGCAGGCCAGAGGCAAGGCCGCCGAGGCTCGCGAGCGTGCCCGGGTGGGTATGGCTGCCGGCGATGAGAAGTTCCTCCCGGTGCGCGACCGCGGTGCGCAGAAGCGCTTCGTGCGCGACTTTGTCGACGCCCGCTTCAACGTGGGCGAATTCATGATCCCGGTGATGTTTCTGGTCATCCTGCTCAGCGTATTCCCCGACGCGGCAGTGCAGACGTACGGAATCCTGGGCCTGTGGGTCTTCGTCATCGTCGCCGTTGTCGACTCCGTCATCCTGGGCTTTATCGTCACGCGCAAGCTCAATGCCAAGTTCGGCGCTGAGAAGGCCGAGCGTGTGCGCTGGTACGCAGCGATGCGTGCACTGCAACTGCGTGTGCTTCGCCTGCCGAAACCACAGGTCAAGCGCGGCCGCTACCCCGCCTGACGCCGCAACACTCACGCCCTCAAACGGAGAAGGTCCCCGACCTGATCAGGGGCACGCGGAGTTCCTCGTCCGTCAGCGAACCGTGCTGACCGACCATCGAACGTGCGGACTGATTCGGCTCGCGGGAGTCGTAGTAGGCGATGAGCTTGCGTGCGGCCACGATCACGTCGCCGATGCGAGGCAGGACCTCGGGTGCAACTTCGCCGAACAGCCCGGCCTCGACTGCTTCCGCGCGGCTGAAGACCCAGGCGCGGTGGCCTTCGATACCGCGCCACGTATCGGCGAGGGCTGCGGCTGCGTCGGAACCGAGTTCGGGTTCGAGGTAGAGGTGCAGGCACCGGGGATCCCCGCCGATGTGGCGGACGCCGCCGACGAGTTCGGGGACCGTGTCGAAGAGCACGTGTCTGGTCATCGGGACGTCGATGATTCCGTGGTCGGCCGTGACCAGGAGACCCTCATCGGCTGTCAGTGCGGCCGCGAAGCGGGCAACCGCGCCGTCGAGGTTTTCCAGCGCGGACAACCACCGCTCGGACTCCCAGCCGTGCGCGTGCGCGGCCACATCCAGCTCGGGAACGTAGACGTAGACGAGGGCGCGCGGCTCGGTGTCCAGAAGGTGTCGCGCGGCGGCGAACCTGTCGGGCACGCTCTCTGCGGGCACGTAGTGCGCACCGCGAAGCGCCGCCTGGGTGAAGCCGGATGTGGTGTACCGGCGGGGTCCGATGGCGAAACCGGGAATGCCGGCATCCGCGGCGCGTTCGAAGACGGTGCGCGCACGCTGCCAGGTCTCCGGTCGCATGCCGTCGTCCCAGCCGGTCAGCTGGTTCACCACACGGTCATGGTCGGCGTCTCGGACCCGGTAGCCGACGAGTCCGTGCTGCCCGGGTGCGACACCCGTGGTGAGGGTCGTGATTCCTGCAGCCGTGGTGGATGGGAAGACGCCGTCGATCACGCTGGACTTGGTCAGCAGCGAGTTCAGGAATCGGGCGTGCCCGGGACGGGCTCGGAGGGAACTGACGCCGAGGCCGTCCGCCAGAAGGACGACCGCCTTGTTCGTCTGGCCGAGGTCCAGAATGTTGGAAATGCCCTCGATCGATGAGAGAGAACTTGTGAGAACGTCGGCAAGGCGCAGGGTGCCGAATTGGCGGGCCGGTAGCATGGGGGGCATCGTGCCAAGTCTGACATAGACAGGGCCGGATCGATCCAGCGCCTACCCGACAGCGCGCGTCCCGCAACGCACGCCTCAGCAGAATTCACGAATGAGCCGTTCAGACAGCACCACGCCCGCCACGTTCACCGAGCGCATCGAAGACGTCGATGTCTCCACCGAGATGCAGGGCTCGTTCCTCGAATACGCCTACTCGGTCATCTACTCCCGGGCGCTCCCGGACGCCCGGGACGGGCTCAAGCCAGTGCAACGGCGCATCCTGTACCAGATGAGCGAGATGGGGCTCCGCCCCGATCGCGGCCACGTCAAGTCGGCGCGGGTCGTCGGCGAGGTCATGGGCAAGCTGCACCCGCATGGCGACACCGCGATCTATGACGCTCTCGTGCGCATGGCGCAGGCGTTCACGCTCCGGGTCCCTTTGATCGACGGCCACGGCAACTTCGGCTCGCTCGATGACGGGCCGGCCGCCCCGCGGTACACCGAGGCCAGGCTGGCCGCGCCGGCCCTGGCCATGACAGAAAACCTCGACGAAGACGTCGTCGACTTCGTACCCAACTACGACAACCAGCTCACCCAGCCGGACGTTCTCCCGGCCGCCTACCCCAACCTGCTCGTCAACGGCGCGAGCGGTATCGCCGTCGGCATGGCCACCAACATGGCCCCGCACAACCTGATCGAGGTCGTCGGCGCGGCACGCCATCTGCTCGCCCACCCAAACGCGACCCTCGAAGACCTGATGGAGTTCGTCCCCGGGCCTGACCTGCCCACCGGCGGCACGATCGTCGGGCTGTCGGGAATCATGGATGCCTACGCCACCGGGCGCGGCAGTTTCAAGACCCGGGCGCGGGTATCCGTCGAAGCCATCACCGCGCGCAAGGCCGGTCTCGTCGTCACCGAACTTCCCTATCTGGTCGGGCCCGAGCGGGTCATCGAAAAGATCAAGGACGGGGTCAATTCCAAGAAGCTCAGTGGCATCTCCGATGTCACCGATCTGACGGACCGCACCAAGGGGCTCCGTCTCGTCATCGGGATCAAGACCGGTTTCAGCCCGGAGGCCGTGCTCGAGCAGTTGTACCGGGTGACCCCGCTCGAGGACTCATTCAACATCAATGCGGTCGCCCTCGTCGACGGCGGCCCGCAGACACTGGGCCTGCGAGAACTCCTGCTCGTCTACATCGGACACCGAATCGAGGTCGTGACCCGGCGCTCGGCCTACCGACTGGCCCGACGAACGGAGCGTCTGCATCTCGTCGAAGGCCTCCTGGTGGCAATCCTGGACATCGACGAGGTGATCCAGGTCATCCGCGCCAGCGACGACAGCGAGCAGGCGCGCGCCAAGCTGATCGACGTTTTCGACCTGAGCCAGATTCAAGCCGAGTACATCCTCGAGCTCCGCCTGCGGCGCCTGACCCGCTTCTCGCGCATCGAACTCGAAACCGAGCGGGATCAGCTGCTGGCGGAGATCGCGACGCTGAAGAAGCTTCTCGGCAGCAAGGCCTCCATCCGCACCCTGGTGTCCGACGAACTGGCCTCGGTGGCCGAGCGTTTCGGCACGCCTCGGCGAACCCTGTTGACTGAGGCCAAGGCGAGTGTCGCCGGCGCCAACAGCGCCGCCGCCAAGCGGAAGGCCGCCATCCTCGAGGTGACGGACACCCCGACCCGGGTCTACCTCAGCGTGACGGGCAAGATCGCCCGGGTGGAGATTCCGGCCGGCTCCACTGTCCAGCCGGAGCGGATCACCCCGGCTCAGAGGCGCAGCAAGCATGACGCCGTCCTGTCCGTTCTGGACACCACCAGTCGCACCGAGGTTGGAGCGGTCACCAGCCTGGGACGGCTCATCCGCTTCTCCCCCGTCGACCTCCCCGTGCTCCCGCCGACCTCGGTCCAGCTCGGGGCCGGCGTACGCGTGCGCGACTACCTGGCCCTGTCCAACACAGCGGAGAAGATCGTCGCGCTCGTCGCGCTCGATTCCGAGCATTCGATCGTTCTCGGGACCAGACAGGGCATCGTGAAACGCGTCACACCCGGCGACTGGGCAAACAAACCCGATTTCGAGATCATCGCGCTGAAGCCCCAGGACGTGGTGGTCGGCGCGGCGCAGGGTGCGGAAGACGACGAACTCGTCTTCATCGCCTCCGACTCACAGCTGTTGCGTTTTCCTGCCGGGTCGGTGCGCCCGCAGGGGCGCACCGCCGGCGGCATGGCGGGCATCAAACTGGCCGCGGACGCGCACGTGGTGTACTTCACCAGCGTGGAAACGCACGGCGCGGCCGCGCTCGTGGTTGCGACCATCGCGACCGGCAGCCACACCCTGCCCGGAACAGACCCGGGCAGCGCCAAAGTGTCCGATTTCTCCGAGTACCCGGCGAAAGGCCGGGGAACGGGTGGGGTGCGCTCCCAACGGTTCCTGAAAGGCGAGGACACCGTCTCCGTCGCGTGGGTGGGGCCTCTGCCGGCCCGGGCGGTCGCGTCGGACGGCACTCCCCGCACGCTTCCTGAATCAGGGTCGCGGCGTGATGCGTCCGGGGCCATGCTGGACTCCGTGATCGGCGCCATCGGCGCCAGGATCGGCTGACACCCGAGCACGATCCCCAGCCATGTGCGGCGGGTAGTGCGTTATGGTGGCGACATGACACACCTCGACGATTCCGTCATTCTCGTCCTCGGCGCCTCGGGGGGTCTGGGAAGTGAGATTGCCCGACTTCTGGCTGCCGGCGGCGCCCGACTCGTCCTGAGCGGTCGCAACCAGGCGAAACTTGAGGCGCTCCAGATCCCCGGAACCCCGCTCGCCGCCGACCTCACCGATCCGAACGCAATCACGACCCTCGTCGCCGACGCGATCAGCGTGAACGGACGGCTCGACGGCATCGTCAACGCATCGGGGGTGGTTGCCTTCGGACCGGCGATCGAGGTGAGCGATGAGACGCTCGCCGAGCTGTTCGCCGTGAACACGTTGGCACCGATCCGCCTGCTCCGTGCGGCTCGGATCGCGCTGGGCGAATCCGCCGAGCAGGGGCGAGAGCCCTTTATCGTCACCCTCAGCGGCGTCGTCAGCGAGAGCCCCACTGCCAACCTCGCCGCATACTCGGCGTCCAAGGCCGCCCTCGCTGCCTTCGGACAGGCCGCCGGCCGGGAACTGCGGCGTAGCGGCATCCGCATTCTGGACGCGCGGCCCGGTCACACCGAGACCGACCTCTCCACTCACCCGATCTCCGGAAACGCCCCGCGCCTGCCGGCCGGCTACTCTCCGGTCGTCGTCGCCCAGCGCGTTGTCGACGCCATCATCAACGGCGAACGCGACCTGGCCAGCACATCGTTCCACTCGTAGGCCCCCCGGTCACGGGCGTCACACGTCGATGCGGTCGCGACTCAGTTTGTCCGAGCTCTCGATGATGAACTCCTTGCGCGGCGCGACGTCGTTGCCCATCAGGAGCTCGAAGACGTTTCCGGCCATCTCCGCGTCGGCGACCCGCACGCGGCGCAGCGTGCGATGCGCCCGCTCCATAGTCGTCGTGGCGAGCTGGTCTGCATCCATTTCGCCGAGGCCCTTGTAGCGCTGAATCGGATCCTGGTAGCGCTTGCCGGTTTTCTTGAGTCCGGCGAGCACGGCCTGAAGCTCCACCTCCGAATACGTGTAGATGGTCTCGTTCGGCTTCGTGCCCGGGTTCATCACCACGACTCGGTGGAGCGGCGGTACGGCCGCGAAAACGCGCCCCTCCGTGATCATCGGGCGCATGTAGCGGAAGAACAGGGTGAGCAGCAGCGTGCGGATGTGCGCGCCGTCGACATCCGCGTCGCTCATGATGATGACCTTGCCGTAGCGCGCCGCGGACAGGTCGAAACTCCGTCCGGATCCGGCGCCGATCACCTGGATGATGGACGCGCACTCGACGTTCGACAGCATGTCGGCAACGGATGCCTTCTGCACATTCAGGATCTTGCCGCGAATGGGGAGGAGTGCCTGGTGCTCGCTGTCCCGGGCGAGCTTGGCCGTGCCCAGGGCGGAATCTCCTTCGACGATGAAGAGCTCGCTCGTCGAGACATCATTGCTGCGGCAGTCGACCAGTTTCGCGGGCAGGGACGAGCTCTCCAACGCGTTCTTCCGGCGCTGGGTTTCCTTGTGGGCGCGAGCCGAGATTCGCGATTTCATCTCGGCCACGATCTTGTCCAGGACGACCGCGGCCTGCGTCTTGTCGTCGCGCTTCGTGGACACAAAACGCGCGTTCATGGCTTGGGCGACGACGTTGGCCACGATGGCGCGAACCGCGGGGGTGCCGAGCACCTCCTTGGTCTGCCCCTCGAATTGAGGCTCGGGCAGCCGAACGGTGAGCACGGCTGTGAGGCCGGCCATCACGTCGTCCTTCTCCAGCTTGTCCGACCCCATTTTGAGCCGCCGAGCGTTCAGCTCGACCTGCGCACGCAGAAACTTGAGCAGGCCCGCGTCGAACCCGGCTTGGTGCGTTCCGCCCTTCGGGGTGGCGATGATGTTCACGAAGCTGCGGACGACCGTATCGTAGCCTGTCCCCCAACGGAGGGCGATGTCCACGGCACAGTCCCGGACCAGCTCGGTGGGCACCATGGCACCCGTCGGGGTCAGCACCGGGACGGTCTCCCGGAAGGTTCCGTTTCCGGTCAGTCGCCAGGTGTCGGTGATCGGGCTATCGGTGGCGAGGTGATCGACGAACTCCGAGATCCCGCCCTCGAACTTGAAGGACTCGAGCACGTGCACGTCTGTGCGCTCGTCCGCGATCTCGATCCCCAGGCCCGGGACGAGGAAGGCCGTCTGACGCGCCCGCTCGAGCAATTCCTCGGTCTGAAACGACGCCCCCTTCGTGAAGATCTGACGGTCGGCCCAGTAGCGCACCCGAGTCCCGGTCACACCGCGCTTGACCTTGCCGATGACACGTAGTTCGCTCTGCTTCTCAAAAGGCGTGAACGGCGCGTCGGGGCTCTTCTTTCCCGAGTCCGCGAAAATCCCAGGTTCGCCGCGGTGGAACGACATGGCCCAGGTCTTGCCGTCACGGTCGACCTCGACGTCGAGGCGCTCGGACAGGGCATTGACGACGGATGCGCCCACCCCGTGCAGGCCACCGGACGCGGCATACGATCCGCTGCCGAATTTGCCGCCGGCGTGCAGTTTGGTGAAGACGACCTCGACGCCGGTCAGTCCCGTCTTCGGCTCGATGTCAACCGGAACGCCCCGAGCCGTGTCGCGCACCTCCACGCTCTCGTCAGCATGGAGCACGATGTCGATGCTGGTGCCGAACCCGCCCAGTGCCTCGTCGACCGAGTTGTCGATGATCTCCCAGAGACAGTGCATGAGCCCGCGCGAGTCGGTGGACCCGATGTACATGCCCGGGCGTTTGCGAACCGCTTCCAGCCCTTCGAGGACTGACAGATGGCGGGCGGAATAATCAGAAGAACTCACAACGGTCAAGAATACCGAACCAGCGCCCTCCCCCGGTCATCAACACCCGATTGAAGTGCGCTACGCGGTGAGCGAAATAACGGGCAACCGACTCGATAACCTTGCCAGACCGTGTTTCCATTGAGTACAGGTTAAATTGGTATCAATTGGTATCAGTCTGGAGGAGGAAACCATGTCCCAGATCGCAGCCGAGAATGGTGCCATCAACCACGAGAAGGCTCCCCACCAGCTCACCGCGGCAGACCGCTGTGATGCGTGTGGAGCCCAGGCCTACATTCGTGTGGTCGTGAACAACAGCGAACTGCTGTTCTGCGCGCACCACGGCCGTAAGCACCAGGAGAAGCTCGCCGCCATCGCGGAAAGCTGGCACGACGAGTCGAGCCGCCTCCTCGAGGACCAGCGCTCCTAGCGGTATCGGTTGGCCTCAGGCAGTTCAAGTTGTCCTGCGACCGGCCGATGGGCCGCTACTCCGTGGAGAGTCCGAGCCGCACCGCAATCTGATTGCGTGCGGCTCGTGCCATGTCGTCGGCAGCCAGCGCATGGTCACCGGGCAAGTACTCGTGCCCGATACGGGACAGGGTCATACGCAGCAGGTGGTCGGCCAGTCCGGGGTTTTTGGCGAGAACGGGACCGTGAAGATGGGTCCCGACGACGCTACCCATGACCAGTCCCTCCGCACCCGCGCCATTGCCCGTTCCGGAGAGCACCTGGCCGAGCGGCGACGCCTCGCCTCCGACATAGCTGCGCTGATGATTCTCGAAACCGATCAAACGTCCGTACCGGGAGGCCACCGCGATGTCATCCGTGGCCCGTGCCGGCATCGGAACAGCGCGACCGGCCACGATGCCCAGCCCCTCGACAACGGTTCCGTCAGCGAGTTCGATACCCCAGCTCAGAAGTTCCCAGCCGGTTCCGACCAGGAGGATGGGGACACCCGCGGTGGCCCAGGTGCGCAGCTCCGTGGTCATCGTCGCGAGGATATCCCTGGCACGCACAATGTCGGAGTCGGAGCCCGATCCGACGACGACGGCATCGACCTGGTCCGGCAGATCGGCCGCGGAGCGCACCTCCACGACCGTGGCATCGGCACCGGCCCATCGGGCCCGCTGGGCGAGAACGCGAGCGTTGGCGGCATCGCCGTTGGTGCCCAGGAGTTCGGGAAGCAGCGACACGATCGAGAGCGGACGGGTCATTCCTGCTCCTCCCTGTTGGTGACGAGCCCCAGGTGCGTCCTGGTGCGTCGCATGGAGTCTGCGGAGAAGATGATCGTCTTCAAACCCGTCAGCGGTTCGGGCAGGGCCAGGAAATCGTCCAGGGCCAGTCCCAGGTTCGGCTCGATGCGGTCGACGACGACGTCGTCGTACACCAGCTGGAGGGCAATTTCGTGCGCCTTCGAACCGGATGCAATGCGGACCCGGCCCAGACCCGAGGTGTTGACGGGCCAAAAGTAGGACGGGTCGCGCACGTCTGACCCGATTGCGATGAGGATCTGCTCGGTCTTCGGCTCGAGGCTGTCTACGTTCAGCTGGAAACTGGCCGGGTTCTGCACCAGTACGAATTCAACCTGCTTGCCTCGAACCGTGACGATCTCACCACGGCCGAAGACCGGTGGGATGGCCGAGATGGCGTTGATGGCCAGCACCGGATCGAAGCGGTCGCCGAGCGCGGCCTGCGCCGTGCACAGCGCGGTCAGGGCGTCGACGGCATAGTGCGTTCCGCGGGCGGGCAACCCGAGCGGGTAATCCACACCCGCAATGCTCACGGTGGCGCGGCGGCCCTGCACGGAGGTGAGGAGCATCCCCTCCCCCGCGTCCAGCCTGGTGGCGGTGGTCGCGCTGTAGCCCAAGCCCCGCGGATTGTCCACGAGAACGTCGGCGGAGACGCCGTAGCGCGCGACGGCAGAGGAAACGGGTAGGCGTGCGGCAAGGTCGCTCAAGTACTGATCGTCCGCGTTGACCACGACGGTTCCGGTGGCTCTGGCGGCGATCTTGGCGAGCATGGCCGCGACCATGTCCGAGTCATGAAATCGGTCGATCTGGTCGACCATGACGTTCGTCAGCGCAACGACGCGCGGCGTCAACGTACCGGAGATCAGGGCTCCGTGGCCCTCATCCATCTCCAACACGGCGATGTCGCCCGCGATATGACCGCTCAGGCTGGCCTGCTCGAGCAGCGCGGAGGTCAGACCCTGGCTGATGTTGGCCGTGGACTGGTTGGTGAAGACAACGGTGCCGTGAGCACGGAGCGCTGCGACCAGCATCTTGGTCGTCGTCGACTTGCCGCTCGATCCGGTGACGATGACCAGGCCGCCCGGAAAGCTGTTCAGGCTGCGCGGAAGGAATCCGGGTGCGATCCTGTTCACCACGAGACCGGGGATCGCGGATCCGCCGCCCGGCTTCCGCCACCGGGCCACTCTGCGTACGACGCGTCCCAGAAGAATCGCCGGTGCGTAGCGCAAAACGACCTCTACTCGAGGTAGTCGCGTAGGGACTGCGACCGTGAGGGGTGACGCAGTTTGGCCATGGTCTTGGACTCGATCTGACGGATGCGCTCACGCGTCACGCCGAACGTGTCGCCGATCTGGTCGAGGGTCTTCGGCATGCCGTCCCCGAGGCCGAAGCGCATGCGGATGACGCCGGCCTCTCGTTCGGAGAGCGAGTCGAGCAGGCTTTCGAGCTGCTTCTGCAACATCGTGAAACCGACGGCGTCCGCAGGCACAACGGCTTCCGTGTCCTCGATCAGGTCGCCGAACTCGCTGTCGCCGTCCTCACCGAGCGGAGTGTGCAGGGAAATGGGTTCGCGGCCGTACTTCTGGACTTCGACGACCTTCTCCGGGGTCATATCCAGTTCGCGGCTCAGCTCTTCCGGTGTGGGCTCCCGGCCGAGGTCCTGAAGCATCTGGCGCTGGACGCGGGCGAGCTTGTTGATGACCTCGACCATGTGCACTGGAATCCGGATCGTGCGGGCCTGGTCGGCCATCGCACGCGTGATCGCCTGACGGATCCACCAGGTCGCGTAGGTGGAGAACTTAAAGCCCTTGGTGTAGTCGAATTTTTCGACGGCACGGATGAGGCCCAGGTTGCCTTCCTGGATCAGGTCGAGGAATTGCATGCCGCGGCCCGTGTAGCGCTTGGCGAGCGAGACGACCAGGCGAAGGTTCGCCCCCAGGAGGTGGCTTTTGGCGCGGGCGCCGTCTTTGGCGACCCACATCAGCTCGCGTCCGAGGGCACTCTTCTTCTCGGCGTCGCTCATCTGGGACATCTTGTCTTCGGCGAAGAGCCCGGCTTCGATGCGCATCGCGAGCTCGACCTCTTCGGCGGCGTTCAGTAGGGCAACCTTGCCGATCTGCTTCAGGTAGTCCTTGACAGGGTCGGCCGTCGCGCCGGTGATTGCGCTGGAGTAAACCGGCACCTCGTCGTCGTCGTCGACCAGGGACAGTACTAGGGCACCGCTCGGGAGTGCCTCCGCGGATGCTGCGCGCTTCTTTTTGGCCTCGTCGGAGTCGTCGTCGGCATCCGCGTCATCGCTGCGTGCGGCCTCATCGTGTTCGTCAGATGCCGGCTTGGCTTTCGCCTTCGTGCTGGCGGCGCGCTTGCGCGGCGCGGGCTTCTCTTCACCGTTTGCTGCGGCGGCGGCCGCAGCAGCGGCCTTGGCCAGAGCGGACTTGGTCGGCTTCTTCGCGGCGACCTTGGGTGCCGGCGCAACGGCGTCTGAAACCTCAGTGGCGCTCACGGTGGATTCTTCGGTTTGCTCGATTTTTGTGCGGGTTGCCATTCGAACACCTCTCATGCCGTGGCGCGGGAGCCTGCGGCGCTGCCAGGCGGGTCCCGACCGGGTGGGTCTGGCGGGAGAGGAGCCTGGGCAGTGTGGATTTTGGGCAGTACTAGGACCCATGTCAAGTCCCAGGCTATTAACACCGACACTGATGTCGTTGTTCCCAGGACCAGAACGGGCCCTATTGACAATTATTGCATGCTTTGTGTAGGAGACAAGCCAGGCGCGCAGCTATTCCGGCTGCTGCCTCAGGCGCCAGGCTCGCGCCACGGCGACCCAGAGCGGCGCGACTTCCACTCCCTCGTCGCGCGACAGCTTGCTGCGGGTGCGGGCCCGGGCGTGCAGCAGAAGAATCACGCCGAGTCCCACAACCAGGAACTGCACGGAAAACGCAACCCGAAAGGAGTCGAGCGAATACAGATCGCTCACCTCCCCCCTGGCGATGCGCCAGCCGTCCTGCAAGTCAAGCAGTAGCCCGATCAGGTAGACCATCACGAAACTGGCGGTGAAGCCGCCCACGTTCACGACGCCGTTCGCCGAGCCGTGGCTGCGCTGGGGGTTGAAGGTGCGCGCGAAATCGAAGCCGATCAGCGAGCCGGGTCCCCCGATGCCAAGTGCGACGAGCAGCACGAGCATCAACCAGAACGGGGGCTGCTCCGGCCACAGCAGCACCGCGGCCCAGGCCGCTCCCATCAGTGCGACGACGCCGAGTACGATGGTGCTGCGGCGCAGCGGAAAGCGCGCCGTCAGGATCCCCAGGATCGGCCCGCACACCATGCCGGCGCCCACCAGGACCATCAGCATCCCCGCGGCGAGGGACGTGTCGTAGCCCAGTCCATACACCATGAAGGGGAATCCCCAGAGCAGGGTGAAGACGGTTCCGGAGGACTGTGTGACGTAGTGCGACCAGAAGCCGAGCTGGGTTCCGGGCCGCTTGAAACTGTGTGTGAGCTGCAGGAGCGCGCCACGCCAGCTGGTGGTCCGGTTCTGCATGGATGCGCGGTCCGGTTGGTCCGTCACCACGACGATGACCACGATCAGGGCCAACACGGCAACCGCGGCGGCGGAGAGGAACGTCGGCGTCCACCCCCAGGTGTGCAGCACCCACGCCAGCGGTAGGGCGGACAGCACCTGGCCGAGCTGACCGATGTTCCCCAGCCACTGCGAGAGCTGAGGAACGATGCGTCCGGAGAACCACGAGGCGATGAGGCGAATCATCGAGATGAAGATGGCGGCGTCGCCAGCACCGACGAGGATGCGCCCGAGCACGGCAATCGGGATGTCGGGGGCGAAGGCGAGCGTGGTCTGGCCGACCACCATCAGCGCTGTCCCGGTGGCGACCAGCACGCGTGGCCCGTACCGATCGATCAGGACTCCCACCGGAATCTGTGCCGCCGCATAGACGGCGAGTTGCACGACGGCGAGGCTGGACAGCAGCGCGGCAGACCCGCCGAACCGTTCAGTAGCGGCGACACCGGCGATCCCGAGGGAAGAGCGCTGCAGGACGGCGGAGAGGTACGCGAACGATCCGACGTAAAAGATCAACCAGGAGCGGCGCGAGTTCATTGCCCCAAACTTACCCGCGCCGGAGCATCCGGCTTCACGGCGACGCTCGGCGGATCAGGCCGGCGAACCGTCGTCTCTGCTGCGCCGGGTGGCGAGGAAGTTCTCCAGTTCGGCGGCGATCTCATCGGCGCTGGGCAATTCGCCGGCCTCGTCGGTCAGTGGGGAGCGCAGCGTGCTGCCCTCCATATAGGCGTCGTAGCGCTCTTCGAGCGTGCCGACGAGCTTGCCCAGCTCGGGGTTGTCCCGCACTTGCTCGTCGATGCGGGCGACGAACTCGCGGTTCTTCTCTCGCACCCGATCGGTGGGGAAGATCAGCCCGGTGGAGGCACTCGTGCTGTCCAGGGCTGCGAGGGCGGCGAGGGGGAATTCCGTGTCGGCCAGATAGTGCGGGATCAGCAGTACGAACCCGACGACGGAGGTACCAGCCTCCTGCAGCCGATATTCCACCAGGTGCAGCGCATTCGCCGGAACCTGGGTGTTAGGACGCCAGACCGACATACTCTCGACCAGATCGGACCGGTTTCCGCTGACGGTCACGCCGATCGGACGGGTGTGCGGGACCGGCATCGGAATCGCGTGCACCCAGGTTGTGGAGGCCACCTTGAAGCGGCGCTCGAGCTGCAGCACCGCGGCGGTGAACTGTTCCCAGCGGAAATCCGGCTCGAAGCCGGTCAGCAGCAGGAACGGCTGGCCGATCTCGTCCCTGACCTGGTACACCCTCAGGGCGGGAGACTGATAGTCGGTGAGGTGGTCCTGGTCGAACTGGATGATCGGCCGCCGCGCCCGGTAGTCGAGCAGCACGTCGGCGTCGAAGGTCGCGACGACGGTGTGGTCAAGGGTTTCCAGAAGATATTCGGTGAATTGCGAGACGGCACCACCGGCATCCGCGAAGCCCGTCACACCCGCGACAAGATGGAGCCCCTCCGGGACGTTTTCCGCGTCCGCAGTCAGCTCGTAAATGTCACCAGGATCCCGCATGACATTAACTGTAAGCGCCAAATTCCGGGCGGTGCGGGAATCGACGACGCCGTCGTGATGCCGAGAGCGAACACACCCGGAGCGTACGATCGGTGGATGACCGCACCCCGCCTGACCATATCCGCAGCACCCGCCCTCGAATCGGAGGTGGACGTTCTCATAGTCGGGGCGCTCCAGTCCGGCGACTCCACCGCCCTGTTCGCTGACGCCGCCTTCGCCGGCCTCGCGGACCAACTCGCGCCCCTGGGTATCACGGGCGGTCGCGATCAGGTGGTGCGACTGCCTGCGTCGATCGGCAACGCCCGCAGCATCGCCGTTGTCGGAATCGGCAAGGAGGCCACGGTCGATGCGCTGCGCCATGCCGCCGGGTCGGCCGTTCGCCAGCTTACCGGCGTGACCTCGGTTGCCTTTGCCTTCCCCACGACCACGGATGCCCAAGTGGAGGCCGTCCTGGAGGGTGCCGCACTCGGTGCGTACTACTACACCGCGTACCGGCAGAACTCGCTCGCCGCGACCAGGGTCCCGGCGCAGGAGATCACGGTGCACGCCGCCGCGGAGGCGGCCGGAGTCTCCGCCCGCGTCGGAGTCATCGCCGAGGCCGTCAACCTGGTCAAGGACCTGGTCAACATGCCGCCCTCCGACCTCTACCCGGACGCACTCGCGCGCCAGGCGATGGACGCCGCCGCGGGCCTTCCCGTCGCCGTGCGCGTCTGGGACGAGACGGAGCTGGCCGCGGATGGTTTCGGCGGGATCGCGGGCGTCGGCCAGGGTTCCAGTCGGCCGCCGCGCTTGGTCAAGGTCAGCTACACGCCGGAGGGCGCGACGCAGCACATTGCCCTGGTCGGCAAGGGCATCACCTTCGACACCGGCGGACTCTCACTGAAGCCGCCGGCATCCATGGTCGGCATGAAATACGACATGACCGGCGCGGCGACGGTGCTGGCTGTGACCCTGGCGGCCGCCCGCCTGGGGCTCAACGTGCGCATCACCGCCTGGCTCTGCATCGCGGAGAACATGCCGTCCGGCTCGGCCATCCGACCCAACGACGTGTTGCAGATCCGCGGAGGCCGCACGGTCGAGGTGCTGAACACGGATGCGGAGGGTCGCCTGGTTCTTGCGGACGGTCTCGTCGCGGCCGGCGAGGAGTGCCCGGATGCCATCGTCGACGTGGCGACACTGACCGGCGCCGCCCTCGTCGCACTCGGCACCCGCTACTACGCCGCCATGGGTGAGGATGCCCTGGTCGCCCGGGTGCTCGCCGCCGGCAAATCGGTGGGTGAGCTGGTGTGGCCGATGCCGCTTCCCGCGGAACTGCGCCCTCTACTCGACTCGGATGTCGCCGACATCGCCAACGCGAAGATCGGCAGCACCCACGGCGGCATGCTGCTCGCCGGAGTATTCCTGCAGGAGTTCATCGGGACCCGCGGCAACGGGGACGGCACCGAGACGATCCCGTGGGCTCACCTGGACATCGCCGGGCCGGCCCACAACACCGGCAGCGGGTGGGGATTCACGAATGCTGGGCCGACCGGAATCTCGGTTCGGACTCTGCTCCGCCTGGCCGAGGATTTTTCGCGCCCGTAGTACAGTCGAGTGGGCGAGAAATCTCGCCCACTCTCGCCTGCCCGGATGCGTATCGTCGCTGAGGGCCGACCGAGTTGTGATGTATGAGGGAGTATCTGGGTGTCGGAACAGAATTTTGACCTTGTCGTTCTCGGCGGCGGAAGCGGTGGCTACGCGGCCGCATTGCGGGGCGTTCAGCTGGGGCTCACCGTTGGCCTGATCGAAAAGGGCAAACTCGGCGGAACCTGTCTGCACCTCGGTTGCATCCCGACCAAGGCACTCCTGCACTCGGCCGAGGTGGCCGATGTCAGCCGCGACGCCGCGAAGTACGGCGTCAAAACGCAGTTCGAGGGCATCGACATGCCCGCCGTGAACGCGTTCCGCAAGAGTATTGTGGCGTCGAAGTTCAAGGGGCTGCAGGGTCTGATCAAATCGCGCGGCATCACAGTGATCGAAGGTGAAGGTCGACTGATTTCGCCGAACACCGTGCAGGTCGGTGCCGACACCATCGTGGGTAAGAACATCGTCCTCGCGACAGGCTCCTACTCCCGCTCCCTGCCGGGGCTCGCCATCGGCGGTCGAGTCATGACCAGCGAGCACGCCCTGGAGCTCGAGTTCGTCCCGAAGAAGGTCGCCGTGCTCGGCGGCGGCGTCATCGGCGCCGAATTCGCGAGCGTCTGGAAGTCCTTCGCCGCCGACGTCACCATCATCGAGGCACTTCCCCACCTGGTTCCCAACGAGGAAGAGTCCATCTCCAAGCAGCTGGAGCGCGCCTTCCGCAAGCGCGGCATCGAATACTCGCTCGGCATCCGGTTCCAGAGCGTCACTCAGCACGAGAACGGCGTCGTCATCACCCTGGAGGACGGCACCGTCATCGAGGCGGAGATTCTGCTCGTCGCCGTCGGGCGTGGCCCGTCGACCGCCGGACTCGGCTTCGAAGAGGTCGGCGTCACCATGGACCGCGGCTTCGTCCTGACCGACGAGCGCCTCGCGACCAACATTCCCGGCGTCTTCGCCGTGGGCGACATCGTCCCCGGCCTGCAGCTCGCGCACCGCGGATTCCAGCAGGGCATCTTCGTCGCCGAGGAGATCGCCGGTCTCAACCCGATCGTCGTCGACGACCTCAACATTCCCAAGGTCACCTATTGCGACCCGGAGATCGCCTCCGTCGGCTACTCGGAGGCCAAGGCTGCCGAAAAGTTCGGCGCCGACCAGATCTCCACCTTCGAGTACAACCTGGGTGGAAACGGCAAGAGCTCCATCCTCGGCACGAGTGGCTCCATCAAGCTCGTCCGGGTCAAGGACGGCCCCATCCTCGGTGTCCACATGATCGGCGCCCGCGTCGGCGAGCTGATCGGTGAGGGACAGTTGGTGGTGAACTGGGAGGCCTACCCGGAAGACATCGCCCCGTTCCTGCACGCGCACCCCACCCAGAACGAGGCACTCGGCGAGGCCTTCCTGGCGCTGGCCGGCAAGCCGCTTCACGCGTAGCCGCCGAACCTCTGCATTCAGACACTCAGCACTCTAATTACAGACAATACGTTTTGAAGGAGACAATCGCATGAGCGAATCCGTTAACCTCCCGGCACTCGGTGAGAGTGTCACAGAGGGTACGGTCACCCGCTGGCTGAAGAACGTGGGAGACCGCGTCGAAGTCGACGAGCCGCTGCTGGAAGTATCAACCGACAAGGTGGACACGGAAATCCCGTCCCCCATTGCCGGCGTGATCGAGGCCATCCTGGTCCAGGAAGATGAGACCGTCGAGGTCGGAACTCCGCTGGTCACGATCGGTGACGGTTCCGGTGCCTCCACTCCCGTCGCGGAAGCGCCTGCGCCGGTGGACGCTCCGGAGACCATCGCGGAAGCGCCGGCACCGGTCGCGGCCCCCGCACCGGTCGCGGCCCCCGCACCCGTGGCGGCACCGGCACCCGTGGCGGCACCCGCACCCGTGGCGGCACCCGCACCCGTGGCGGCACCGGCACCCGTGGCGGCACCCG
>NZ_SOFU01000042.1:0-107019 GCF_004402245.1 Cryobacterium sp. TMT2-18-2
CGGAGCGGCTGCGGGCGGCCGAGGACGCGGCCGGCCAGGTGCGGCGTCTCGACGCGGAGCTGGAGGTGGCGCACCGGGCCGACGCGGCCGCCGCCGGCGAGAACGCGGCGGCGGCGGTGCGCTACCAGACCCTCGTGGACCGGCGGCTGGCCGGCCACGCCGTCGAGTTGGCCTCGCACCTCGTGGCGGGGGAGCCGTGCGAGGTATGCGGCTCGACCGCGCATCCGGCTCCCGCCACCGGCGACGATGAACCGGTCACCGAAGCCGACATCGTGGCGGCACGGGCACGCCTGAAGCAGGCGCAGACCCGACTCGATCAGACGCATTCCGCCGCAGGCACCGTGGCCACCGACCTGGCCCGGGCCCGGGCCCGGGCCGGGGAGCGCACCATCGACGAAATCGTCGCCGAGATGGCCGCGTCCGATGTGGCCCTGGCCGCGGCCGTGAACGCGGGCGTGCGGGCGGCAGCGCTCGGCCTCGACAAGAGCCGGCTGCGGGCCGAACTCGACGAGGCCGGCCGTGCCCTGGCAGACCTCTGCTCCGCCCGCGATGAGGCGGCCGCGCAGCTCGCCGAGCGCCGCAGCGCCCGACAGGCCATCGACGACCGAGTGTCCGCCCTGCGCGGCGACTTCGCCTCGGTGGGCTACCGGGTCGATCGGCTGCGGGCCGAGCTGGTCTCCGCGCGGGCCCTCGACGAGGCCCTCGACCACAGCCGTGAGCGCCGGAGCCTGCGAAACGCCGCCGGCGCATCCGTTCAGGCCCAGCTGGACCGCGAAGGTTTCGTCGACGAGCAGGACGTGGCCGCCGCCCACCGGGACGACGCCGACGTGCGGCAGCTGGAAGAGCTGATCCGCGGCCACGACGATTCGCGCGCGGCGGCGCGCTCGCTGCTGGCCGAACCAGCGCTCACGGGTCTTCCCGCCGGCCTGACCGATGTCGGTCCGGCCCGGGAAACCCTGGTGAGGGCGGCGGCGGAACGGGATGCGGCGCTGGCCGAACGCGGCTCTCTGGGGGAGCGGGTGGCTGTCATGACCGGCCTGGTCACGGATGCCCGCGTGCACTTCGACGCCGGCGCGGAGCTTCTGTCCACGCAGACGCAGGTTCGGGAGTTGGCGGCGGCCGTGCACGGTGACGAACCCAACACGAAACGGATGCGCCTGGAGACCTACGTTCTCGCCGCGCAGCTCGAGCAGATCATTGCGGCGGCCAACAACCGGCTACGCACCATGACCGGCGGCCGCTACACCCTCGAACACGACGACTCGGTGCAGTTCCGTGGTGGTCAGTCCGGGCTCGGGCTGATGATCCGGGACGCGCACACCGGGCGGGCTCGCCCCACCCAGTCGCTCTCCGGCGGCGAGACGTTCCTGGCGTCACTGGCCCTCGCCCTCGGGCTGGCGGAGATCGTGTCGAATCAGGCCGGTGGCATCGCCCTTGACACCCTGTTCGTCGACGAGGGCTTCGGGTCCCTCGACGGCGCCACCCTGGAGACGGCGATGAGCACCCTGGACGGCCTCCGCGCCGGCGGCCGCACCATCGGTCTGATCAGCCACGTCGACTCCATGAAGGAGCAGATCCCGGCCAAGCTGGTCATCACCGTCACCGACCAGGGCTTCAGCGAGATCGGTGAGGTCCTCGTGTCGGTGTAGCCGGGCTGTGCCGGTTCGTGCTGTGCCGGCGCGGAACTAGCCCAGACCGGGCGCGGCCGAGTAGGCAGGCTGGCCGGGGCAGGTCGCGAGCACGCGGGCCATGGCGTCGTGCTCGGCCGGGGCCACCCGCAGGCCGTAGGTGGCCTTCACGGAGATCTGGCGGGCCACATATTCAAAGCGGAACGACTTTCCGCGGGCAGCCAGGTGGCGGCGTCCCCGTCGCCCTTCTGCGAGTTGGAGACACCGTCGGAGGCCCGCAGGTTCAGCGGGTCGTTGGCCAGGGCTATCCGCTCCTCCCGGGTCAGTTGCGCGGCGCCGGTTTGCCAGGCGTTCGACAAAGCGACCAGGTGGTCGATCTGCACGAGCATCGAGGTGGTCTCGCCGCGCTCGAACGACACCGATTCGCCCGTGTACGGCGCCAGCAGCTCGCCGCTCAAGACCCGGCAGGACACCTCGGTCACGATCGCGGTCAGGTCACGGGCCAGGATATCGTTGCGGGTGTCGCAGCCGTTGTCGTCCACGTCGCGCCAGGCGGAGCCGAATTCGCCGGGGCCGGGGCCGCGGCCGCGGATCCGACCGAGAAGGGGACGGATGTCTCGCCCGGCGTGACGCCGGGCACGCCGACCACGATCGCCCAGATCAGAGCCAGGAGCGGCAGGACCACCATCAGGGCGGTGACGGGCCGTCGTCTGGAACGCCGGCTGCGGGTTGACGCAGGCGTGCGAGATGCGTGTGGCATGGTGCTCCCAGGGTCGGCTTTCGACCCTACCGGGCGGCAATAATGACGTATGACCAAAAACTGGACCCCGCTCGCCGCCGTCTACCTGGCGCTCAGCCTCGGCGGCCTCGGGGGCACCTGGACCTTCAACCTGCTGGCGATCGTGCAGCTACGCGACTTCGTCGGCGACTGGGTCAACAGCGGTCCGGCGGTGTCGTCACTGACCGTTGACCTGCTGGTGGTGGCGGTGGCCGGCAGCATCCTGATCATCGTCGAGGCCAGGCGGATCGGGATGAAGCGGGGCTGGCTCTACGTGGTGCTCTCGGGTCTGACAGCGTTCGCCTTCACCTTCCCGCTCTTCCTCGCGATGCGGGAACGCACCCTGCAGGCGCAGCGGGTGCGGGCGGCGAACGCCGGAGCCCGGACCCGCTAGGCGCCAGCCAGGCGGACCAGCCCGGCGGTCTCGAACCAATACGACGGAGATTTTGCTCACAACCGACCCCGAACATCCATTTCAGCCCGAAACGCTTAAAATCTCCCTCGCATTCGTTAGGCCGCACTCGGCTAGTTGGTGTCGGCGGACCGCGCCCTCGTCGAGGGGCGCTTCTTCGCCGGCTTGCGTGGTTTCTTCGCGGCGGGCTTGGCGGCCGTCTTCGACGTCGGCTTTGCCGTAGCCTGCGCGGCGGCCGGCTTCACCTGGCGTGATTTCTGCTTCTGCTTCGGCTCCGTGACGGTGCCGTCGAAGTGTTCCGCTGACGCCTGGGCGTCCGCCTTGGTCAGGTGCACGACGGCGTCCTGATGCTCCGGCGGCGCGTAGATCGTGGCGAGCCGCAGCACCTTGCCGCCCGTGTTGAGCACATTGTGCCGAGCGCCGGCCGGCACGACCATGGCCGAGTTCTTCCTGATCTTCGTCTTGGTGCCGTCGATCCAGATCTCGCCCTTGCCCTTCTCCACCCGAAAGTACTGGTCTCGATCCGGGTGCACCTCTTCTCCGATGTCCTCGCCCGGCTCCAGCGCCATCACGACCAGCTGCAGCCCCCGGGCGGTGTAAAGCACTTGGCGGAAATTCGAGTTGCGGATGGCCGCGTCCTCGATGTTGTCGACAAAACCCTTCATGGGATCCTCCATTGTTCCAGTGCACGGTAGTCGCGGCGGCGGAAGTGCTCAACCGCCTCAGTCAACCCCGCGGTTTGCCCCAAAGGGTGAAGTATGCTTCACTTGTTTTCGGAGGGGAGTAATCCCCAGCGTGTGGTCGTCATTACGGTTCCGTCATCGGAGCCCGGCCGCAGGAACCCGATCCGGGTTGGACCAGACCTCCAGTCGCAGCACTGACTGGAAGGCATCATCCATGAACGTTCCCCTCTACGCCTGGCTGGCGGTGTTCGGTGTGATCGCCGTCATGCTGGCTGTCGACCTGTTCGCTCACCGCAAGGCCCATGTGATCGGGGTACGCGAGGCCGCGATCTGGTCCGTGGTCTGGGTGGTGATCGGCATCGCCTTCGGCGTCGTGATCTGGATCACGGCCGGCGCCGAGTTCGGGCAGCAGTACTACGCCGGCTACCTGATCGAGAAGTCGCTCGCGGTCGACAACGTCTTCGTCTGGGCGATTATCTTCGCCGCCTTCGCCGTGCCGCGCCAGTACCAGCACCGGGTGCTGTTCCTCGGTGTGCTTGGCGCGCTCGTGCTGCGCGGTATCTTCATCGCCGCGGGCGCCGTGCTGATCGAGAACTTCTCCTGGATCCTCTACGTCTTCGCCGCGTTTCTGATCTTCACCGGCTACCGCATGATCCGCACCCGCAACGAACACGCGCACCCCGAGAAATCCCAAGTGCTGCGCCTCTTCCGCCGCTTCATCCCGATGACCGAGACGTTCCACGGCCAGCGCTTACTCGTGCGCAAGAACGGCATTCTGCTCGCCACACCGCTGCTGGCGGTTCTCGTGCTCGTCGAGGTGACGGATGTCGTGTTCGCCGTGGACTCCATCCCGGCCATCTTCGCGGTCACCAGTGAACCGTTCATCGTCTTCACCGCCAACGCCTTTGCAATCCTCGGCCTCCGGGCGATGTACTTCCTGCTCGCCGACCTCATGCACCGATTCGTCTACCTGAAGATCGGTCTCTCGCTGGTGCTGATCTGGGTGGGCGTCAAGATGCTGCTGCTCGACGTCTTCTACATCCCGACGACCCTTTCCCTCTCTGTGATCGCGCTGATCATCGCGGTGTCGGTCATGCTCAGCCTCCGGGCCACGCGGGGCCAGGGGCGGCGCGAGTTCGAGGCCGCTCCCGTCGGCTCGTTCCGCGAGGCCACCCCTGAGGAACTCGCCCAGATGGAGCCGGTCTGGCGCCGATCGGCCCGCACGCCCGAGCAGAAGGCACAGAAAGCCGTGCAGAAGGCCGAACAGAAGGCCGAGCAGAAGAAGGTGAACGAGACCCTCCGATGACCGAGATGCTGCCCGAACCGCTGCCCGTTCCGCCGCCTGGACCGACGGATGCCCCCGGCAAGCCGTGGACGTTCCTCACCCACCACGCGCACCTGCTCCTGGCCATCGCGGGGAACCCCGATGCGCGGGTGCAGGAGCTCGCCGACACGGTGGGGGTGTCGTCCCGGGCGGCGCTGAGCATCATGGCGGACCTGGTCAAGGCCGGCTACATCCGGCGCGAACGGGTGGGGCGGCGCAATCACTACAGCATCGAGCGGAACCGGCCGTTCCGGCATCCGTCGACCGCGGCGCACAGCGTCGACGAGATGATCGCCGCGTTCAGCACATTCGCGCCGCCGCCGCGATCGGTCTGACCGCGAGAGCGGATCAGGCCACGGGTTCGGTCGTCAGAACCTGTGGCCGGAGGCGGCTCGCGGCGATTGCGGCCGCGGCGAGACCGGTGATGAAGGTCGCGATGCCGAGCACGTAGAAGATCACGGTCACGTAGCCGCCCGGCTGGGCAGGTTCGAGGAAGGGATAGGTGTAGAAGCCGGTCAGGGTGCCCCGCACCACGGCGTATGCCACCCAAGCCAGCGGGTAGATCAGGGCCACACCGAGGCGCTTCCAGGCCAGGGCCGGGCGCCCCGGCGAGAGGATCCAGTCCAGCGCGATGAAGATCGGCGCCCAGACGTGCAAGACCTCGTTGGGCCAGCCGACACCGATGAAGCCATCGGAGACGACGTTGCGCAGCAGCGCGTTGTAGACGACCCCGGTGACGACCGCGTAGGTGAGTACCGACATTCGCACCCCGGTGAGGAGCTGGGAATCCGTGCCTCGGCGCAGGGCGAGGGAACCTCCCACGAGCAACACGACCACGTTCATCAGGCTCGACTGGATGGTGAAGTAGCCGAAGTACTCGGTCGCCACGAAGGCGTCGTTCCAGAGCTGGTCGGTGATCTGCGTAATGATGCTCGCGAAGAGCAGCAGTCCTATGCCGATCCGCAGCAGACCGGAAAGACGCCGGAAGGTGGAGGGCGATGCTGAGTCGGAGGCCACCGGAGAAATCGCTGTTGAAGTCACTGGAAAAGAATAGTGCTGACGAGCTGGGGATTCAGCAGGGCAGGCCGCTTGCCCGGAAGGGGGTCAGCAGCAGAGGCAGGATACTGTTGACGTTCATGCTTATTTGGTTCCTCTTATGAGTAGGCTTACGCTGAAATTCTCGCTGAGGACACGACAGGAAGGTCACAGTTGCTGGAAGTAACTGCGCTCCGCTGGACGCTCACCATCGCCGTCATTCTGGGTCTGCTCGCGTTGGACCTGGGGTTGGCCATCGCTCGGCCGCACGTCGTTAAGTTTCGGGAGGCCGCACTCTCGTCGGTGCTGTACATCGCGGTCGCGATCCTGTTCGGCCTCGTTTTCGCGGCGCAGGTGGGCTGGGGGTTCGGCGCGGAATACTTCGCCGGGTACATCGTTGAGAAGAGCCTGTCCATCGACAACCTCTTCGTTTTCGTGATCATCATGTCGACCTTCGCGGTCCCGGAGAAATACCAGCAGAAAGTTCTCATCTTCGGGATCCTGCTGGCACTCATTCTGCGGGCGATCTTCATTGCACTGGGTTCCGCCCTGCTTTCGCTGTTCTCCTTCATGTTCCTGATCTTCGGTCTGGTGCTGATCTTCACAGCCGTACAGCTCTTCCGGCACCGTAACGTCGACCCTGACGTGCAAGACAACGTACTGGTTCGGGTGGCCCGTCGGGGCCTGACCGTTACCGACGACTATGTCGACGGTCGAATGTTCACGCGGAGCGCCGGCCGCCGCGCGGTGACACCGCTGTTTATCGTTCTGATTGCGATCGGCAGCACCGATCTTCTGTTCGCACTCGATTCGATCCCGGCGATCTTCGGAATCACCGATGAGGCGTACATCGTCTTCACCGCCAACGCCTTCGCACTGCTCGGGCTCCGGGCGCTCTTCTTCCTCGTCAAGGGGCTCCTCGACCGGCTGGTCTACCTGTCGACCGGCCTGTCCCTCATCCTGGCCTTCATCGGTGTGAAACTCGTTCTGCATTGGGCGCACGGCCTTGATGGCCGAGTGCCGGAGATCAGCACGAATCTCAGCCTGATCGTCATCGGTGTGGTCTTGACCGTGACCACGGTTGCCAGCCTGATCAAGACACGCCAGGATCCCACGGTGCGAGCTCATGCCGGCTCACTCCGGGCAGCGGATCATTCCGAGACTGAACCAGCGGATCAGCCCGACTCCGGGCGCAAGAGTTGACGGGCGGGTGAGGGGCTGAGCCGCTGCCCGGCGAGGTCGGCCCCACGCCTGGAGGTGCACCTAGAAGGGGAACAGCAGCCGGTGCAGGAACTGCCGGGTGCGTTCCTCCTTTGGGTGGCGCAGCATTTGATTCGGGTCGCCGTGCTCGACGATCCGGCCACCGTCGACGAAGGCCACCTCGGTGGCTACCTCGCGCGCGAATTCGAGTTCGTGGGTCACGATCACCATGCTCCAGCCCTCCACCGCCAGTTCCTTGATCAGGCGCAGAACATCGCCCACGAGTTCCGGGTCGAGGGACGACGTGGGCTCGTCGAAGAGCAGCAGCTGCGGGCGCAGGGCAAGCGCGCGCACGATGCCCACACGCTGCTGCTGGCCGCCGGAGAGCTCGAACGGGTAGCTGTCCTTCTTGGCGCTGAGGCCCACGCGGTCGAGCAACGCGAGCGCCTCCGCTTCGACCTCCGCCTTCGGGCGGCGCTGCACCACCACGGGCCCCTCCAGCACGTTCTCCAGTACGGTCTTGTGCGGGAACAGGTTGTAGTGCTGGAAGACCATGGCCGACCGGTCGCGCAGAGCCGCACGCTGATTCTTCCCCGGTATGGCTGCGAAGTCGACCGACAGTTCGTCGTTCACGTCGATCGTTCCGCCGTCGGCCAGTTCCAGGCCGTTCAGGCAGCGCAGGATGGTGGTCTTGCCGGAACCGGAGGGTCCGATCAGGGCGAGCACGTGGCCGCGATTCACCGTCAGGTCGATGGATTGCAACACCTGGTTGGCGCCGAAACTCTTCTGGAGCCCGCGCACGCGGAGCAGGGCGTCGGAGGTCGCCGCGGCATTCGGGGCCGTCGGTTCGGTCGGATCAATCGGATCAGTGGGGGACATAGCGGTCCAATCGCTTCTCGAGAACGCTCTGCACCGAGGACAGGCCCAGGCAGATCACCCAGTAGACCAGGGCGGCCTCGAGGTAGAGCAGCATGAATTCCTGGCTGAAGGCGGCCACCTGCTGTGCTTCGCGGAACAGCTCCGTGACCAGGATCAGCGAGGCAAGGGAGGTGTCCTTGACCAGGCTGATGAAAGTGTTCGACAGGGGCGGGACCGAGACACGGGCGGCCTGCGGCAGGATGATCCGGGTCAGCGCGCGACGGTGCGACATGCCGATCATGTAGGCCGCCTCCCATTGCCCCTTGGGCACCGAGAGGATGGCCGCCCGAATCACTTCGGCGGCGTAGCCGCCGACGTTGAGTGAGAACGCCACCACGGCGCTCGGCCACGGATCGATCAGGATGCCCAGCGACGGCAGGCCGTAGAAGATCACGAACAACTGGACCAACAGTGGGGTACCGCGCACGATCGAGATGTAGACCCGGGCGAAGCCGGACACCCACCGGCGCCGGGAGAGGCGCATCAACGCCAGCCCGAGCGCGAGCGCCAGACCGATCGTGAACGAGGCGAGCGCCAGCGGAATGGTGCCGAGGATCGCCCCCTGCACGATGGGACCGAGCGAGGTCCAGAACAGGTCCCAGGCGGATTGGTTCATGGCTGGACGGGGTTACTGGGAAACGTCGGACCCGAAGTACTTCTCCGAGATCGACGTCAGGGTGCCGGCGGCCGCGAGCTTTTCGAGGGCCGCGTCGACGGCATCCGTCAGCTCCGTGCTGCCCTTGACGAAGGCGAACGAGGTCGCGGACTCCTCGTCGGTGTTCGCGGCGACCTTGAGCCCGGTGGCGCCGGTCTGCTTCTGGTAGTCGAGGAAGGTGAGATTGTCGTTCACGGTCGCGTCGACGCGGCCCTGTTCGACCAGGGCGACCGACTGAGCCCAGCCCTCGACGGCCTGCACACGTGCGCCGCTCTCGGTGGCGAGGGTGTTCCAGTTGCTGGTGAGCGACTGGGCCGTGGTCTTGCCGGCCAGGGTCTCGAAGGAGGTGATCGAGGTGTTGTCGCTCTTGACCACGATCACGCCGGTCGAGAACGTGTAGGGGGTCGAAAAGTTGTACTTGGCAACGCGTTCCGGGGTGGCCGTGACCTGGTTGGCGATGACGTCGAAGCGGCCGGCCTCGAGGCCGGCGAAGATGCCGTCCCACTGGGTTTCCTCGAACTTGGCCTTGACTCCGAGCTCGGCTGCGACGGCCTCGATGATCTCGACGTCGTAACCGGTCAGTGCGCCGGAGCCACCCTCGTGGAAGGTGAACGGGCGGTACGTGCCCTCGGTGCCGATGGTGAGCACGCCCGCGTCTGTGACGGAGGACAGCGAGGTGTCGGCGCCGGTGGTGGCTGAATCGTCGGTGTCGGTGCTCGCGGAGCAGCCGGCCAGCGACACGGTGAGCGCTGTGAGTAATACCGCCGACAGGATCTTGAGCTTCATTTTTTCTGACCTAACCGAGGTTGCAGGTGCGCATTCATCGCCGAAAAGCGACGTCCGAAGACTAACAAGGAGTGCGCCCCGGTAAGTATTCCCGTGACGCGCCGCGTCACACACCGGTTAGGCCCCGGTCAATGGCCTTGCCGGGGATTTTCGGCCGGAATAGGCTACGTTCGCCCCGCACATCCGGCGTTCATTCTCGGATGTGCAGGTACTCCGGTCCTTACCCGACCCGAATCGGCCCGACCCGAAGGAGCCTGCAATGAAGCTGACTGCCGACCAACACGACCGATCAGCAGCGGTGCTGCTGGGCATGGCCTGCGGGGACGCGCTCGGGGCCGGCTACGAGTTCGCCGGGCCGCTACCGAAAACCACCCCGGTCAGCATGCGCGGCGGCGGCGGCTTCCACTGGGCACCCGGCGAGTGGACCGACTACACGGCCATGGCGGTGCCGCTCGCGATGGCCGCGGCGGAGGGCGGGGATCTCAGAGACGACTCGGTCCTCGACATCGTCGTGGCCCATTGGGCGGCCTGGGCGAAATCGGCACCGTACGCGGGTGTGCAGCTGGGGGCGGTGCTCTCGGGCAGCGAGCCGAACGCCGAGTCCGTTCGTCGCGGGGCGAGGGAGCAGCATGACCGCAGCGGGCGCAGCGCCGGCAACGGATCGCTCCTGAGAACCGCGCCGGTGGCGCTGGCGTTCCTCGGCGATCCGGTCGCCCTGGCCGAGGCCGCGCGCCTGGTCAGCGAGCTGACGCACCGTGAAACCGAGGCAGGCGATGCCTGCGTGCTGTTCGGGCTCGCTTTGCGGCACGCCGTGCTCGAGGGCGAACTCGACATTCGGGTGGGCCTGTCCGCCCTGCCGAGCGAGCGCCGCGCGGACTGGTCGGCCCGGTTTGACGATGCCGAGCGTGAACGGTCCGCGGATTTTCCGGGTAACGGCTGGGTCGTGCAGACCCTGCAGGCCGCCTGGTCGGCGATCACGTACGCCCGGGGAACGGATGCCGGCCAGGTGCGTCGCGCCATCGAAGTCGCTGCGCGCGGCGGCGGCGACACCGACGCCGTAGCAGGTCTCGCTGGCGCGCTGACCGCCGCCCGCTGGGGGCTGGGAGCTGTGCCAACAACCTGGCGCCACCTGGTGCAGGGTTGGCCCGGGTTGCGCGGCGTTGACCTGGTGCGCCTGTCCATGCAGTCAGCCCACTGCGGAGCGGTCGGGGGAGTCCAGGCCGACGAGGTCGGCTTGCAGCGCACGGTCAAGCTGCGCGCGCTGCGTTGACGTCAGGGCGAAAGCTTCAGTTCTCCGGCAGCTCAGGACTTCAACGCCAACGCGAACGGCAGCACGGCCGCCACCCCCTGGCGACGCAGTAGGCGGCCCGCGACCGTGAGCGTCCAGCGGCTGTCGGCGAGGTCGTCGACGAGCAGGATCGGTCGGCCCTGCACCGTGTCGAGGGCCGCGGCCAGCTTCGGTCCCACCGCGAAACGGTCCCAGACGTTGGAGAGCCGGTAGGCGCTGTTGCCGCCCGCCGTGCCGGTGGGGCCGCCGTTCACGAGGTCGAGCGAGCCGAGCCAGGGCAGGCGGCCGGCCTCGGCGAACGCCTGAGCCACCGATCCGACCAGCAACGGATGCCGCCGCGAGGGCACGCTCACCACCGCGGCCGGCCGTTCGTCCCAGCCCCACTCCGCCAGCACGCGGATGCAGGCCTGGATCAGGGCCGGGCTCGCCGGGGCATCCGTGGACGGCGCGTCGGAGGACTGGTTGGCGAACAGGTCGCGTAGCGGGCCGCCCCAGCCCAGATCGGTGAGGCGGGCGAGGGCGCGGCCGGGCAGCATCCGTTCGCCGGTCGGGATGTTGCCGCGCACGTTCACGCCCAGGCTCGCCACCCCGGTGGGCCACTGCGCGCGCGGCTCGAGAGCCACGCCGACCCGGTCGAGGGATCGGGCGGCGGCCGAGGCCATCTCGGGCTGCACGTCGCCGGGGAACCAGGCCGTGGTGCAGTTGTCGCAGCGGCCGCAGGCCACCGCGGTGTCGTCGTCGAGCGCGCGCTGCAGGAATTCCATCCGGCAGCCGGTGGTGCGCTCATAGTCCAGCATCGCCTGCTGCTCGCTCACCCGGGCGGCGGCGATGCGTTCGTAGCGTTCCCGGTCGTAGAACCAGGGACGGCCGGTGGACACCCAGCCGCCGGTGACGCGGCGCACGGCGCCGTCGACGTCGAGCACTTTCAGCAGCAGCTCGAGCGGGCTGCGCTTGAGGTCGACACGGGCCTCGAGCGCCGGTGTGGACAGCGGGGCCAATCCATGCTCCGTGAGCGCCCCGATCACGGCTTCCGCCTTGTGCTGGCTGGGCATCGAGGAGGTGGCGAAGTACTGCCAGATGTCTTCGTCCTCGACTCCGGGCAGCAGCAGCACGTCGGCGTTCTCGGTGGCGCGGCCGGCGCGGCCGACCTGCTGGTAGTAGGCCACGGGGGAGGACGGGGCACCCAGGTGCAACACGAAGCCGAGGTCGGGCTTGTCGAACCCCATGCCCAGGGCGCTGGTGGCGACGAGGGCCTTGACCGTGTTGCGCTTGAGCATGCCCTCGGACTCCTCCCGTTCCGCGGTGTCGGTCTGCCCGGTGTAGGCACGCACCGGGTGCCCGGCCTCCCGCAGCAGACGTGCGGTGTCTTCCGCCGCCGAGACGGTGAGGGTGTAGATGATGCCGCTACCGGGCAACTCGTCGATGTGGCTGAGCAGCCAGGCCAGCCGGGTGCGCGAGTCGGGCAGGCGCAGTACGCCGAGGCGCAGGGATGCCCGGGCGAGCGGGCCGCGGATGGTGACCACCTCAGCGCCTGCCACGGTGGTCGGGCCGGTCGAAACCAGCTGTGCCGCGACATCCGTCACCACGCGGCTGTTCGCCGTGGCCGTGGTCGCCAGCACCGGCACCCCGGCGGGCATCTGGGCGATCAGGTCGCGCAGGCGCCGATAGTCGGGCCGGAAATCGTGGCCCCAGTCGGAGATGCAGTGGGCCTCGTCGACGACGAGCAGGCCCACCCGGGCGAGGAGCGCGGGGAGCTGCTCGTCGCGGAACTTCGGGTTGTTAAGCCGCTCCGGCGACACCAGCAGCACATCGACCTCGTCGTCGATCAGCTGCTGCTGCACCTCTGCCCACTCGTGCGGGTTGGAGGAGTTGATCGATACGGCGCGCACCCCGGCCCGGGCTGCCGCGGCCACCTGGTCGCGCATCAGGGCGAGCAGCGGCGACACCAGGATGGTGGGGCCGGCTCCCTGGCGGCGCAGCAGCAGCGTGGCGACGAAGTAGACGGCCGATTTGCCCCACCCGGTGCGCTGCACGACCAGGGCCCGTCGGCGCTGGTCGACGAGGGTCTCGATCGCCTCGAACTGTCCCTCGTGGAAGTCGGCGTCGTCACGGCCGACCAGGTTGCGCAGAATCTCGAGAGCGGCGGCGCGGGTGTCGGTCATCCGTCCAGCTTCGCAGATGCTGGTGACAGTGCGCCGGGCGCCACGACGCCGATCCTGCGAGCGCGGCTACAGTGCGTCGAGCCGGGCGGCGACGTCGGCCGGGAAGCCGCCCGTGCCGATCGGGCTCCACCGGCTGGGGGTGATGCGGATCAGGGACTTGTCCTGAAGCGCCATCGCCGCCCGGTACTCGGCCCAGTCGGAGTGCTCGCCGGAGATGCAGCGGAAGTACTCGACCAGCCCGTCGCCGGCCTCGGGCATGTGCAGCACCTCGGCGTCGCCGTCGACCTGGATCCAGCCTCCGTCCCAGTCGTCCGAGAGCACCAGTACGGAGGCAAGCACATTTCGCTCCGCGTTGCGGGTTTTCGCCCGGGCGGGATAGGAGGAGATCACGATTCGGCCGGAGGGGTCGACCCCGCCGGTCACGGGCGAGATCTGCGGGCGGCCGTCGGTGCGGGTGGTGGCCAGCAGCATCCGGTGCCTCGGGCGCACGAAAGCGAGCATCGCGGCGAGGTCGACTGTGGTGGTGGTTGCAATGTCTCTGGCCATGATCCAAGGCTACGGCAGAGCGGATACCCGACACGATCGGTCGCATCAGGCTCCGCGGCCACTCCTCGCTATGCTCGCACAGTGAAGGTCGTCCAGGAACTCGAAACACGCATGCACCCCGACTCCGTCGCCGGGTTCCGCCTGGTGCTCGCGGAGGCACGGGTGACCGATTCCATTCTGCTGCCGGTACGGGCGATGGAGCGCATGGTGGCACCCGTGCAGTGGATGCTGCGCCGTGTCGGTGAGCACGGCATCCGTCTGACCCAGGCCGGCTACCTCCCGCCCGCGGTGGTCGTGGAAGCCTCGACCCAGCTCGACTGGGGCTGGCCCGTCACGGCGAGCCGGGAGAGCCACTTCCTGCCTCTGCTGGAGTTGCGCGCACACCTGCGCAGCGTGGGCCTGCTCCGAGTGAGCAAGGGGATGCTGCTGCAGACCAGTCGCGGCCGGGCGCTCGTCGAGGCGCCGCGCGATCTGTGGTGGCATCTGGCCAGAACCGCGCACCAAAGCCGCGACCCGGCCGAGTCCGACGCCACCAGGCTGCTGCTCCTACTCATCGCGCGGCGGGGTTTTGACGAGGCCGAACTGTTCAAACAGCTGCTGGCCCTCAGTTTGGAGACCATCGGTTGGGTGCGGGCCGACGGTGCCCCGCTCTCCAGTGACGCGGCGTTCAACCTGGTGCTGCCGAAGTGGCGCTTGCTGCGCCGACTCGGTGTGTTCGATGCCGGCACGAGCAGTTACACGCGCTGGATCGTCACGCCCGGTGGTGCCGCGTTCGCCCGGGCGGCCCTGCAGTCCGAGGTCTGAGGCGCGCCGCGGACCACCATGCATGAGGCCGACGGGGAGCACGAATAACGCCTGACTTCACTACGGGTTGCAATAGTCGCACCATTGCGGGTCGGCGGTGGCCTGGCCACGCGGTATCCGGGTCCTGTGGGTACAGCGTCCGCAGCCGTGGAGGTCCGCGGCGATCAATGCGGTCGCTGATCTACAGTCGGAACAGGGAACGCCGCGTTCGATGTCTACCTGACCGAACCCAGGTGCTTGACACAGGGAGCAGGGTGTAGCGAGGCGACGAGCCATCTGATAACTCAGCCTGCGAATGGTCTCTGCCCGCGCTGGCGATTTGTGCGCTCGGTAGTCCGGCAGAATCGTGACGGAGGACTGGTCCGTCAGAAGCATGTCGACGGTTTCCTCGAGGTCGCTGAGTTGCGTGAAGTTCTTGTAGACAGTCAGGTGATTATCGTTTGTGCTCTGCACGATCACTCCCTGTTCGGGGAATCCCGCGGCTGACGCGAACGCTAGAGCGCTGTCGGCGTTGTCGACGCGTCTGCCTCCGGGCAGCGCGGAGATATTCACGGCGCCCTCGACGAGTTCCAACCCCAGGGTTTTGTCGATGAACAGGAGAATCTCCATGTTTTCAACGAGAGGACCGAATCCGGAGCTGAAGCTGCCTTCGGAGGCAAGTCCAAGAGTGGTGCCGGCGATTTGCATACCCAGCCGCGCTTTGGCGCGGGCTGCCGAGCGGGGGCTGAGGGTGCGAGGGATATCGCCGGCGAAGGTCCCGAACTGGTCAGTGTTCAGGCCCCCCGAAGCGCTGACTGTCGCGCCGAGAATGTCGTGGAATGCCTGTTGAGCGAGGTGCTCCTTGCCGTGCATGGTGGCGAAGGTGATCAGGCGCCCAGCATAGTAGGAGTGGGAGGAAGTCATTGAAAGTAGTCGGGCCTTGAGACGTAGGTCTCGGCGACGAACATGACGCCGCTGGAGGTGTTAAGCAGCTCGCGCACGGCGTTGATGAGTTCGTCGGCCTTGTCGGGGGGCAACACGGTGATGAGCATGGTGAGGGTGTCGTACTCGTTGAAGAGCAGGGATCCAGAGTGTTGTCCGTGGTGTCCGATGCCGGAGACACCGGAGACGGAGGTGTACCCGGTGGCGCCGGCGGAGGAAACCAGCTCGCGGATGGCGGGGGCGTCGCGGGCAGGCACGACGATCTCCAGTCGGGTCATCTTGGTGAGATTGTTCATGTGTGTGGTCCTTCCATCGGGGTGGCAGTGGCGGCGGGAGTAGCGGTTGCGGTCGCTGTGAAGCCGTAGGCGGTATAGCGGTGCCAGAGGGCAGTGGGGTGATCTCGTGCGGTGAGGGTGATCCAGTCATTGTCGAAAAGATCTCGCAGGACTTGGTTGCGCGAGATGATCTCTCCGATGCGGGCCAGCGGTGCTTCGACAACGACAGTGAGGCGCATCGGCTCATGGAACAGCTCCGTGCCCAGACCCACGGATTGCCACGGCAGGCCGCGGCGAAGGTCGCCGCTGTGGCCCGAGATCACGCCGAGTGTGCCGATGGCGTTGTGGATGGTTTTCGTTCCGGCGCCGAGAGTGTCGGGGTTCAGGGCTGTGAAGTAGTACTGGTGGTTGATCCACTGCGCCACGACGAGGGGGGCGGTCATGATCGTCTCCAGGGCGGCCCCGGTGGGATCCAGTTCGGTGCGGTAGGAGTGCAGGAACACCCGCCGGCCCAAATCAACGTTCCTGGTCATGTCGCGGGGTCCGATGATCATGGTGGCGTTTCCCGCCAACCCGAGCTCTGGATACACCTCAGCCCAGTCGTGGGCACGTCCGCGCAGTCGTGCGGGGGAATGCCGGGGGGATGCTCCCGGTAGTTGCCGGGCGCGTTCGGTCACCAATTTGTCCGCCGCGGTGCGCTGAAGCTGCTCGAAGCGGTCTGCCGAACTCGTGTGGCTGTCGGGGATCAGGTGGCGGTCGAGCACGGTGACCATGTCGCTGACGGTGTTGTGTTCGGCGGCCACGAAGAACGTGTCGAAGGGAATCGGCAGCCCGCGGTCGGCGAGCAGCAGTCGCACCTCGGGGTCGTTGAAGATGGCGGCGGCGGCGCGGGCGTTGGCGTGCCCCGGATTTCCGCCGCACGCGCCGCAGTCCAGTGCGGACTGGTAGAGGTTGTTCTCCGATTCGGAGCCGTGACCTGCCAAAACGACCAGCGGGGCGAACTGGGCCAGGCCCATCATCCGCAAGGCCGTTTCGGCCAACGTGGCACGTTCGTCCAGGGTGAACGCGTCCGCGATCGTCACGTCACTGCGCAGGTCCCGGGACGAGAGGGAGAGGGCGCGCACGATCCGTGCGTGGATGCGCGGGGTGAGGGTGCGCAGGATGCTGATGCCGCCGTAGAACCATCCCGCCGTCTCCGCGAACGCGAACGGTGTCGCCGCTGTCGAGTCCGCCGTATGCACGGCATGCCGCAGGGCGTCTCGGAATTTTCCAGCGGCAACGACTCTGTGTGCTTGTTCGTGGTCGACGGGGATCTCGGTGATGTGGTGGCGCGCGCTCAGCAGTGCCGGGAGCGAGTCGATTGCTCCGCGCGCCTGGTAGCGGGCGAACCGGATGGGGACGCCGAAGAAGCCAGCGAAACCGAACGTCTCGACTGAGGAGCTTTCTTCGAGGTGGCGGCGCAACCCCTCGGACCGGGGGTCGATGCACATCACCAACTGCACGTTGCGGCCGTCCCGGGTCTCGACGGTGGAGCGGAGTGCCCCGATCAGGGCGGTGCGGTAGTTCAGTTCGTAGGCTTTCTGCCAGGTGTACCGCTGGTCGGTTATCGGATGCGTGGACAGGACCCGAGCGACCGCGGCGACGTCCTCGCGGCTCGGCCGTGCGGCGGTGAGCGCCTGCGCAACCCGTTCGGCCCGCAACCAGAACGGTGCCGAGGTCAGCGTGGTGTGGTCGGGCTGTGCCGTCTGTGTTGTCTGGTCGGCCGCTGGGGTAATTCCGAGCGCAACCTGGACCGTGAATCGGACGGCCAGGTACGAGGTCAGGTCGATGTCGCCGACCTTCTCGGCCCGCCATTTGATGTGCCCGACCCACCCGGGCAGGTGCCCGAGTGCGGTCCGAAGGGCACGTGGGACGTCGGCCGCCGCGATGCCGAGGCATTGCAGGGCGTGCGCCAGCGCCGCGTCCGGTTCGGGCGAAAGTGTGGTGAGGGTGCGCCGAACCGTGCGGGGGAGGGACGGATCGAGGCAGGCCAGGGTTCGCCAGGCCCGGTAGAACCCGTCGGCATGGTGTGGCATGGGCCACGCCGGGTCCGGGCACAGATAGCCGGCAACCCAGACGGCCAGGTATTCATCGAGCCACGTCAGCTCCGCCACCGCAACCGGTTCGGGGGCAGGTGCGGCTGCGACCAGGCGCATATCGAGTTCGGCAACCCGGACCGCGGACACGGCTGCGGTGCCGATCCGCAAGCGTCGGTCGGCCAGCTGGGGGATGCGTTCGAGGAGTGCTGCGTCGATGTCATCACGGGTGATTCGACCGCGCTGATAGTCAGCCAGGTAGGCGCTCCCGGGGCGGGTGGTTGCCGCTTCCGCGGTTGTTTCGGTCTCGAATGGGTAAGATTCGCGGCCGGCCAGCGGGTTCACGGCGATGAAGGAGTCCAACGGCCAGGCCGGAACGATGTCGTGGGCGGCGGCAGCGACCTGCGCGCGTAGGATCAGACTCACAGGGGTGCTCCAGTTCTGATGGGGTTACGGGGCAGGGATGCGGCAAGTGCGGACGTGTAGACACGATCGCGCAGCCAGACCGCACCGGTGCTGCTTCGAGCCAGCAGCTCGACGGCGATCAGGCCGACCGCGGGCAGAACGAGCAGCCAGCCAGGGGCCCCCTGGACCGGCACCCCGGGTTCCAGTGCTCCCGTGAACAGGTGCAGGAAGGCTACGTAGCCGATTCCGACGGCCGCCGTCACCGTGGTGCCGACCACCAGCGTGCGGATCGAGAAGTGGGTTGCCAGTGCCACGGCCAGGGTGACGCCGGCGGTCAGGGCGACGAACGCCAACAGGCCGATGCTGGAGGGCGACACGGCGGGGGAGAGCACCAGTTTGGCTGCCACGAGTACGGCAACCGTCACGGTCACGGAGATGGCCACCGCGAGGCCCGCCACCAGGCGCGACGGGGCTGTGCGGGTAGGAAGGTCGCGGTCGGTGGCATGCTGACGCACTCCGGTTCCCGCGCCGAGGAAGAGTGTCGATTTGTACAGGGAGTGGGCAACCAGGTGGAAGATCGCAGCCGCGAACAGGCCCAACCCGCAGGCCATGATCATGAACCCCATCTGCGCCATCGTGGAGAATACCAGTCGGCCCTTCACGTCCGGGCGTGCCAGGCGCACCGCCGACGCGAACACCAGGGTGGCCGCGCCCACCACGCAGACGACGATCATCACGGACCGGTGAGGGGCGATCGCCGGCGCGAACCGCAGAAGCAGGATGGCGCCCGCGTTGACCACCCCGGCATGCAACAGAGCAGAGACCGGTGTCGGGGCGCCGAGAGTGAACGGCAACCAGCCCTGGAATGGGATCTGGCTGGATCGGGCCAGGGCGGCGAGGACCAACAGCACCGCGAGGGTGAGCTGGGCCGGCGCGCTCAGGCCGGACGCACCGGCACCGAGCTGATCGAAGGACAGGTCCCCGCCGGCACCAACGAGCAGCACTGCCACCGCGAGGAGGAACGCGGTGTCGGCGGCACCAAAGCGAACCACGGTGCGCCACACACCCTCCCGCGCCTGTGCCAGCGGCCAGTAGGTGGCCAGAAGCAACACAAGTGCGGCGCCGGCGCCGACCCAGGCGCACGCGAACAGGGCCACGGACCCTGCACACACCATCAGCACGGTGAACCCGGTGAGCAGGTTCGCGGTCACCACGAACCAGATTTGACGAGGATCCCCGCGCAGGTAGCGCACGGCGAACCCCTGAATGAGGGAGGACAGCCCCAGAACAAGCATCGACATGATCAGTGCCAGGGTATCGAGTTGCAGGCTTGTCTCCCCGAAGCCCACCTGGATGGAACCCGTCCACAGGGTCGACACGGCAACGGCGACGGCTGCCGTAAAGACGAACCCCAGACTGACGACCGCTGCGGCGATGCGAGCAACCAGTTCACCGCTCCGGCCGAGACGCCCGGCGATCGCTGAGGCGAGCACGGCAACCCACGGTCCCGCCAGGACCATTGCCACCGTAACATTCTCGTTCAAAAATGCTCCTTTTCTCACGATTCATAAAACACGAAAAACATAGCACGTATTGAGTGTCGGGATTCACGTGTGAGGAAACAATGGTCAGTTGGGTGAGAATAGGAGAATGGCGCAGTGGACGTTATTAACCAATCACGCGCACGTGCTGTTGTGCGTGGCGGAGAACCCGAATGTGCGATTGCGCGACGTCGCGGCCCAGGTGGGCATCACGGAGCGGGCGGCTCAACGCATCGTCACCGAACTCGAAGACGCCGGTTATCTCGAGCGCGAACGGGAGGGACGGCGCAACATCTATCGCCTTAACACGGGGATGCCGCTTCGCCACCCTCTGGATCGTGGTCACCGCATTGGGGAATTGCTGGCCGCCTTCGCCAACCCCGAGGCTGCCCCGAGCGGCGTTGGCCCACAGGGATAGTGGTTTCAGGAGTCCGGGACGACCGACGCTAACCGAGCGGGAAATCGCGGGTCTCGCCGGGCGCAAGCACGGCCTCCCGGCCCTCGACCCGCACCCGGATCGGAGCGGCGCCGCCTGCCTGCAGCTGTAGGCGCACGTTGCCGGGCGTCAGTTTCAGCCGGATCGGCTGTTCCCGGTAGTTGATGGCGAAGGTGACCTCCGCGAGCTCCTTCGGCAGTACGGGATGCAGCCAGAGCATGTTCTCCCGGATCTCCAGCCCGGTGTAGCAGCGCACGACCATGTCGACCGATCCGGCCATCGCGCCAAGGTGGATGCCCTCGTGGGTGGAGCCGCCGAGGATGTCGCCAAGGTCGCTGTCGAGGGCCCGGGTCAGGTAGTCCCACGACCGTTCCCGGTCGCGCCGGGCGTCCAGCCAGGAGTGCACCACGTTGCTGAGCGTGGAGCCGTGCGTGGAGCGTGCCGAGTAGAACTCGACCGTTCGCACAATCGCCTCCGGCGGCAGTTCGTAGCCCATGGTCTCGAGCAGTTCGCGCAGCTCCTCGGCGGAGAGCAGGTAGAGCAGCATGAGCACATCGGCCTGCTTGGAGAGCCGGTAGTTGTTCGTGCTGTCGCCCTCGGCGTTGAGGATCAGGTCGAGGCGGGCGATCGAGGGATACCGGGCCCGGTAGGCGTCCCAGTCGAACTCGGGCAGGCCCTCGTAGCCCTCGAACTGGCTGATCACGCCGTCGGCGTGGAACGGCACCCGCAGCCGCAGGCTGATCCGGACCCACTGGTCGACCTCGTCCGGCCGCAGTCGCAGCCGGTTCCAGAGGGGCCGGCAGTACCGGTTCTGCAACAGAGCCACGGTGTCGACCGCGCGGCGCAGCACCCACGCGGTCATCACGTTCGTGTACGCGTTGTTGCGGAGGCCGTGGCCCGACGCCCCGGGGTACCCGTCGTGGAACTCGTCCGGCCCCATCACCCCGTCAATGTCGTAGCGGTCGTCCACCTCGTCGTAGCGGGCCAGGCTGGCGAAGAAACGAGCCACTTCGAGCAGCATCTCGGCACCCTGCTGAATCAGGAATTCGGTGTTGCCGGTGGACTGGTAATACTCCCAGACGCTGTAGGCCACGGCGAGGCCCACATGCCGCTGGTTTTGCGAATTGTCGGGCATCCACTGCTGGTTCAGCGGGTTGAAGAGGTTCGTCGGGGTCTCCTCACGCCCGTCGATGCCGCTCTGCCAGGGGAACATCGCGCCCTCGCGGCCGATGCCCCGTGCGGCCGCGCGGGCCTCGCCCAGGCGCCGGTACCGGTAGCCGAGCAGGGCGCGGCTCAGGTCGGGGCGGCGCAGGGTGAGAATCGGGTAGACGAACAGCTCGTCCCAGAAGACGTGCCCGCGGTACCCCTCGCCGTGCAGCCCTCGGGCCGGCATGCTCGCGTCGAGGTCGGCGTCGACGGCCGCCACCGTCTGCAGCACGTGGAAGGTGTTCAGGTTGAGTGCGAGCGACTGGTGATCGCTCGCGCGCATGTCCACCGCGAACTCGTCCCAGAGCACCTGCCAGGCCCGTTCGTGCGCCTCCAACAGGTCCGCCGGGTGCGGCAGGCGCCGCATCCAGAGGGCAACCGCCCGCGCCGGCGAGGCGATGGCCCGGTCGCGGGAGGTGCTGACGACGACCGTCTTCTCCACCCTGACCGGATGCCCCGGCTCCAGATCCAGGGTGAATTCGTGCGCCACCCAGCCGGCGTCGTCGGTGAGCAGGTGCCGCGGGGACTCGACCGGCTGCTCGTCCCTCTGCACCCGGGTGCGGGCCGCCAGGGCGATGTGGATGCCGGACTGCGTGGTCTCCATCTCGAGCAGCACGGTCTCGGCGTCGATTTGCGTGCCGGTGTGGGGAATCAGGTGAGCGTTGGTGAGAAGCCGGTCGGCGGCAACATTGCGGTTGAAGACCCGGCCCTCGAGGGCCGAGCGCACGGTCACCGGGCCGGTCCAGTCCTCCGCCTCGAACGTGGTGTCGAGCACGGCCACATGCGGGGCGGCCTGGGACACGAACCGCCGGGAGGTCACCCGGGTGGTGCGCCCCGCTTCGTCGCGCAAACGGATGACCCGGGTCAGCACGCCGCGCCGCAGGTCCAGCTCCTGCAGATAGGTGACCAGCTCGGTGTGGCCGACGTCGAACCAGTCCCCGTCGGCCACCCTGAATCCCAGCGGCAGCCAGCTGGGGGCGTTGACCAGGTGCTCGTCTTCGACGGTGCGCTCGCCGAGGGTCGTCTGCACCCGGTTGTAGACGCCGGCGAGGTAGGTTCCGGGGTAGTGCACGCCGTCGTCGGTGGACTCGGCCGCCGCGCCGCGAGTGCCCCAGTAGCCGTTTCCGAGTGTGCAGAGCGCCTCCCGCAGCCCCTCGGTTGCGGGGTCATAGCCGATGTAGCGCAGCAACCACGGGTCGCTGCCGGTCTCGCCTCCGGCCCAGCCGCGGTTTTTCCCGGTCAGAGCGGGGTCCAGGCCGGCCAGGTCCAGGTCGGCGAGGTCGGTGAGCACCAGATCGGCGCCGGCCGAGCGCAGCCGGTTGTCGCCCGTACGCTCCATGCCGATGACCAGGGCGAATCCGCCGCGCGCCGCGGCCTGCACCCCGGCCTCGGAGTCTTCGACGACCACTGTGCGGTCCGGCGTCACGTGCAGTCGCCGGGCCGCCTCGAGGAACAGGGCCGGGTCGGGTTTGCCGGCCAGGCGCATCCGCACGGCGTCGGTGCCGTCGACCGTGACGTCGAATAGGCCCGTGAGGCGCGCCGCGGTCAGCACGGCGGCGCTGTTGCGGCTCGCTGTCACGAGGGCCACCGGCAGCCCCTGCTCTTTCAACCGGCGCAACAGCGCCAGCGTGCCGGGGAACGCCTGCACCCCGCCGACGGCGAGCTCGCGGGTGAACAGCTCCTGCTTGCGGCCGGCGAGAGCGTCGATGGTCGCCCGGCCATGCGCCGGTTCGATCCCGCGCGAGGCTAGGAACGCACGGATGCCGTCCTCCCGCGCCCGCCCGTCGACGTACCGCCGGTAGTCGCTCTCGATTTCGAACGAAGGCACCGGCGACTTCGTCAGCCCCGGCAGTGCCTCGTCGAACAGGGCCTTCCACGCCCGGGCGTGCACGGCGGCCGTGTCGGTGACCACGCCGTCGAGGTCAAAGATCACGGCGTCGAAGGCGGCGCGGGCCGGGTGCGGCGGCTGGCTCGGCTGGCTCGGCTGGTTCATGGGCGCTCCTCTGGGCCGTGAATGCCGGGCCGTGACTGCTCGGCCCTGAATGTGGACATAGTACGCAGGGTGGTTGGATATGACCCATGACATCCACACCGGACTACATCGACGATTTCGCCGAGTTCATCACCGCCTCCCCGTCGTCGTACCACGCTGCCGCGGAGGTTGCCCGCCGCCTGGACACCGCCGGCTTCGACCGGGTGAGCGAAACCGAGGAGTGGTCCGGTGCGCCCGGACGGCGCTACCTCGTGCGCGACGGCGCGGTCGTCGCCTGGGTGCAGCCGGACGGGGCCGGCCCGACGACACCGTTTCGCATTCTGGGGGCGCACACCGACTCGCCCGGTTTCAAGCTGAAGCCGAAGCCGACCATCGGCGCCCACGGCTGGCTGCAGGCCGGGGTCGAGGTTTACGGCGGTCCTCTGCTCAACTCCTGGCTCGACCGCGAACTCGAACTCGCCGGCCGGCTCACCACCATCGACGGCACCGAGCACCTCGTGCGCACGGGCCCGTTCTGCCGCATCCCGCAGCTGGCCATCCACCTGGACCGGGACGCCAACACCGGCCTCACTCTCGACCGTCAGCGGCACCTGACCCCGGTGTTCGGGGTGGGGGAAACGAGTCAGGCCGACCTGGTCGGGCACCTGGCGGGCCTGGCCGGGCTGGCGGGAGAGGAGGTCGCCGGCTACGACATCCTCACGGCCGACACGGCCCATCCGGCCCGGTTCGGCCTCGGCTGCGAGCTCTTCGCCGCGGGGCGCATGGACAACCTCTCCTCGGTGCACGCCGGCCTGGTCGCCCTGATCGGAGCCCCGGCACCGGCCGGTCAGATCCTGGTGCTCGCGGCCTTCGATCACGAGGAACTCGGTTCCGAGACCCGAACGGGTGCGAGCGGGCCGCTGCTGGACGACATTCTGACCCGGATCGGGGCAGGACTCGGGGCATCCGTCAGTGATCGCCTGCGCGCCTACGCCGGCTCGTGGTGCGTGTCGGCCGACGCGGGTCACTCGGTGCACCCGAACTACCCGGAGAAGCACGACCCGGCGAACATGGTCGTCGCCGGGGGCGGCCCGCTGCTGAAAATCAACGCCACGCAGCGCTACGCGACAGATGCGGCGGGTGCGGCCCTTTGGGCCCGAATCTGCGCGCAGGCCGGCGTGGAATACCAGGAATTCGTGTCGAACAACACGGTGCCGTGCGGCTCCACCATCGGCCCGCTGACCGCCACGCGGCTCGGCATCCGCACGGTCGACGTGGGCATCCCGCTGCTCTCGATGCATTCCGCCCGCGAATTGTGCCACGTGAGCGACCCGGTGGCCCTGAGCGCTGCGATCGGCGCGTTCTTCGCCTCGGAGCGGTAACGACCGGCGGGCGCCGTCGGCGCGGCTTCACCCTGTGCAGCACTGCAGATGGCCGGGCAGTCGATCGTTCGCCCGGACGTGCTCGTGCTTTCTCTGGCGATAATCCTGCCGGGGGTGAGCCCGTCAGCGCGCGTAAGCCGACTGGCGGACTCCATGCGCGGGATGCCCGGAGCGGGACTCCACGAGGTCCTTGTCATCGGCGAGTTCGCAGTCGCCCTCGTGCACGATCACCGGCCAGACGATGCGCCGGTCGGTTCCGACTTGGGCTGTGCCGCCGATCCCGCACTCCCGGCAGTGGACGGTGAGTACCCAGTCGTTTTGTCTCATGCTTGGAGGTTTCCTCACGGAGAGGAAATCATCAAGGGGGTGTACTTTCGCCCCGCGATATGCGACGCAGTTCAGCGTATGCTGATGCGGCCTAGAAGGTGCTCGGCAATCGCTCGGTAGCCTGCGTCGTTGGGGTGGAAACGATCGCTCGTGCCGCCGAAGACATCCCGTCCGGCGGGGCCGCGATTGGCCTCGATCGGATAGAGGTCGTAGAGACTGACGAAGGCGCCGCCTTCTCGGGCGCACTCGTGGTCGATGATGTCGTTGTACGCGTCGGTCTCATCCGCGGTTCCCCAGGTGCCAACGCAGACGAGGGGGACGCCCGGAGACTCGGTGTGCACGCGGTTCAGGAGTGCCCGATAGCTGAGCGCGAACTTGTCGGGCGCGGTCTGGTCGAGCACGTCGTTGGTGCCCAGTTCGACCACGGCCAGGTCGAGGTTCTCCGGCACATCGACCAGCCTGGATACCGTGCGGGTGGTGGCACCGGCCCGATTCTTGTGGAATTCCTGAACCGGGCCGTCCTCTGCGAGCGCATCGACCATCAGTGGACGGAAGCCCAGGTCCTGCAGTTGCGCGTTGAGGCCGTAGCTGATCGAATCGCCCACGAACAGCACGCGCAGGGGGCGACCTTCGGGGCGGGTCACCTGCACGTCCCCGTCGGTCTCCGAAAGGTCGGGGTTGACGGCTGCGAAGATTCCCAGTGAGGTCAGAACGAGGGCAGCCAGCCCGATCACCAGCAGTCGGAAGGGGAAGCGGCGAGAGCGAGTCGCGCCCGTGCGCGAGCGGTCAGGGCGCGGAGGCATCCGATCAGTTTAGGCGGGGTTCTCGGCGGAGAGACGCGCGATACGGGCCCGGGCGGCATCCTCTGAGGTCGACGACCGGCCGAGCAGCAGGCGCACCAGGCGGAGAACGGCGCCGGTGCCCCAGACCGCCGGGAGCAGGGAGCGCCGCAGGCCGAGCAGCTCGCGGTATTCGCGGGGGATCGAGGCGACGGCGCCGGCGAACATGACCCGGTAGAAGGGCATCATGGCGGGCCGGAGCGGGGGATTGCGAATGAAGCGCACAGCCTCGGCCACGCGCTCGTCGCTCTTGAGGATGCCGGCATCCTTGAACGCATCCAGCTGTGCCTGCAGTTCGGACGCGGAGCGCGGCGGATTGTGCACGCCGACGAGTTCTCCGGCCTTGGCCCATTCGCGCACGTAGCCGTCGGCCCCGCCAGGGATGGGGTCACCCCAGATCGTGTGCGAGGCCAGGAAGGCGTCGGTGAAAACGATGTGCACCCAGGCGAGCAGTTCGGGGTCCCCGGCGGCATAGGGGCGCTCGATGCCCTGGGCGTCGCGGTAGGTGCCGGTGACCCGGTCGTGGAAGCGCCCCACGCGGGACGACTCGTGCTCGGCCAGGGTCGTGTCGGCGAAGGTCACGGTGACGAGCCACTGAATGGTGCCGGAGAGCCGCCCGAGCGGGTCTTCCCGATAGCGCGACCAATCGTGTACGCCGGCCATCGCGCCGGGATGAAGGGTCTGCATCAGCAGGGCACGGATGCCGGCGACCATCGTTGCCATCCCACCGTGCACGGCCCAGGAGGCGGAGCCCGGACCGAAGAAGCCGATATCGTCGCCCTCTTCGATTTTTTCGACCCACTGCGGGCGACCTGACCCGTTCCCCGAAAAGGTCACCAGAAGGTGCGACCGCCAACTGTCCACGAACCTGCCCATGGACCGAGGCTAACCCGTCGCGGCTGAGCATCGGCCTCGAACCTCGCGTGCGGCACGGCATCTAGACTCGAAGCCATGGCAGTGCCTCGCTTTCTCTTCGCCGACCAGCTCGGCCCCCATTTCGATGACGGCGGACCGATCCTGATGGTGGAGTCGGTCGGCGTTCTCGGTCGGCGCCCCTACCACCGAGCCAAAGCGCACCTCATTCTCACCGCCCTCAGGCACCGGGCCAGGGAGCTCGGTGATCGAGTCGAGTACCTGCGCGCCGAGCACTACCGGGATGTGCTGGCCGGCCGTGACCTCGAGGTGGTCAACCCCACCTCGTGGGGTTCCCGCGCGTTGGTTCACGAGCTCGGCGCGCGGGTGCTGCCCAGCCGCGGCTTCGTGACCAGTGAGGCCGACTTCGCCGTCTGGGTCGCGGGGAGACCGCCATCCCGGCTGATCATGGACCAGTTCTATCGCCATGCCCGCACGGAAACCGGGCTGCTCATGCGCGGGCCCGATCCCGAGGGCGGCCGGTTCAACTTCGACCACGACAACCGTCAGCCGCCGCCGAAGGGAGCGGTGGGCCTGGGGCTGCCGGACCCCTTCCATCCGGTGGAGGACGACATCGACGAGCAGGTGCGCGCCGACCTCGACCGGTGGCAGGCCGAGGGGCGCATTCGGCTGATCGGCGAGGACGGACCCCGCCGGTTCGCCGCCACCCGGGCGGAAGCACTCATGGCGCTCGCCGATTTCGTCGAGACGCGTTTGAGCGACTTCGGCCCCTTCGAGGATGCCTCGCTGCTCGGGGACGAGACGATGGCCCATGCCAGGCTGAGCGTTCCCCTTAATTTGGGGCTGCTACATCCGCGGGAGGTGATCGACGCCGTCGTCGCCGCGTACGAGGCCGGGGGAGCCCCGCTGCAGAGCGTGGAGGCCGTGGTGCGCCAAATCATGGGCTGGCGGGACTGGGTCTGGCACCTGTACTGGCACCTGGGTGAGGACTACGTGCGGCGCAGCAACCACCTCGAGGCGCAGGTGGCCCTGCCGCGGGAGTTCCTCGAGCTCGACGGCAGTTCCGTGCGGGCGAAGTGCCTCAGCCACGTGCTCGACGAAGTGCGCCGCACGGGCTATGCGCACCACATTCAGCGGCTGATGGTGCTCGGCAACTGGGCGCTGCAGCGCGGTTACCAACCGGCCGAGCTCACCGAATGGTTCACGAACGCCTTCGTCGACGGCGCCCCGTGGGTGATGCCCGCCAATGTGGTCGGGATGTCCCAGCACGCCGACGGCGGGATCGTCGCCACGAAGCCGTACGCCTCCGGGGGCGCCTACATCTCGAAGATGAGCGACTTCTGCGGCGCGTGCACGTTCAACCCGAAGAAACGGTTGGGCGAGGACGCATGCCCGTTCACCGCCGGGTACTGGGCCTTCCTCGACCGGGTGGAGCCACGCATCCGAGGCAATCACCGTATGGCGCAGCCGCTCGCCGGACTGCGCCGCCTGGTCGACCGGGAAGAGGTCGTCGAGCAGGAGCGTGCACGCACCGAGTGGTGAGCGTCGCCCGTGGGGCGCCTCGTGAGTCCGACGCGGCCCTTCTGGGCCATGAACCGTTTTCCCAGACCACCGAACCACGCCCAAGAAACGACACACCCCACAAAACGACCCGAAGGACACCCCACCAGGCAACCGGCTCTCTACCGTGCGCCGGCCTCCATAAGGTGCGCCGCGACGCGTGCAGGGGTCTCGCCGCGGAGGGCACGCGGGAGGGAGACCTCGGGAGCGCGTCATCGGGACGCGGTCGTCGCACCGAGGTTCGCTGCGGCTTGATCCGCATCGGGAAGGGGGGAGGAGTGCAGCGGCGGGTGAGGGTCTACCTGGGCCGGTTGCCGCGCACGCGGCTACCTGACCTCGGTCGGCCAATCGGTCACACCGGCGAGGGCAGCCTGCACTGACAGTGCCGAAGCCCGGGCCTGCGCGGCCCCGTGGGGGTTGAAGACATCGATCGCGAGCGGCGGGCCCTCGCCGAACTTGGGAATCTCCACTTCGACGCGACCGCCGCCGACGAGCGGCACGAACGGATGTGCCGTCCCGGCATCCCGCACGGTCGACCCGGCCGCCTCCGCGATCAGCCGCAGTGCGTCGGGCTTGGTGACGTGGGCCTGGGCCACGATCGTTGCCGAGTAGTCCATGGAACTCCTTCACTGCGGCGGATACCGCGAGGAACACATCTATCGAAGCAGGCTACGGCATTCACGGGACCGGCACCGGGCCGGTTCCGCCGTGGCGCAGCCGAACTCCTCGACCTGGTTGGTGAGCCGGAGTACCGTGGCTCTGGCTGCTCACTTTCGCATCCAGAAGCTCTCAGAAGCCGGGGTCCCCATGTCGTCGCTCACCAACTACGGCCAGGCCATCGCCTCGACGACCGTCGCGCTCCAACGACTGCTGTCTTCCCCGCCGATCGGGTTGCAGGTCACGGCCTACGCGCTCGGCGCACCCCGCACCGGTGTCGCCGGCCCCTCCATCAACCTGTTCCTCTACTACGACAGCCTGATCAGTTATCGGGAGGAGACCCAGCGGGGACCCAGCCGAGTGATTTCGGAGCTGCACTACCTGGTGAGTGCTTTTCCCGGCGACGACGTCGACACGGATGCCGGCAGCCACCGTGCCTTCGGTGCAGCGCGCGCCGCCATCGAACGCCATCCCGTGCTGAACGTCCCGATCGGCTCGGCAGACAACCTGCAGGTCTGGCTCTCACCCTCGCCGCTGACCAACGAGGTGCTGACCTCCCTCTGGCTGGCATCCAACGCGCCGCTGCGACTGTCCTTCGGCGTGATGGCCTCCTTCACCCTGGACGCAGCCGAGCGCACGGCAGTGGTCGGCACCGTCCGTGATGTCGTGAAGCTGGCCGGGGCAGGTGCGCTCGCCGTGTTCACGGGAGCGGATGCCGTGGCGAAGGCCGAGGCCGCGGCATCCGTCGCGAACGAACTGGGCAAGTCTCTTGTGACGGTACCCCTGAACGAGGTCGTGGGAGCCAGCGCCGCCGCCACTGAGGACAACCTCGGCCGCATCTTCGACCAGGCCGAACACCGCGGCGCCGTGCTGATGATCGCCGCGTCCGACCGTCTGTTCGGGGTGCGGCCGGAGGTGCTCGATGTCGACGACCCCTACTCCGGGTTGGAGATCGGATCCATCCTCGACCTGCTCGGCCAGGCACCGAGCGTCGTGATCATTGAGTTGACTCATCCAGCCGGGGACGAGCTGGCGGACCGGACACCGGTCGAGGTGCGCTTTCCGGAGCCGGAGCCGGATTCCGCGTCGGCCACCGGGGACTGAGCGCGTCGGGGCCGAACTCCGGGTCAGACCTCCCGACCAGGAGGTGAGTGTCAGGAACGCGGGCGGTGCCAGAAGTGGGGCGCGCCAGATCATGGTGGGCCTCGACTCTGTCGGGACGTCGGGCGTGCCTTGACCTGAGGACACCTGCGACCAATGGACAGCTGCGATCAGTGTGGACACCTGTTCGTGCGTACCCGCCTACGCTGACTGGATGCCGTCTTTCCGTATCACCCTGATCATCGGTGCTCTCCATTCGGGCATCGCCCCGGACTCCGTCCTGCCGCACCTGACGGCTGCCGCCGCGGAGCTGACGACCGTGGAGGCATCCGATCTCGCCGTGGTGGCCGGTTCTCCGCGCGCGATCGTGCGGTTCACGGCGGATGATGCCGCGATGGCCCTCCTGGTCGGCGACCGAGTGCTCGCCACGGCTCGCACCCGCGTGGAGCCGGTGTCGTGGCAGGTGACCGAGCGGGTCAGGACGCGCTGGTACCCGGTGCGGTGACGAGCCGCGCCCCCTCGTCGCCGCGGCGCTGCTCCGGCCGGGCCGGCGCGATGATGGTCGGTCGGTGACCGAGCTCCGACACGGTGTCCGAGGCGCCGAGAACCTGGCAGCGCTCCGTGCCCCGGTGCCACCAGAGCGAGGCCGTCCAGGCGCAGAGCAGGGCGTCGATCAGGTCTTCGCGGTGTTTGTAGGCTCGGTCGACCAACGGTGAATGCTCCGTTACCAGGGCGTCCGAGACGGGATGGGAGCCCAGGTCGAGCGGCGGCGACGCTCGGGTGAGCCCCCAGATCCGCTGGATGAGGTCATCGCAGACCATGGCCCGCTTCGTCCGGCGTTCGTCCGGCGGAAGGGAGGTGCCCATGCGCTTGTAGCGGGGTCGCTTGTCGAGGTAACCGAACTCCGCCGCGCCCACGAGCGTCGTGTAGGGGTAGCACTCGAAGAAGCTGGGGGTGGCCTTATCCACCGGCGCGAGGCCGTCGGTGTAGGTCCAGCCGGAGGCTTCCAATCGGCGTCGGATCGTCACCCCGCCTGCCCAGGGGCGGCCGAGGTTCGAGGCGTTCGCGGAGACATGCCAGCGGCCGTAGCGACTGCCGGTTTCCCGCTCGCACAGGCGCATGCCGGTGGGGTTGTTCACCACCAGGGGCGCGTCGACCGCCAGCACGGCGCCGGGTTCCCACAGGGAGTCGATCCAGCGCATCACGGCATCCGTGCCGCGGGCCCAACCGGCGTCGAGCACCCGGCCGGTCTCGTCGATGCACGCCAGGCCGGATTCATTGGCCGGTTTCGACGTGCTGCCTTCGGCCCAGGCCAGGTCAACTCCGAGGAATCGAGTCATGGGTCATGGATAGCACAGGGAGCTGACGGGCGCAGGTTCCGCCGAGGTTCGGCACCCTGTCGTTGGGGCGTAGGCTTTTTGGATTGTTCAACAATGAGACAGAGGCCTTGACGATGACCGAGACTGAGAAACCATCCACGAACGGAAAGGTCATCGCGCTGGCGGTGGCGGGAGCCTTCGGCGGGTTCCTTTTCGGGTTCGACGCGTCCGTGATCAACGGCGCGGTGAATGCCATTCAAGACGAGTACGCGCTCACGGCGACCCTCACCGGATTCGCGGTCGCGAGCGCGCTACTGGGTGCCGCAGCCGGGGCCTACCTGGGCGGCCGGGTCGGCGATCGCTACGGTCGAATCCCGGTGATGCTTCTGGGCTCGATCATGTTCTTCGTCAGTTCGGTCGGTTCCGCCTTCGCCTTCAGCATCTACGACCTCGTGCTCTGGCGCATCGTCGGCGGTCTCGGCATCGGGCTCGCATCCGTGGTGGCCCCGGCGTACATCGCCGAGATCTCACCGCGAGCCATTCGGGGACGCCTCGGATCGCTCCAGCAACTCGCCATCACGATCGGTATTTTCTCCGCTCTACTGTCCGACGCCGTGTTCGCCAACACCGCGGGAGGCGCGGGTGAGCCCTCCCTGTTCGGGATCGACGCCTGGCGCTTGATGTTCCTGGCCTGCGCGCTGCCCGCCGCCGTGTACTTCGTGATCGCGAAGATCCTTCCGGAGTCCCCCCGGTTCCTGGTGCTGAAAGACCGTGAGACGGAGGCCCGCGCGGTCTTCCAGAAGGTGTGGCCCAACGGCGATGTGGACCGCGAGATCCGCGACATCCGTGCCTCGATCAAGGCCGACACTCTGGGTCAGCGTTCCGGGTCACTGCGCGGCACGGCCTTCGGCCTGCGCCCGATCGTCTGGATCGGCATCCTCTTGTCGATGTTCCAGCAGTTCGTCGGCATCAACGTGATCTTCTTCTACTCGACCACCCTGTGGAAGGCGGTCGGCTTCGAGGAGTCGAGCTCGCTCACCATCTCGGTGTTCACCGGCCTGACCAACATCGCGGTTACCTTCATCGCCATCGCCCTGATCGACCGGATCGGACGTCGGCCGATCCTGATGACCGGTTCCATCGGTATGACGCTGTCGCTGGCTACGATGGCGATCGCCTTCAGCCAGGCGGTCACCGTGAACGGCGAGATCAGCCTGCCCGGTGCGTGGGGTGGGATCGCCCTGGTCGCGGCCAACGTGTTCGTGGTCTTCTTCGGTGCGTCCTGGGGCCCGGTGGTCTGGGTGCTGCTCGGCGAGATGTTCCCTAACACCATCCGGGTGAAGGCGCTCGGCATCGCCGCAGCGGCCCAGTGGATCGCGAACTTCCTGATCGCCGTCACGTTCCCGCCGCTGGCGGCAGTCTCGCTGCCCATGACCTACGGCCTGTACACGCTGTTCGCGGCGCTGTCATTCGTGTTCGTGCTGACCAAGATTCCGGAGACCAACGGCATGTCCCTCGACGAGGCGAACACCCTTCTGCCGCCGAAGAACGCGGCGAAGAACGTGGCGAAGCAGACCGAGGTCAGATCAGGCCGTGAAGAAGTTCTTCGACGCTGACGCCGAGCCTGGCGGCACGTTCGGTCAGACGCGCGTGCTCGTCGGCGGAGAGTTCCAGTGACACGGTGTGGGAGGCATCCAGCTCGTCGAACGCGAACAGCTTCGGATGCGACGGGCCGGCCGGCAGCTTCAGGGTGGCGGTAGGCGAAGCGACGGTCCGTGCTTTCGTGGCCGAGGTCAGCGCGGAGCGCCGAACGGGTGCGGCATCGCCCTCCCGCACCCAGCCGGGGCCGGCTTTGATCGGCGCGTTCCGCTGGTACGCCTCCGACACGGCTCGGGCCCTGCTGTCCGCGGCCTCGTTGAGCGGGTGGTTAGCGTGGCCCTTGACCCATTCGAACCGGTAGCGGCGTCCGGCCAGAGCTTCGTCGAGCTCCTGGAGCAGGTCCAGGTTCATCACGGGCTTGCCGTCCGCCTTGCGCCAGCCCTTGGCCTTCCAACCGCGCATCCACTTGGTGATGGAGTTGATCACATACTGGCTGTCGCACAGCACGAGCAGGTCGTCGTCGAGGTGGGCGGTTGCCCGGAACAGTTCGAGCACGGCCTTCAGTTCGCCCTGATTGTTCGTGGCGTGCTTCCAGCCGCCGGCGGCCCAGCAGGAATCGTTGACGAACCAGGCCCATCCGGCGGGGCCGGGATTGCCCAGGGCCGAACCGTCGGCGGCGGCGATGATCGTCATACGGTGGGACCTTTCCTGTGGTCCCGCTGGTTCAGGACCTGTCTAGTCTGCCATCGCGGACCAGATGGGTGAGTGCTCATGGCCGCCGGCGCTGAGAGTTCGCGGACGGGGGTTTGCGACTGGCTCTTCCGCCCACCCCGAACGAATCCGACGGAGATTCTGCCGGAAACCACGGGTCACCCCACTCCGAAAGAGCAGTCTTACGCGAGAACCTCCGTCGAATTGGTTCGGTACCCGGTGCGGCGTTCCGCTTTGGAGCACCAGAGTCCACCGGGCACAGTCAGTTTTGACCGTAGGCAGCGACACAGTCAGTCGACGCGGACTCACTCAGTTAGCCGCTGATGCAGGTGCCGGACGAGACCGGGGAGCCGAGCGTGGCGGCCTGCTCTGCGACCGGGTCGACTTCCTCCATGGCGAGGGCGTAGCCGAGGTTCTCGGTGGTGGTCGACTTCGCGAAGATGACGCCCGTCACGATGCCGGCCTCGCTGAGCAGGGGGCCGCCCGATTCGCCGTGGTCGACGTCGGCAGCCAGCGTGTAGATCTGCCGGGAGGACGGGTCCTGCCCGTAGATGTCGGCGACCAGGGCTGGGGCCACGGCGACGACCTCGGCCGGCGCCGATTCGAATGGCCCGCCGAAGGGATAGCCGCTGCTCACCGCGAGGCTGCCCGGCGGAAGATTGTCGCCAAGGGAGAGCGGGGGAGCCTCGAGCCCCGGCACTGCGATCACGGCGAGGTCCACGATCGGGTCGAAGTAGACGATCTGACCAGAACGGGACCTGCCGTCGGGCGTGACGACGACGGGCTCCTCCACCCCGGCGACGACGTGAGCGTTGGTGAGAACCCGATCCGGAGCGATCACGAAACCGCTGCCGGACTGGTTCTGTCCGCACGCATAGGCGGTGCCGTTGATCTTCATCACCGACGCGCTCGCCGCGCGCAGGGCGTCACTGTCGGTGCCTACGCTCGGCACGACCGGGGCCTCGCCGTTGAAGGCCTCCACGACACGCGGGATGCCCTCGGTTACAACGATGGAGCGCAGTTGGGCCAGGAAGCTCTTCACCTGATCGGGGGTCAGGGAGTCGATCGAGCGGATCACGCTCGACGAGCTCACCGCCGACGACACCACCGGGACCCCGAGGGCACCGATGCTGAAGGCGATCATCGAGACCACGAGGGCCGACACCGCGACAGCTGCGCCGGCGCCGAGCACGCGGTCGACGACCCGGAGCTTGTTGCGAGTGCCCTGGGGAGTCAGGATCCTGCCGATGGAGCGTCCGAGCGAGAGGCCGCCGATCAGCAAAACAGCTGCGGCCGCGAGGGTCGCGGCCGTGCGCCACTCCGCGGCGGGAACCCAGGTGCCCACGAGCGGCACCAGAAAGTAGGCCGCGACGGCACCCGCTGCGAGTCCGGCGATTCCGGCGATGCTGCCGATGAGGCCGCTGCGGTATCCGGAAATCAGGTAGCCGAACAACACGACCAGCAGCAACACATCCAGAAAGGTTGAAAATGCCATCCGTGCACCTCGTTCTGTTGTCGGTGTCGTGCGCTTGCCCACCGGCCGCATCCGTCTGTTCCAGAGTACGTGGCCAGTCCTCCCCAGAATGTGAATCCGCCGAGTCGTGCACCGACCCGACCCGGATCGGGAGGTGGAGGCGGTTCTGGAGAGGGTGGACCCATGAACAGGACAATCGTCAAGACCAGGGAAGCACATGACTTCCTCGCGCTCGTGCCGCAGCTCGCCGGGTTCTTGCCCGAGAAGAGCCTGGTGCTCGTCGCCTTCCGCGGCAACCGCACCTGCGGGGCGATGCGGTTCAACCTGCCCGACCCTGCGGCACCGGAGAAGGTGCTCAAGCGCATCGCCACCACGCTCGTGGGAACGCTCTGCAAGATCCCGGACGTCGACGCGCTGGTGCCCGTCGTCTACAGCGACGAGAACATCGTGGCTGTGGCCGGCCTGCCGCAGGAACGCTTCGTCGAGGTGCTGTGCGCTCGCGCCCGGCTCTCCGGGTTCCTGCTTCGCGACGCCCTGTGCGTGGCCGCCGACGGGTGGGGCTCGTACTTCGACCCGGACTGCCCGGCCGGCGGGCATCCGCTCCGCGCGATCGCCGCCTCCGAGGTGCACCGGGCCATCCCCGAAGAGGTTCGCCGCGACCTCGCGACGCTGCAGAGTCGCGCGGACCTGCCGGCGGTCGACCCGTCGATGAGAGAGCGGCTCGGCCGCCGGCTGGCGCGCTATCAACGCCTCGGTGGCCAGGCCGGCACGGTGCCGGAACTGCTTGAGTTGGCCGGCGACATCCTCGACCCGGTGGTGGCCGCGGAGGCGGCGCTCGATTGTGACCCGCAGAACCTGGCGCTTGACGACGCGGCCGCGTTGCTGTTCCTGATGCAGGGGCCGGCCTGCCGGGACCAGATGATGCTGCAATTCGCCTTCGGAGAGACGGTCGGCCGCAACACGCACTGCCTCAACCTGCGGTATGCCATCCTGCAGCGATCCACGGGGCGGAGCCTGGACGACATCATCGCTGAGGAGCAGTCCGACGGACTCGACAGCCCGCACTCCCGGGTCACGAGCGACCTTATGCTCGGGCTCGGCCGGGAGCGCCCCGACCCCGAACGCATCGAGCCGGCGATCCGACTGCTGAAGGTGCTGGTCGCTCTGGCGCCGCGCACGGCCAGACCGGCGCCGCTGTGCATGCTGGCCTGGCTGTCGTGGGCGATGGGGCGCGGGTCGGTCGCCGGAATCTTCGTCGACCAGGCACTCGCCATTGACCGGCACTACGGCATGGCTGAGCTGCTCCACACCGTTTTCGGTTCGGGGCATTTACCAGACTGGGCGTTCGCGGTCCCTCCGGACGAAACCGAAAACGCCTGAGCCGAATGCCACAATCGGACTTCCGGCGGCAGGTGACCGGCTTCAGGCATCCGGTTGGCCGGTAGCGGCTACAGGTACTTGGGCGCCTCCGACAGCACGCCGTACAGGATGTCGCCGATCTCACTGAATTCGGCCGGGCCGATCGTCAGCGGGGGAGCGAGCTGCACGACGGGGTCGCCGCGGTCGTCGGCACGGCAGTACAGCCCGGCCTCGAACAGCGCCTTGGAGAGGTAGCCGCGCAGCAGGCGCTCAGACTCGGCGTCGTTGAAGGTCTCCTTGGTGACCTTGTCCTTCACCAGCTCGATTCCGAAGAAGTAGCCCTCGCCGCGCACGTCGCCGACGATCGGCAGGGCGAGCAGCTTCTCCAGCTCGGCCCGGAAAAGCGGCGAGTTCTCACGCACGTTCTCGTTGAGCTTTTCCTCCTCGAAGATATCGAGGTTGGCCATGGCCACGGCCGCGGAAACCGGGTGGCCACCGAATGTGTAACCGTGATAAAAGGTCGTGTCACCGTGCTTGAAGGGCTCGTAGATGCGGTCGCTGATAATGGTGGCGCCGATCGGGGAGTAGCCGCTGGTCATGCCCTTCGCGCAGGTGATCATGTCCGGCTCGATCCCGAAGGTCGTGGACGCGAACATGTTGCCGATGCGTCCGAAAGCGGTGATGACCTCGTCGGCCACCAGCAGCACGTCGTACTGGTCGCAGATCTCGCGCACCCGCTTGAAGTAGCCGGGAGGCGGCGGGAAGCAGCCGCCAGAGTTCTGCACGGGTTCCAGGAACACCGCGGCCACGGTCTCCGGGCCCTCGAACTGAATCATCTCTTCGATGCGGTTGGCGGCCCACAGGCCGAACTTCTCCACGTCGTCGCCGAACCCGGAACCCAGCTCGTCGGCGCGATAGAAGTTGGTGTTCGGGACGCGGAATCCGCCGGGGGTGACCGGTTCGAACATTTCCTTCATGGCCGGGATGCCCGTAATGGCCAAGGCGCCCTGCGGGGTGCCGTGGTAGGCCACGTTGCGGGAGATGACCTTGTGCTTGGTGGGGCGGCCCTGCAGCTTCCAGTAGTACTTGGCCAGCTTGAAGGCGGTCTCCACGGCCTCGCCGCCTCCGGTCGAGTAGAAGACCCGGTTGAGGTCGCCGGGCGCGTTTGCGGCCAGACGATCGGCTAGCTCGATGGCGCTCGGGTGGGCGTAGGACCAGATTGGGAAGAACGCGAGTTCCTCGGCCTGCTTCGCCGCCACCTGGGCGAGCCGCTTGCGGCCGTGGCCGGCGTTGACGGTGAACAGCCCGCTCAGGCCGTCGATGTACTTCTTGCCATTCGAGTCCCAGATGTGGTGGCCGACACCCTTGGTGATGATCGGCACGCCGTGGCCGGATTCGAGCACGGACTGGCGCGAGAAGTGCATCCAGAGGTGGTCTTTCGCCTTCTGCTGCAGGGTGGCGTTCTCTGCATCCGTGTAGACGCGGGGGGTGGCCGACGCCTCGGCTGTGGTGTCGCCGGTGCTGTCGGTGGCAACTTCGGCGGCGACTGCGGTGTCGGACGCGGCGGAGTCGGTGGTGGCTGATGTGATTGTCATTTTCTTACCGTGTTCCCCAGTTGTAGAACTGCTTGTGGAGTTTGAGATAAACGAAGGTCTCGGTGGAGCTGACGCCCTCGAGACCACGGATCTGTGAATTAAGTAGGTCGATCAGCTCGTCGTCGTCCTCGCAGACAACTTCGACCAGCAGGTCGAAGGATCCGGCCGTCAGGACGACGTAGTCGACGGCCGGAATGGCGGACAGTCGGTCCGCGAGCAGTCGAGTGTCCCCGGTCGCGCGGATGCCGATCATGGCCTGGCGGAAGAAGCCCAGCTGCATCGGGTCGGTGACGGCGACGACCTGCATGACGCCGGCATCCGTCAATTTCTGCACGCGCTGTCGCACTGCGGCCTCACTCAGGCCCACCGCCTTGCCGATTTCGGCATACGAGCGTCGGCCGTCGTTCTGGAGCTGCTCGATGATCTTCTTCGAGACCTCATCCAGTGGGGCCGGCCTGCCCGCATTGCGCCCGTTTACGCTCATCCAGCGAGTATGCCAGCGGGAGTGACCTCAGGCAAGCGATTCCGCAGCAATTCACGCCAAACACAACGGAATCCTTGGAAGATTGCCTGGTTCAGGCTCGTTTCCCGCCGCTGGGATGGTCGCTGATGGGGAGGTTCCGAGGGCCATCGAACCACTCGGGAGTCCCGTGAGCGCTCGCGACCTTCGCAATGTCGTCAACGGCGGGCACCGTCGAATTCGTTCGGGACGGAGTTGATCCTCGGCTCGGCTCGGCTCGGCTCGGATCGACGTGGTGGCCGGAACGGACGTTCATCCCGCGCCGCGGTTCTCTGCTCGATTGCGGCGGCGGCGGGAGCAGTCGCCTGGTCGCGGAGATGCCGCACGGCGGATTCACGCACTCCGGCTACGGTAAAGACGTGTCGATGTACGTGCTCGAGGACTACACGCGAATCACGCGCGCCCTGTCACTTATTGACCACCGACCTGAACGGCCACTGAATCGGCGTCCGAATATTGATCGTCAACGTAACGGAAAGGCACCATTCCCGTGGGGCGCGTCGGATACGAAACCGGTCTCGGCACCGAAGCCGCCTGGACCTTCGTCGTGGGGCGCGGCTTCATCGCCGCACTGCCCGCCGGCACCCCGTCGGGCATCACCCTGACCCTGGCCGCGCTCGTGACGGCACCCCACGTCGAAGCCGAAGAGCTCGTCGCCCTGTTGCCGCTCGGTGGCGAGCACGCCGTCGAGCATTTTGCGGTGATCATTCAGCGCGCTCCCACGGACGAGGACGGCATCCCGGTCTCCGTGGTCGTTCGCGGCGAGGTCGCGGTCGACGTGTACTCGGTCGGTGGGTCGCGCCGGTTCTCGGACGTCAGCATCCGCCCCTGGCTGCTGGCCGACTTCCGGGCCGTGACCGGTTTCACGGTGGGTTCCACCGGGCGACCCGTAGCCTCCTCGCGCGCCCTCGACTCCGGCCGGCCATTCGGGCTCGGATCCGTGTTCGCGAACACGCTGTTCTGGTCGCTGGCAGAGCACAGCCAGGCCGAGGCAGCGCAGGCCGACGTAGCGCAGGCCGACGCTGCGCTGACTGACGCCGGGCTGACCGACGACTCATCTGCCGACGATGCCACGATCGTGCGCTCCGGCGCCCCGGGCCGCGCGGCGGGCGCCGACACCGTTCTCACCGGCCCGGCCGGGACCGACACCCTGATCACCGACGTGCGGGCGCCCGGGCAGCCCGCGTCCGGGCCTGCGGCCGGCGCACGGGCCCGGGCCGCCGAGGCTCGCTTCGCGTTCCGGCTGCCGAACGGGGAGGAGATCCCGCTGGACCTTCCCTGCCGGCTCGGACGCCGACCGCGAGCGCCGCGCATCAGTGGCGACGCGCCGGTGCGGCTGATCGAGGTTGCCTCGCCCACCTCCGCCGTCTCCGGCACCCACGTGGAAATACGACAGGAGGGCGGCTCTGTCGTCGTCACCGACCTCGGTTCCACGAACGGCACCGTGGTGGCTCCGCCACGCGGGCGCAGGCAACGGCTTCATTCCGGCCAGTCGCTCGCAGTGCTGCCCGGTACGACGGTGCACTTAGGGGACGGTAATATCATCGAGATCCTCCCCGCAGCCGGCAACACGCCCGGTCAGTAATCGCACGGCAATTTCGGAAGGCACAACCGTGACCCAGATTGGTCAAGGCTCAACCGGTTCCATCGTCGTACTTCCGTCGGTGCAGAAGACCGTGACGCTGGCCTGGGCGGCGATCACCGACACCGGGCACCGCCGCCAGATCAACGAAGACAGCCTCGTCGCCGAAATTCCCGTCTTCGCGGTTGCCGACGGCATGGGCGGTCACTCCGCCGGCGACGTCGCCAGCGCCGCCGTCGTGACCCGACTGGCCGAGCTCGCCGGAACGGACCACGTCGAAGCGGAGGCGATCAACGAAGCGCTCAGCCGTTCCGTCGTCGACATGGCCTCGGGCGAGGGTGTTACCGACCTCGGCACCGGAACGACCGTGACGGGGGCCGCGCTGGCCGTCGTCTCCGGCGAGCCGCAGTGGATCGTGTTCAACATCGGCGACTCCCGGGTGTACCAGCTCACCTCCGGCGTGCTGGAGCAGGTCACCACCGACCACTCCGTGGTCCAGGAGCTTGTGGACGCGGGCCGGATCACCAGGGACGAAGCGGATGTGCACCCGCACGGCAACATCGTCACCCGCGCCGTGGGCTTCCACGAACCGCCCGTGCCCGACTATCGCATCCGCCCCCTGCAGGCCGGAATGCGGCTCCTGATCTGCTCCGACGGCCTGACCAAGGAGCTGACGGCGTACGGCATCCGTCATTTCTTGATCTCCAACCCGCGGGCGGATGACGCGGCCAGGGCTCTCCTGGAAGCCGCGCTCGACAACGGCGGCCGCGACAACGTCACGGTGATCGTGCTCGACGTGGTCGCCGTCGACGATGTCGTACCCCCAGAGTTGGGGTAGTTTTCTAGCGTCCGTCCGGCAGCGAGACACCTAAAATTAGGGGACGCCTGTCGAGTCACCCGGTCGATTTGCGCCTACTCACGCACGACCCGCACTAATGTTGACACCGGGAGGCGACATGGCACGGCGCTTACCCTCCACGCCGCCGAACCTACCGGGATTCTCCTATCTCCGTCCGCTCGGATCCGGCGGTTTCGCCGACGTGTTCCTCTACGAGCAGAACATGCCCAGGCGCCAGGTCGCCGTCAAGGTACTGCTGTCCGAGATCGTCAACGATCACGTGCGCCAGCTGTTCCAGGCCGAGGCCAACCTGATGGCCCAGCTAAGCTCGCATCCGTCGATTCTCACGGTTTTCCAGGCGAGCGTCTCCGCGGACGGTCGACCGTATCTCGTCATGGAGTACTGCTCCTCGACCCTCAGCCAGCGCTACCGTAATGAACCGCTCTCCGTGCCGGATACCCTGCGGATCGGTGTGAAGATAGCGAGCGCCGTCGAGACCGCGCACCGGTCCGGGGTGCTCCACCGGGACCTGAAGCCGTCCAACATCCTGGTCACCGCGTATGGGCACCCGGTGCTGTCGGACTTCGGGATCGCCGCAACCCTCGGCGAGGCCGAGAGGAGCGACGCCATCGGGCTCTCCATTCCGTGGTCGGCCCCTGAGGTGCTGCTCGGCGAGATCTCCGGGTCGGTCGCCTCGGAGGTGTGGTCGCTCGGCGCCACCCTCTACTCGCTCCTGGCCGGTAGGTCCCCGTTCGAGGTGGCCGGTACCGAGAACGGTTCGGCCCAGATGATGGCCCGCATCAACAAGGCCCGCGTGCCGCCGCTCGACCGCGCCGACGTGCCGGCCCGGCTCGGCGCCATCCTGAATCGCTCGATGTCGCGGCGGCCGGAACTGCGGCAGCCGAGCGTGCTGGAACTCATCCGAGAGCTTCAATCGGTGGAGGCCGAACTCGGTCTCGCGCAGACGCCTCTCGAGGTGGAGCAGGACAGCTGGGCCGTCGCTGCCCTCGCCGACCAGGAGGACCGGACCCGGATCACGGGCATCAACTCAGTCGACGCCTACGCCGGCCGCCGCCGCCGGAAGGCGTCGCCAACCGGCCTCGGCGCGCGCTCGGCGACCTCGGCACTGCTGAGTACCGGGCAGCTGACCACCGGCCCGCAGGGGGACACTGTGACCACCCGGCCCAAGAAGCGGAGGCGCACGCTCACGGTATGGGGACTCGTGTCAGCGGCGGTGATCATCGTGGGACTGGCGACCACGGCGGCGACCGTGCTGGTGACCCAGGCCGGCACCGACATCCCTCTGGTCAGTGATGTGGATGGCGCGCTCCGCTCCGGAACCATCGTGTTCAGCTGGGCCGACCCCGGGGTCCGGGACGGCGACACGTTCGTGGTGACCCTGCGCAGCGGTCAGAGCAGCATCCAGCGGGGAACGGAATTCCGGGTCGACCCACAGGGACAATCTCGGGTCTGTGCGACCGTCACGGTCAACCGGGACGGCAAGCTCGGTGCTCCGAGCGGGGAAAAATGCGTCGATACCGGCCTTCCGGGCGCGTCCGGCGGCGCCGGGTGATCCGTCGCTGGCTCACCCGCCACCGCTCGCTCTTCGCCACCGCGCTCAGCGGCACCGTGGTCGTGGCCGTCATTGCCACCGTGGCCATCGTCTCCGGTGGGTACACCGCGCAGCGCCTCGACCTCGGAGACGCGGCCGTCTGGGTGAGTAACGAGGCCCGCCAGGTCGTCGGGCGAGCCAATACGGCCGTCTTCGAACTGAACACGGTGATCAGCGCCGGAAGCACCAGCCTCGACGTGGTGCAACGGGGCGCCACCGTACTGGTGCTGGACCGTGGCAACAGCGCCCTCGACATCCTCGACCCCGCGACCGCGGAGGTGGCCGACAGCGTCGCCCTGCCGCCGGACGCTGCCTCGGTCTTCCTGGCCGGCGACCGGGCGGTGGTCACCGCGAACGGCGACGTCTGGAGCGTGGCCGCGAGCCAGCTCTCCGAGTTCGACAGCACCACTGAGCCGACGCTGGCCTTCGGTGCCGGCTCCGTGGTCAGCGTCGACGAGGCCGGCGTGCTGTTCGCCTTCACGCCGGCGACGGGGGAACTCTCCCAGGTCGACCTGCTCACCGCGGACACCATTACCAGCACGGTCACGCTCACGGCCGGCGAAACGGATGACAGCTACCAGCTGACCAGCGTCGACGGCCGGTGGGCGCTGCTCAACGCGTCGAGCCGGCGACTGTTCCAGGCGGAGGGGGTTGAAGACCTCTCCGGGAGCATCCGTTCCGGGGATGAGCCGGTCCTGTCGGAGCCGAGCGTGACGGGCGACCGCGTTCTCATCGCCCACCGTGAGGGGCTCATTGCGGTGCCCCGTGCCGGCGGCCGCCTGACCCCGCTCGTCACCGGCCGGAGCGGAGACGCCGCCGCGCCCGTCGAGGACGCCTCCTGCGCCCATGCCGCCTGGTCGGACGGCACCGTCTGGCGCGACTGCGCGGCGGACGGCGCGGACGGCGCGGAAGGCGGCACCGGAAGCGACGGCGCCACCGCCACCCTGTCCGGCTTCGCCGGGGACGCCCGGCTGGCCTTCCGGCGGAACGGAACCGGACTCGTGCTGAACGACGCCCGCAACGGCACGACCTGGGCAGTGCAGCGGGACAACGAACTGATCGACAACTGGGCCGAACTGATCGACACCGACCCCGATCAGCAGCAGGTCGAGCAGGCGGCTGACGACACCCCGCCGGAGTTCGAGAAGTCCCAGGTGCCACCCGTCGCTGTCGACGACGCTTTCGGCGGCCGGCCGGGACGCACCGTCACCCTGCCCGTGCTGCTCAACGACTTCGACCCCAACGGCGACGTGCTTGTGATCTCGGCGCTCACCCCCGTGCCCGAGTCGGCCGGGCGGCTCGAGCTCGTGGCGGACACTCAGCAGGTGCAGCTGACCCTCACGCCGGAGGCATCCGGATCACTGAGCTTCGACTACACCATCGACGACGGGCGCGGCGGGAGCGCCTCGGCCACGGTCACGGTCGCGGTGCGCTCCCCTGAGGAGAACGCCGCACCCGTGCAGGCCCGCACGACGAACACCACGGTGCGCGCCAGTGGGCGGGTGACCACGGCGGTGCTCGGCGACTGGGTCGACCCGGACGGCGACCCGTTCTATCTGGCGGCGGCGACCGCTCCCGCACCGGACCAGGTCAGCTTCACGCCGGCCGGGTCCGTCGTCTACACGGATGCCGGCGCGGGCGGGGGCGCGAAAACGGTGGGCCTCACCGTCTCCGACGGCCGTGCCGGCGGGGCCGGCGCGCTCTCGGTGATGGTGCGGCCGAGCGGCTCGGTGCCCATCGTCGCCGAGGCGTTCGTGGTGCTTGCGACCGCCGGCAGCGAGGTGACCGTGTTGCCGCTGGAGCATGTGCGCGGCGGATCGGCGCCGCTGCGTCTGAGCAGCGTGCCGGCCAAACCCGAGGTGAACATCACCGCGGACTTCGACGCCGGCACCTTCCGGTTGCAGAGCAGCGTGGTGGGGGTGCACGAGATCGAGTACGCGGTGACGGATGGCGAACTCACCGCCACCGGACGCATCCGCGTGAACGTGACGGCCGCGCCCGACGCCAGCAGCGCCCCCGTCACCGTGCCGCACACCGCCTTCATCCGTGGCCAGCAGGCCACCCTCGTGGACGTGCTCGCCACGGACTCCGATCCGGCCGGTGGGGTGCTTTTAGTGACGGGCATCACGGATGTCCCCGCCGACAGCGGGCTTCGAATCGAGATCCTCGACCAGCGCATCCTGCGCGTGACCCTGACCAAACCCCTCGAGGGCGGAACGGCCGTGTTCGGCTACCGGGTCAGCAACGGCCTCGCCGACGCCGCGGGCACGGTGACCGTGATCGAGATCCCGCCGCCGGCCCAGAAGCAGGCCCCGATCGCCGTGCCGGACTCGATCTCCGTGCGCGTCGGCGACGCCATCGACATCCCCGTGCTCGCGAACGACGAGCATCCCGAGGGTGACACCCTCACCCTGGCGCCGGAGCTCGCGACCGAACTGCCCGCCGGCGGCGGTCTGCTCTTCGTCTCGGGCCGGGTGCTGCGGTTCCTGGCGCCGGACACGGCCGGCAACGTCACCGCCGTCTACCGAGTGAACGCCCCGGACGGCCAGTTCGCGAACGCCGAGGTCAGCATCGCGGTGCGGGAAGCCGATCCCACCTCGAACAGCGCCCCCGTGCCGAAAACCGTGACGGCCCGCGTGCTCGCCGGGGACACGGTGAGCATCCCGATCCCGCTGTCCGGCATCGACCCCGACGGCGACTCCGTGCAACTGGTCGGCCAGGAGACCAGTCCGGAGAAGGGGTCGGTCACGGTCACAGGCGTGGACTCGCTCGACTACACGGCCGGGGAGTACTCGGCCGGCACGGACACGTTCAGTTACTCGGTGGTCGACGCGCTCGGGGCCCGGGCCGTCGGCACCGTGCGGGTGGGGATCAGCCCGCGCCTCGACGGCGCCCGCAACCCGGTCGCCGCTCCGGACGAGGTCGTGGTGCGCCCCGGCAGCACGGTTGCCGTGCGGGTGCTCGGCAACGACTCCGACCCCGACGGCGGCACCCTGAGCATCACCGGCGTGGAGGCGAGCGGCCAGGCCGACCCCGGCACCGCCGTCGTCGACGGCGACACCGTGGCCGTGACCTCACCCGTGACACCGGGTCGCTACGGCTTCATCTATGAAATCCAGAACGTGCGGGGCGGAACGAGTTCCACCTTCCTCACGGTCGTGGTCCGCGAGGACGCCCCGCGCTCGCGTCCGGATGCACGCGACACCCACGTGCCGCTGTCCGACGTGCTCGAGGCCCGGACCGTCGACGTCGACGTGCTGGCCAACGTCTTCTTCGCGGAAGGGCCGGCCGCCGCATTGGCTCTGACGGTGCCCGAGCGTTTCTCGGGAATCGCCGAGGTGACGCCGGCCCGGCGCATCCGGGTCACAGTGGGCCCGACCAGCCAGATCATCCCGTTCGCGGTGGCCCACCCGGAGGACGCGAGCATCGTGTCCTACGCGTTCATCTGGGTTCCCGGGACCGACGACGCCCTACCCCAGGTGCGCCGCGGTGCCCCACCGCTGACCGTGCAGAGCGAGGCGCTGCTCTCCATCGACATCAACGACTACGTCGTCGCGGTCGGCGGAAAAAAGGTGCGCCTCACCGACCGCAGCCTCGTGCGGGCGACGCATTCGGATGGGGCCGACCTGGCCCGGAACGACACCGGCCTCGCGTTCACGAGCACTGACAAATACTTCGGGCCGGCGTCCATTTCGTTCGAGGTCACCGACGGTTCGGGGCCTGAAGACCCGGATGGGCGTACGGCGACCATCGTGCTGCCCATCGAGGTCACGCCCCGCGAGAACCAGCCGCCCGGCTTCAGTGGAGCGGTGCTCGAGTTCGAGCCCGATCAGGAGAAGGTCATCGACCTGCCCCGACTCACCAGTTACCCGTACCCGAACGACCAGCCTGAGCTGGCGTACACCGTGCTCGACCCGCTCCCGACCGGTTTCAGCTACGCGCTCGACGGTCAGACGCTCACCCTGCGCGCCACGGAATCCACCCCGAAGGGCGCGCGGAGCACGATCACGATCGGCGTGCGCGACGGCGTTCAGGAGGGCCGAGCCGGCCGGATCGACCTGCGCGTGGTCGCGTCAACGCGACCCGTCGCCATCCCCGTGACGGATGCCGCGGTCGCTCCCCGCGGTCGCACGACCGTCGTCGACGTGCTCGCGAACGACGGCGCCACCAATCCGTTCCCGTCCGTGCCGCTGCGCGTGCTCGCGGTGCGCGGCCTGGACGGCGGCGCCGTTCCGGCCGGGGTGAGCATCACGCCCAGCACGGACCGAAGTCGGCTGTCGGTCCGGGTGGCCTCGGACGCCGCGCCGACCGACCTGACCCTGCAGTACCAGGTGGCCGACGCGACGAACGACCCTGCCCGCTACGCCTGGGGCACCGTGCGCATCTCGGTGCAGGACAAACCCGATCCGGTGTCCAGCCTGCGCGTCACCGGCTTCTTCGATCGGGGCCTGTCCCTCTCGTTCAACGCCGGGGCCTTCAACAACTCGGCGATCACGGGGTATCAGATTTCTCTCCTCGACGCCGCGTCGGGGGCCGTGCTGTCCACCTCACTCTGCTCAGCGACGTCCTGCCAGGTCGCAACGCCCGGCAACGGCCAGGGCAATGCTCTGCGAGTGTCGGTCGCCGCGCAGAATGGGATCGGGCTGTCCGAGGCGACCGTGCTGTCCGATCGGGTCTGGTCCGACTCGGTGCCGACCGCGCCGACCGGCCTGGTTGCGGAGCCGCTCGACGGCGGGCTGCGCCTGCGCTGGAACATCGTTGCCCCGGTGGGCGGCGGGACGGCGATTCGCGGCTACGTGGTGACCCGGAACGGCGCCGTCCAGGAGGAGGTCAGCGCTTCCGGATCGAGTTGCGCGGCGGGAACCTGCTCCGTCGACGTGATGGGCCTCGTCAACGGCGTGAACACCCCCTTCACGGTCAGCGCCCGCAACGACGCCTACCCGGCTCTGGCCGGTTGGAACAGCGCGGCCGGGAGCGCGACGCCGTTCGGCCCGGCCCGCGCCGGCGCGATCACGGCCAGCGCGGCCGACTCCGCCGGAGCGGTGACCGTGACGTGGGACGGGTTCGACGGCCGCGGCGCCCTCATCGGCGGCTACTTCGTGCAGCGGCTGCGCGAAGATCAGGTTCCCACGGGTGCGCAGGCGTGCACGGTGTCCGCGTCGGGGGAGCTTCGGCCACCGACAGAGGGCGGCATCGTCGCCCAGCAGAGGACGCTCGGCGGCGACGCGACCAGCACCGTGTTCGACAGCCTCCTCGCGGACAACGGCCGCTACTACTTCGCCGTCTGGGGGTACAACAAGGCCGGCTGCGCCCCGACGGCGGTGGCGAGCGTACTCGTGCGCCCGGCGCCCGGACCGGTCACCGATGTGCAGAGCACCATGGCGGCGCGGGGCGATGCCTGGGATCTGCGCGTCGACGGGATCAACCCGAGTTCGGGCATCCGGGACTACCGGCTGCGCGCGGTCGACGGCTCCGGCGGGGTCGTTCCGAGATCCGAGGTCGTCTTCGGCGGGGCCGGCTGGCCGCGCGAGCTTCTGGGTCTCCCGTTCGGTGAGATCGTGCGTTATCAGGTTTCGGCCTGTACCGACTGGGGCTCGTGCGGGCCGTGGTCGGGCACGCTGACCGCGCTCGAGGCCTCCGTCAGCTTCACCGTGACCGGGCTTGCCTACGACCCGGCCACCGGAGTCATCAGCTGGACCAACGGGCCTCAGAACAACGGCCTTCCCGCCGCCTACAGCTGCTCGGTGCCCGGCGACGCCACGGTGACCCCGCGGGATGCCGACTCCCCGAACACCTGCAGGTTCGGCACCGACGCGCCGCCCCCGCCGGCCGGCGCCGTGCTTCTGGCGGTGACCGTGAATAATCAGACCTATACCTATGCGCCGTGAACCAACGAAAGTGATCACCCCATGACGATGACCGCGGAGCAGGCGACCCAGTTCGCCGACGTTTTCGACCGACTGGTGATCGGGGTCGAGCAGGTGCTGCTGGGCAAGCACCACGTCATCCGGATGTCGTTCACCGCGCTTCTCAGCGGCGGACACCTGCTGCTCGAAGATGTGCCCGGTACCGGCAAGACCTCGCTGGCGCGCGCCATCGCACAGAGCGTGCGCGGTACCAGCAACCGGGTGCAGTTCACCCCCGACCTGCTGCCGGGTGACATCACCGGGGTGAGCATTTACGACCAGCGCAGCGGGGCGTTCGAATTCCACCGCGGGCCGGTCTTCGCCAACATCGTGCTGGCCGACGAGATCAACCGGGCCAGCCCGAAGACCCAGGCCGCGTTGCTCGAGGTGATGGAGGAGGGTCAGATCACCGCCGACGGCGTCACCCACCCGGTGGCGGCCCCGTTCATGGTGATCGCCACCCAGAACCCGATCGAGCAGGCCGGCACATACCGGCTACCCGAGGCGCAGTTGGACCGATTCATCATGAAGGCCTCCATCGGCTACCCGGACCACGCCTCGACCATTCGCATCCTCGAAGGTGCCGGGCAGCGCGCGCACGAGGCGACCGTGCCCCCGGTGGTGTCCGCGGCGACCGTCGTCGAACTCGCCGCCCTGGCCCGCACCGTCTACGTCGACGCCACCATCAACGACTACGTGGCGCGACTGATCGACGGCACCCGCACGAGCTCCGAGGTGCGGCTGGGCGTCAGCGTGCGCGGGGCGCTCGCGCTGATCCGCACCGCGAAGACGCTCGCCGCCGCGAACGGCCGCCACTACGTGGTGCCCGACGACATCAAGGAGCTGGCTGACGCCGTGCTCGCGCACCGGCTCGTGCTCGACCCCGAGTCCGAATTCGACGGCGTCACCGCCTCCAGTGTGATCGCCCGGGTACTGATCGAGACTCCGCCGCCCAGCGACAGGCAGGCTGCGTGACGCAGATCGCGCCGGGTCCGGGCGCAGGCACAGCTACCGTGCCTGCGCTGCTCGTGCCCGCGCCGTCCGCTGCTCTGCCGGTCAAAGTCTCCGGTGACGGTCGGCTGGCCGACTTCGTCGCGGCGGGAGTCCGGTTCGGGCGGGAATGCGGCGCTCGTGTCGCCGGCACCCTGCGTGCCGTCTTGTCCGTGGTCACCCCGCTCGGCTGGGCCGTCCTGGCGGTCGTGGGGGTCTCGTTCCTGTTCGGCTATGCGCTGGGCTGGACCGAGCTGATCGTGGTCGGCTGGACCGGGCTCGTGCTCCTGGTGGCGGCATCCTGTTTCCTGATCGGTCGGAACGCGTTCGAGATCCACCTGCACCTGACCGTGGATCGGGTGGTCGTGGGGGAGCGGGTGCCCGGCCAGGTGAGCGTGCGGAACCCGACCCGCCGGAGGCTGCCGGGCGTGGGCGTCGAGGTGCCGGTCGGCTCCGGGCTGGCCGAATTCTCGATGCCGAGCCTCGCCCGCGGCGAGGACTTCTCGGACGTCTTCATCGTGCCGACCCGCAGACGCGGCGTGATCCCGATCGGTCCGGTGCGGACGGCGCGCGCCGACCCGATCGGGCTGCTGCGCCGGGAGATCGTCTGGGCCGAACAGGTCTCGCTGTTCGTGCACCCGCGTACGGTCTCGATCCCGAGCATGAGCACGGGCTTCATCCGTGACCTTGAGGGCAATCCCACCCGCGACCTGACCAACAGCGACGTCTCGTTCCACGCGCTGCGCGAATACGTGCCTGGCGATGAGCGGCGCACCATCCACTGGAAGAGCACCGCGAAGACCGGCCGCTATATGGTGCGCCAGTTCGAGGAATCCCGCCGCAGCCACCTCATGGTCGCTCTCAGCCTGGCGGAGTCCGACTATGCCGGCGAGGACGAATTCGAGATGGCCGTCAGCGTCGCCGGCAGCCTGGGGGTGCGGGCCATCCGCGACGCGCGCACGGTCTCCGTTGTCGCCAGTGCGGTGCCGCCGGACTCCAGCCGACAACGGATGCCGGGACTCCGTCCGCTGAGCACCCTCACCCGCACCCGGCTGCTCGACGATCTGAGCGGCGTGGAGCGCTCCCTGGCCGCCCTGCCGGTCGGCGAGCTGGCCAGGGCCGCAGCGGACACCGTGGCCGGCATCTCGGTGGCCTTCCTGGTGTGCGGGTCGGCCACCACCCTCACCCAGGTGCGCACGGCCGCCAGCCGTTTCCCGGCCGGTGTCGACGTGGTCGCCGTGATCTGCGCCCCGGAGACCGTCCCCAGCCTCCGCCGCGTGGCCGAGCTGAGTGTGCTCACCATCGGCTACCTCGACGACCTCCAGCACAGTCTCGCCCGAACGAAGGCGGCATGAGCGCACGGGGGGTGAGGAGGGGCGGCGCGCGCCGAGACGGGATGGCGGTCCGCAGCATCCGCCTGGACTGGCGCTTCATCGTCGGCAACACCGTCGGGCTGCTCCTGGCGACCCTGATCGCGAGCGCCTCGCTCTGGCCGGTTTATCAGAGCCGCGAGTTCATCGTGTTGGTCGGCGTCACCTTCGGGCTGGGTACCGTCGTCGCCATACTGGGGGCGCTGTTCCGCTGGGGCACCTGGCTGGTGGCGCTTTCCACCGTGGGGGTCTACCTTCTCGCCGGGGTGCCACTGGCCGTTCCCGGTCGGGCGGTGCGCGGCATCCTGCCCACCCCGGACGGCCTGCTCGACCTGCTCGCCGCGACCGCGCTGAGCTGGAAACAGCTCGTCACCATCGTGCTTCCGGTCGGTTCCTATCAGGCGCTGCTCGTGCCAGCCTTCATCCTGGTGCTACTCAGCACCGTGATCGGGCTGTCGGTCGCCCTCCGCGCCCCGGTCGGCGAGCTCGGCACACTGGCCCCCGCCACCCTGTTCGTCAGCGGCATCGTGCTGGGGCCGACGGTCGCGACCATGCCGATCGGAACCGGTCTCGGCCTCTTCGTCGTGCTCCTGCTCTGGCTGCTCTGGTTTCGCTGGATGCGCCGCCGTTCCGGCGTGCGGCTCGCCCTGCAGCAATCCCGCCGCAGCACGGCGTCGTCGTCCGACCGGCGGCTCGCGGCGGCCCGCGGGCTGGTCAGCGCCGCCGTGATCGTGGCGGTGGCGATCGCCGCCGGAACCGGGGCCGCGGTCGTGCTGCCGGTCGACGTGCCGCGCGACGTGCTGCGCGCTCGGGTGCAGCAGCCGTTCGACCCTCGGGCCTACCCGAGCCCGCTGAGCGAGTTCCGCGGTTACCTGCAGGCCGGGCGGGCGGATGCGGTGCTCCTCGAGGTGACCGGCCTCCCGAGCGGCGGCCGCCTCCGCCTGGCCACCCTGGACAGCTACGACGGGATCGTCTACTCGGTCGGCAGCGACCAGGTCAGCAGCGCGTCCGGCTCCTTCACCCGGTTGCCGGACCGTCTCGACCAGTCCCTGGTCGACGGCGACCCGGCCACCCTCATGGTGACCGTCGAGGGCTACACCGGCGTCTGGGTGCCCGGCGCCGGCCAGCTCGAACGCATCACGTTCACCGGCCCCACCCGGATCCTGCGCTCCGACTCCTTCTACTACAACGACAACAGCGGCACGGCCGCGGTGCTCACCGGGCTGGTCCGGGGCGATAATTACCGGAGCGTGGGCGTCATCCCGCGGTCAGCGGACAGCCTGGCCGACCTGCGCCCCGGCAGCGCCGTGCTGCCTGCGCCCGCCGTTCTGCCGGACGAGGTCGATCAGGCGCTCGCCCGCTACGTGCAAGCCGGCGACCCGCCCGGTGTGCAGCTGCAGGCCATGCTCGACGGCCTGAAAACGGATGGTTACATCAGCCACGGTATCCTCCCGGACGAACCGGCGAGCCGGTCCGGGCACGGCGCCGACCGCATCAGCGAGCTGTTCACCGACCAGCCCATGCTCGGCGACGCCGAGCAGTACGCCGTGGCCGCGGCCCTAATGGCGCGCCGGCTCGGCTTCCCGGCCCGGGTCGTCATCGGCTTCGTGCCGCAGGCGGCCGCCGAGGCCGAGGCGGTCCCCGTCGTCGGTTCCGACATCTCGGCGTGGATTGAGGTTTCCTCCACCGAGGGCTGGGCCACGATCGATCCGAATCCGGCCGTGCGGGACATCCCGGCTCGGGCCCCCGATGACCCGTCGGTGGTTTCCCGGCCACAGTCGGTTGTGCCCCCGGCCCTCCCCGACCCGGTGGAACTGCGCGAGCCAGCCCCGCCGGAGAGCACCAGCAACGACCCGCCGGAACCGCCCAACCCGCTGCTGGTCTTCCTGCTCGCCGCGGCGACCGTCGCCGCCTGGACACTCCTCGGTCTCGGCGTGCTGATCTCACCCCTCCTGCTGATCGCCCTGGCCAAGGCACGCAGGCGTTACCTGCGCCGCACCCGGTCCACACCGCTCGACCGGATTCGGGGCGGCTGGCGAGAATTCGCCGACGCCGCCGTGGACCACGGCATCGATGTTCCGGTGGGGGCGACCCGCACGGAACTGGCCGCGCTGGTGCCGGGAGCGGAACCTCTGACTCTGGCGGTCGCCGTTGACCGTGCCGTGTTCTCCCCGGAACGGCCGGGCAATGCCGCCGCCGAGGACGTGTGGACCGCGGTCACCGACCTGCGCCGCTCGCTCAACGCGGGGAGCAGGCGCACCGACCGGCTTCGGGCCCTCGTGTCGTTGCGTTCGCTGGGTCGGTACGCTGGAGGGGCATCCGTTCACCGAACAGCCCCGCGCGGGAGCGGCCCTGCACCGGGAGGAGCCCACCCATGAACTGTCTGATCTGCGGTGCGCAGCTTCCCGTCGGCGCCATGTTCTGCGGCGAATGCGGCAGCTCGAGCACAGCCACCCCGCTAACCCGGAAGCGACCGGACCCTCGGCCCAGCGACACAACGGTCATCCTGCCGCTCCGTCGGCGCTCCGTGATCTCGGTGCCGGTCGTGTCGGTGCCGGTCGTGTCGGTGCCGGTCGTGGTGCCGGTCGTGTCCGCCCCGGTCGAGTTCCCGGTTGTCTCGGCTCCGGTTGACGTCCCGGCTGATATTCCAGTCGTCGCCGTTCCGGTGGAGGCTTCCGCCCCCGTGCCGCTCCAGGCTCCGGAACCCGCCGCCGTGCCGCTCCAGGCTCCGGAACCCGCCGCCGCCCCTTCCGCGTCCCTGTTCGTGCTCCAGTTCAGCACGGGGGAGACGATCTCGGCCCTCGGCACCGGCCTGATCGGACGCCGGCCGCTGCCCCAGCCGACCGAACGCGTCGACATCCTGGTGCAGATCAACGACCTCGGCCGTTCGGTGTCGAAGAGCCACCTCGAGTTCGGCCAGCACGACGGCGAGTTCTGGGTCAGTGACCGGTTCTCGGGCAATGGCACCATCATCCGTCGCCCGGATGCGGTGGCGGTGCGCTGCGAACCCGGCCGGCGCTACCTGGTGCCGCGTGGTTCCCGGATCGAGATCGCGGACCAGTTCTTCATCCTCAACTAGTCCCTCACCAACTGACCCTTCCCGGCCAGATCAGTGCGCCCAATGACCGTGGGCGCTGAAGGTCCGCGGATTGGGGTGTTCCAAGGCGGTTATGCCCGGTGCCGGTGCCGGTGCCGGTGCCGCACCGAGCCGCCGCCGCTGCGGACGCAGTCGACCCGAACGAATTCGACCCCAACGAATTCGACCCCAACGAATTCGACCCCAACGAATTCGACCCCAACGAATTCGACGGAGATTTCGCCCAAACAACGGAAATACTCCGCAGAAGCAGTTCAGACGAAATTATCCGTCGAATTGGTTCGACGCTGTGAGCGACGCAACCGATCGATCCGGACTCACTGCGCCGGCTCCTCCCCAACCCTACCGGCCGTCATCCCGGTACGGATGCCGGCGCGTGCGGTTGTGCCTGCCCCCGGAGTGATGGGCTGACGCGGTGATCCGAGCCGATGTCCCGCTGACCCTCCCCACCCGTCCGGCCGACCTGCCGCCGCCTGGCTTCCCGCTGATCGCGAGCGTGGCGCCGCTGGCCGCGGCCGGGGCGATCTGGCTGATCACGGGCTCGGCCCTCGTGCTGATCTTCGCGGTACTCGGCCCGGTCATCGCCGTGGCCGGCATGCTCGACGCGCGGCGCACGGGCCGCCGCGTCCGGCGCACCAACGCCCTCGACCAGGAGCGGGCACTGGCGACACTGCGGGCCGAGGTGGCCCTGCGCCACGAGGAGCTGCTTCGCGCGCACTGGCGGCGCACGCCCTCGGCCAACAGCATCGTCGCCGCCCCGCACGCCGCCATCCGTTGGACCGATTCGGGAGCAGACGTGAGCCTGGGCTCCGGTGCGGTGCCCAGCGGGCTACGCCTCGACGGTGGTGCCGCTCCCGACGAGCATCGCGACGTGCGCGACTGGGCGGCCACGCTCACCGAGGCACCGATCGATGCCGATGCCGGCGGTGGTATCGGCATCGTCGGACCGCTGTCGCTCGGGCAGGCGCTGGCCCGCGGCCTGTTGGTGCAGCTGGCCTGCTCCCTGGCCCCAGACCAGGTCGGACTCACCGTGCCTGATCGCGGTTGGGAATGGTCGGTCGCCCTCCCGCACGACACCGGGCCGTCCTGCGCCCGCCGCCTCGTGATCTGCCAGGCGCCGTCGGGCGGGGCGGCGTCGGGCGGGACGCCGTCGGGCGGGGCACCCTGGGGGCCACCCCCGGTGTCGGGGTTGGTCGTCGCCCTGGCCGGCACTCTCGCTGAATTGCCGTGGGGCTGCGACACCATCGTGCGGGTGCAGGGTCCCGGCCGGGCCGAGGTGCTGCGCTCCAGCGTGCACGCCTGGGGGAGTGGCTTCCGGCCCGAGCTGATCACCGTCGAACAGGCGATCGTGGTCGCCCGCGTGCTACGAGCCCGGGCCGCGGCGGCTGGACTGGTCCAGAATGCGCGGCGAGTCCCCGCATCCGTTGCCCTTGGCGAGCTCTCCGGCTTCCAGCCCGGGTATCGGGCACCGCATGGGCAGACCCAATCGCGGAACCTCCGCTGCGTCATCGGGGTGGGAGAAGCGGGGGAGGTGTCGCTCGACCTGGTCGGGGCAGGGCCGCACGCAGTCGTCGGCGGCACGACCGGCAGCGGCAAGAGCGAACTGCTGGTGACCTGGGTGGCGGCGATGGCTGCGGTGGCCGGCCCCGACGAAGTGACGTTCCTGCTGGTTGATTTCAAGGGTGGGGCCGCGTTCGGCCCGCTCTGCGCCCTTCCCCACTGCGTGGGTCTGATCACCGACCTGGACGTGCACCAGGCCGCCCGGGCGCTGACCAGCCTGGCCGCCGAGCTGCGGTATCGCGAACGCGTACTCGGGCGTGCCGGCGCGCGTGACATCGTGGACCTGCGGATGCAGGATGCCGGCGGGGTGCTTCCGCGGCTCGTGATCGTGGTTGACGAATTCGCGACCATGCTCACCGCATTCCCCGACCTGCACGCTCTGTTCGTCGACATAGCCGCGCGGGGCCGGTCGCTGGGCGTGCACCTGATCCTCTGCACCCAGCGGCCCACCGGTGTGGTGCGTGACGCCCTGCTCGCCAACTGCACGCTTCGGGTGTCGCTGCGGGTGAACAACCGCGCCGACAGCGTGGCGGTGCTGGGCACGGATGCCGCAGCGGCCCTCGGCGCGGACCAAGCCGGCCGCTGCCTGATCGCCGCGGACGCCTCGGGGCCCGTGCTCTGCCAGGTGGCGACGACCTCGCCGCGCGAGATCCGCTCCCTCGCAGCGGCGGACGCCGAGGCGCCGAACCCTCGGCGCCCCTGGCTCGACCTGCTACCTCAGACGGTGAGCCGCGAGGACCTCCTCGCCCTCGTCGCGGGCGGAACGGCGGTCGACGAGAGCGCGTTCGGCGGCGCCGCGGTGGCGGCCGGGCACGACCGTGCTGCTTCCGACGCTCGTGCCGCGCCCGGTGGTCTGCTGGGCTTGCTCGACGAGCCGGAACTGCAGCGTTACCGGGTGGCCCGCTACGAGCCGATCGCCGAGGGCAGCCTGCTCGTGCTCGGCGGTCCCCGCTCGGGCAAGTCAACGGCGCTGGCGTCGGTCGCGGCGGGGTTTGCGACCGTTGGCGATGCCGTGCTGCTCGGGGCGGACGTCGAGGCGGTGTGGGACTGCCTCGTCAAGGCGCGCCGATGCCTCGACGCCGGCGGGAGTCCGGCTGCCCGGCTGCTGCTACTCGACGACTTCGATAGCGTGCACGCCCGCTGGGACCAGGAGCACCGTTCGGCGGCCCTCGAACTGCTCGCCGGGCTGATCCGCGACGGCGCGGAGGGCGGCCTGCGGATCGTCATCGCCGCGCAAAGGCTCACCGGCTCGCTGCAGTCCCTGCCTGCCCTGTGCCAGAGACGGTTGGTGTTGCGCCTGTCCGATGTCGCCGAGCACGTCGCGGCCGGAGGAGTGGCTGCCCTGTTCGACGACCGCCTTCCGCCCGGCGGCGGGAGCTGGCAGGACCATCGCATCCAGCTCCTCGCGCCGGAGCAGAGCGGTGCAATCCCGGATGTCGCGGCGCAACGGGACATCGAGCCACTCGCGGATGCCGCCGCGCTCCTGGGGCGGCCCGGGCAGACCCTTCTCGTCGTGTCGGGCTCGCCGTCCCGCTCGGCCGCAGTGCTGGGAACGGTTCCCGGCGCGCGGGTCGTCGACCTCGCCGCGGTGTCCCACGACGAGTTGGCGGAGGCCGCGCAGGCAGGCCCGCCGCTCCGGCTGAGCGGGTCACAATCAGGCACCGCCTTCGTCGGCGACGTGGACGCGTGGCAGGCGCAGTGGTCCCTGCTGGGTGCCCTGCGCCCGCACGCGGACCTGGTCTTCGACGGCTGCAGCCTGGCCGACTACCGGGCCATCAGCCGACGCCGGGACCTGCCTCCGCCGTTGGCACCCAACCAAGGTCGGGTGTGGATATTGCGCCCGGACGGCGCCGTGCACAGGGCCACGCTGCGGGCCCCCGTCGTGTAGCCGCCGGTCGTGTAGCCGCCGGCCGCGAAGCCCCGCAGCACGGTCCCGCAGCACGGTCCCGCAGCACAGTTCCGCGGTGTCGGCCCCGCCGTGGATCAGGCCAGCGCGTCCACCAGACCGCGGAGTGGCAGCGAGTGCGCACTCGCGACCGGGCCGCTGGTGATGAGGCCGCCGACCGTGGACAGGCCGAGGGCGAGCGCGGCATCCGTGCGGAGCGCGTCCTTCCAGCCTCGGTTCGCGATCAGCCGAACATAGGGAAGCGTGGCGTTGGTGAGCGCATAGGTGGAGGTGCTCGGCACGGCCCCGGGCATGTTCGCCACGCAGTAGAACAGGGACTGATGCACGGTGAACGTCGGATCGGCGTGCGTCGTCGGGTGGGAGTCGGCGAAGCATCCGCCCTGATCCACAGCGATGTCCACGAGCACGCTGCCCGGCTTCATCCGGGACACGAGCTCGTTGCTGACCAGCTTGGGGGCCCGCGCCCCGGGGATCAGGACCGATCCGATCACCAGGTCGGACAACACCAACGCCCGGTCGATCTCGTAGCTGTTCGAGGCGATGGTCTGCACCCGCCCGTAGTACAGCGCGTCGATTTCGCGCATGCGGAACAGGTTGGTGTCGAGTACGGTCACCTGGGCGCCGAGCCCGAGGGCGACCTGCATGGCTGCCGTGCCGGCCACGCCGCCGCCGAGCACGGTGACCCGAGCCGGATGCGTTCCGGGCACTCCGGGCACGAGCAGGCCCGGTCCGCCGTTGGGCTTGAGCATCGCGTTGGCGCCGACGATGGGCGCCAGGCGGCCCGCGACCTCGCTCATCGGCGCGAGCAGCGGCAGCGCCCGCGTCGGCAGCTGCACCGTCTCGTAGGCGATCGAGGTAACACCGCCCTCCAGCAGCGCACGGGTCAGGGCGGGTTCCGCGGCCAGGTGCAGGTAGGTGAACAGCAGCAGATCGGGACGAAAATAACCGTACTCGCTCGCCACGGGCTCCTTCACCTTGAGCAGCAGGTCTGCGGCTGCCCAGGTTGACGCGGCATCCGGCATGATCGTCGCGCCCGCCGCCGCATAGCTCTCGTCGCTGAGCCCGGAGCCGAGCCCGGCCCCCGTTTCGATCAACACGTCGTGCCCGTGCGCCACGAGGTCGTGTACGCCGGCCGGGGTGATCGCAACCCGGAACTCGTTGTTCTTGATTTCTGCCGGAACTGCGACCTTCATGGCGCTCCCTTGTCTAACGAATTCGACGGAGATGTTGATGCACAGCCCGTTTTAGGGGCCAAAAACGGCCCTTATGGTGAAAATCTCCGTCGAAGTGGTTCAAACCCACAGCGGTGGACCTCCGTGCGGTGGACCACTCTGTCCTGAGCGAAATCCTACCGCCGCCGAACAGCTCATTTCGAATGAGAGTGTCGCCATAGAGTGCTGATTTCGTGCGTGATCGCACTAAAAATTAACGATTTGGTCACTCTTGGGTGCGCTGGGGGCGCTCCTGTGCAAGTATCTAGCAACTCGCAATGAAAGCTGTGAGAGCTCATCCGCTGAGAAGTGCAAGGAGACCCGACCATGAAGCCCAGGCCGTTGCCCGCAGATCCCATGATCGCTCAGCTGGTCCGTCAGGCCCGGGCGACCACGATGGGGCGCCGCGCTCTGCTCGCCGGAGCCGGTGGCGGGGCCGCAGCCCTGGCGCTCGCCGCATGCTCGACCGGAGGGGCCACGAAGCCCACCGCCGCCCCCGACGAGTCCGACAGCAGCAAGCTCGTGCGCTGGGACAACTGGGCGCTCTACATCGACGTCGATGACGCCGGCGATTACCCCACACTGGATGCGTTCACGGCCGAAACCGGCATCAAGGTCGAGTACACCGAGGCCGTCGACGACAACAACACGTACTACGGCAAGGTCAAGGACCAGCTCGCCCTCGGCCAGGACATCGGCGCCGACACCGTCTGCCTGACCGACTGGATGGTCGGCCGTTGGATCCGGTTCGGCTACACCCAGGAACTCGACCAGGCCAACATCCCCAACCTGAAAAACCTGCTCCCGTCCCTGAAAGACGTCGGCTTCGACCCCGGCCGCAAAATGAGCGTGCCGTGGCAGGGCGGGTTCGCCGGCATCTGCTGGAACAAGGAGAAACTTCCGAACGGCATCGCGTCGGTCGAGGACCTGTGGAGCTCCGACCTCAAGGGCCGGGTCGGCGTCCTGTCCGAGATGCGCGACACCATGGGACTGATCATGCTCGACATGGGTGTCGACATCGCGGGCGACTGGGGCGACGACGAGTTCTTCGCCGCGATCGACGTGCTGGAGAAACAGGTCGGCGACGGCCAGGTTCGCAACATCAAGGGCAATGCGTACAAGGAAGACCTCATCAACGAGGACACCCTCGCCGCCATCGTCTGGTCCGGCGACATCGTGCAGCTCAACGCCGAGAACGGGGACAAGTGGGAGTTTGTGGTCCCCGACAAGGGCGGCACCCTCTGGAACGACAACTTCCTGGTGCCGATCGGCTCCACGCACAAGAAGAATGTCGAGAAACTCATCGACTACTACTACGACCCGGCCGTTGCCGCCGAGGTCGCCGCCTACGTGAACTACATCACCCCCGTTGCCGGCGCCAAGGAAGCCGCGATGGCGATCGACCCCGAGCTCGCGAACAACCAGCTGATCTTCCCGGACGACACGACCCTGGCCAAGGCTCGCGTCTTCCGCACCCTGACCGGCGCGGAGGAGCAAAAGTACGACGCCGCCTTCCAGGGCATCCTGCTGGGCTCGTAGGGATGGCCAACGGAGAATTCGCCAGCGCCGGGGCCGACCTGGAGCTGGTGGGCATCCAGAAGAGGTTCCCGGGCTTCACCGCCATCGAGCACCTCGACCTCAAGATCCCTGCGGGGTCGTTCTTCGCGCTGCTCGGCCCGTCCGGCTGCGGCAAGACCACGACCCTGCGCTTGGTGGCCGGCCTCGAGGAACCGACGGCCGGGCGCATCCTGATCGGGGGCACGGATGTGACGAACCAGAAATCCTTCCAGCGTCCGGTCAACACGGTGTTCCAGAGTTATGCCCTCTTCCCGCACATGACGGTGCTGGAGAACGTCGCCTTCGGGCTGCGTCGCCGGCGGATCGACGACCCGGTCGCCAAGGCCCACGAGGCGCTCCGCCTGGTGGAACTGGACCACCTCGCCGCCCGCCGCCCGCAACAGCTCTCCGGCGGACAGCAGCAGCGCGTGGCCCTCGCCCGCGCGATCGTCAACCGGCCGGCCCTGCTGTTGCTCGACGAGCCCCTCGGCGCGCTCGACCTGAAGCTGCGGCGCCAGATGCAGCTCGAGCTGAAGACCATCCAGGAGGAAGTCGGCCTCACGTTTCTGCACGTCACCCACGACCAGGAGGAGGCCATGACCATGGCCGATACCGTCGCGGTCATGAACAAGGGCCGGATCGAACAGATGGGCGCCCCCGAGGAACTCTACGAGCTGCCGCGCACGGCGTTCGTCGCCAACTTCCTCGGCCAGTCGAACCTGTTCACCGGCCCCGTGGTCGGTAGCACGAGCGAGGCCATCTCCGTGGCCGTGGCCGGCCAGAAAGTCGTGGTTCCGGCGGCGCGCGCGCACCGGCACACCGGCGAGGTCACCATCGGCGTCCGCCCGGAGAAGCTGACCCTGCACGTGACCGAACCCGTCGCCGACGTCGCTCGTAACCTGATGGGTCCCGGCCGGGTGATCGACGTCTCGTTCAGCGGGGTCAGCACCCAGTACCTGGTCGAGGTCGCCGGAGTCGGCACCCTCATCGTCTTCGCGCAGAACATGGCATTCGGCCCCGTCGCCCATGAGGGGTCCGAGGTCTGGCTGGACTGGAACATCGAACACGGCTTCGGGCTTGAAGACGACGCCTCGGCGGAACCCCGTTTCGAGGCGGACGACACCACCCGGAGCATCGCGACCCAGAAACGCTCCTCCCTGCTCACGGAGCTTGAGGGAGCCTAGGGTGGCGTTCGCGGCATTCTCCACCAGCACCACCGCGCCCGAACCGGCGCCGCGCCGGAAGAGCCCGGTCGCGCTGCTCCTGCTGTTGCCGGGCATCCTCTACCTGGTGCTGTTCTTTCTGGCCCCCCTCGTCTCGCTGCTGCTGACGTCGTTCCAGGCCCCCTCGGAATTCGGCGACGTCGGCCAGTACTCCTACGCCTTCCGCTGGGAGAACTACGTCGACGTGATCACGGCCTACTGGCCGCACATCATGCGCTCCTTCGGCTACGCGCTGATCGCCACGCTGCTCGCCCTGGTGTTCAGCTACCCGCTGGCGTACTTCATCGGCGTGAAGGCGCGGCCCTGGCCGTTGCTGCAGAGCCTCATGCTGGTGCTGGTGATCGCCCCGTTCTTCATCAGCTTCCTGCTGCGCACCCTGGCCTGGAAGCAGCTCCTGTCCGACGAGTCGTTCGTGATCACCTCACTCAAGGCTCTGTCGTTGCTGGCACCGGATGCCCATTTCACGGGCACTGCTTTCGCCGTCATCTTCGGGCTCACCTACAACTTCATCCCGTTCATGACCCTGCCGCTCTACACGACGCTCGAACGGCTCGACCTGCGCTACCTCGAGGCCGGCAGCGACCTCTACGCGCATCCGTTCGACGTGTTCCGCAAGATCACGATCCCGTTGTCGATGCCCGGCATCGTGGCCGGAACCCTGCTGACCTTCATCCCGGCGGCCGGCGACTACATCAACGCGAGCCGGGACTTCCTCGGCGGGCCGGACACCCAGATGATCGGTAACGTGATCGAGGCCAACTTCCTGGTGCTGCAGAATTATCCGGCGGCGGCCGCGCTGTCGATCATCCTGATGTCGGTGATCCTGGTGATCGTGAGCGTCTACGTCAAACGGTCGGGCACGGAGGAGCTGCTGTGAAAATCTCCCTGGGCAAGTGGTTGCTGCCGCTCTACACGGTGTTGGCGCTGATCTTCCTGATGGTGCCGATCGTCTACACGTTCGTGTTCTCGTTCAACGACTCGCTCAAGTCCAACATCACCTGGCGCGGGTTCACCTTCGACAAGTGGCTCAACGTGTGCCAAGTGCAGAACGGCGCCGTCTGCGAGGCGTTCGGCAACAGCATCCTGATCGGCGTGGTGGCCACGGTGGCCGCGACCACGCTCGGCACCATGATCGCGATCGCCCTCGTGCGGTACCGGTTCCGGTACCGGTCGCAGACGAGCCTGCTCCTGTTCCTGCCGATGGCCACGCCGGAAGTCGTGCTCGGCGCCGGCCTGGCCGCGCAGTTCCTGTCGCTCGGCGTGCCGAAGGACATGTCCACGATCATCCTGGCGCACACCATGTTCTGCATCAGCTTCGTGGTGGTGACGGTCAAGGCGCGAGTCGCGAGCCTCGACCCCGCGCTCGAGGAGGCCGGCCGGGACCTCTACGGCTCGGCAACCCAGGTGTTCGCGCGGATCACCTTCCCGCTCCTGCTGCCCGGCATCCTGGCGGCCGCGCTGCTCTCCTTCGCGCTGAGCTTCGACGACTTCATCATCACCAACTTCAACTCCGGCGCCGTCACCACGTTCCCCAAGTACATCTACGTGTCCGCCGCCCGGGGAATCCCGGCCGAGGCGAACGTGATCGCGTCGGCGGTGTTCATCTTCGCCCTGGTGATCGTGGTCACCGCGCAGGTATCCCGGGCGGCCAAGGAGAAACGGCTGGCGAAGCAGGGCTGATTCCCGGCCCGCGCCCTACACGTAGCTGGCGCGGATCTCCCCGACCGGGAGCCCGCCGCCCAGCACCGCCAGGTTCAGCTCGGGCAGCAAGGCCTCGACGTCGCTGTGTGCGATGGCACCGGAATCCGCGAGAAGACGCAAAGCCACGATGGCGGTTGCCCGCAGGCTGCCGTCGAGAATCTTGAGGGCGACCGTCGTGCCGTTGGCGGCGGAGGCGACGCAGATGCCCTCCGCGCCGGTCTTCACGAACAGTCCGAGGCGGTCGATCACGACCGTGTCGGGCATGCCGGGTCCGGCGATGACCCAGCCGTTCTGCCGTACTGCCTCGCCCAGGAAGCCGGCCTCGCGGTAGATCGCGAAGGGCGAATTTGACTTGGATGTGGCGATGCGGGCGATGCCGCGTGCCAGAGCGGTGAGAGACAGCGCGTGAACCGGCGCGCCGCATCCGTCGATGCCCGACGCCGACGGCCGCTCGCCGGTGAAGCGCTCCACCACGTCGAGAATGCGCTTTTGCAACGGATGCGCCGGCTCCAAGTATCCAGAAAGCGCCCAGCCGTTCTGCTGGCAGGCCACGAGCATCGCGGCGTGCTTGCCCGAGCAGTTCATGTAGATCGGGGCCTTGGCGGCACCCAGTCGCACCAGGGCGTCGCGGGTGGGGGAGTCGTCCGGCCAGGCCGCCGGGCAGGCGAGCGCCGTCTCGGAGATGCCGGCGCGGGCGAGGAGCCCGCGCACGAGGTCGGCGTGGCGCTGCGTTCCGGTGTGGCTGGCGGTCGCGATGGCGGCGTCCTCCCCGCGCAGGGTGACCCCGCTGGCCATTACGGCGATGGCCTGGAAGGGCTTCATCGACGACCGCGGGAAGATCGGGGTGGTCACATCGCCGAGGGCGCGCAGGACCGCGCCCTCGCTGGTGAGCACGACCGCGCTACCGGCGTGCCTCGATTCGATGAAGCCGCTGCGCTCGACCACGGCCAGTTCGACCGCATCGGGGACGAAGAACGTCTGCCCGGCGTGGATTGGCACCTCGAATGTCGTTGTCACGGTGTGTGTCTCGCGCCTAAAGCGCGGCGATGGCGTCGTCGATGACCGAGAGGGCATCGTTCAGGAGGGCATCACTCACGGCCAGGCTCGGGAGGAAGCGCAGCACATTGCCGAAGGTTCCGGCGGTGAGCAGCAACACGCCGTGCTGGGCGGCGTAGGCGGCGATGGAGGACACGGCGGCGGCGTTCGGCGCCTTCTCCGTGTCACCGGTGCCCGGCTGCACGAGTTCGATGGCGATCATGGCGCCGCGACCGCGGATCTCGCCGATGATGTCGTACTTCTCCTTGAGAGAACCGAGGCCGGCGCGCAGGGTGTTCTCGATACGCACACCCTCGGCGAGCAGGTCGCCCCGCTCAATCGACTCGAAGACCGCGATGGCCGCGGCGCAGGAGACCGGGTTACCGCCGAAGGTTCCGCCGAGGCCGCCGGGCTGCGAGGAATCCATGATCTCGGCGCGGCCGGTGACGGCGGCCAGCGGCATGCCGCCGGCGATGCCCTTGGCGGTGAGCACGAGGTCGGGGGTCCAGCCGAAGTGCTCGCTGGCGTAGTACTTGCCGGTGCGGGCCATGCCGCTCTGGATCTCGTCGGCGATCATGACGACGCCGTTCGCGGTGCACCAGGTCTGCAGGGCGTTGAAGTAGCCCTCGGCCGGAACCATGAAGCCACCCTCACCCTGGATGGGCTCGACGACCAGGCAAGCCAGGTCGGTGGGTCCGACGACCTTCTCGAGGTACGCGATCGTGCGCGCCGCGGCATCCGCGCCGCTCAGACCGTCGTGATACGGGTAGGAGCTGGGGGCGTGGTAGACATCGCTGGCGAGGGGGCCGTAGCCGGTGGCATAGGGCATGGCCTTGTAATTCATGGCCATGGTCAGCACCGTGCGACCGTGGTAGGCGTGGTCGAGCACGGCGACGGCGCGGCGGCCGGTGTGCTTGCGAGCGATCTTGACACCGTTCTCGACGGCCTCGGCGCCCGAGTTGATCAGCACCGACTTCTTCGGCCAGGAGCCGGGGGTGTGCTCGGCGAGAAGCTCGCAGACACGCACATACTCCTCGTAGGGCGTGATGGTGAAGAGGGTGTGGATGAAGTCCTGGGTCTGTTCGACGGCGGCCGCGACCACGCTGGTCTCGGTGTGGCCGATCGTGGTCACGCCGATGCCGGCGCCCAGGTCGATGAACTGGTTGCCGTCGACGTCGACGAGGATGGCGCCGTTCGCCTTGGCGATGTAGACGGGCAAAGCGGATGCGACGCCGCCGGAGACGACGGCGAGCCTGCGCTGCTGGAGTTCCTTCGATCGCGGACCCGGGATCGCGGTTACGATCTTGCGTTCCTGCGGCACGGTGTAAACCGGTGCGGCGGGGGTGGACGGGGAGGTCGAAGGCGTCAGCGTGTCAGTCATAATCTGACCAGTTTACCGATCGATGCGACGCAAGGCGCGGCGAATTGCTGCAACAATCAGTTCCCTGGCCGCGATACGGCCCGTTGTCGGCCGCGAATCGGCCCGCAGAGCCGCGCAAATCGAAGGAGGCGCCGTGATCGGTGCACACCACCACTACGCCGTGAACATCGCCTGGACAGGCAACCGAGGCACCGGAACGAGCGGCTACCGGGACTACGGCCGGGATCACCTGATCACCGCGCCCGGCAAGGAGCCGATCAGCGCATCGGCCGATCCGACCTTCCACGGGGACGCCGACCGTTGGAACCCGGAGGAACTGCTGCTGGCCGCCCTCAGCGAGTGCCACCTGATGAGCTATCTGCACGTCGCCGTGAAGCACGGCGTGCAGGTCGTCGACTACACCGACGACGCGACCGGGTCGATGACTCAAACGACGGATGGTGGCGGCCACTTCACCGAGGTGACCCTGCGACCGCGCGTCACGGTTGCCGACCCCGGCCAGGTCGAACTCGCGCAGTCTCTGCACGCGGAGGCCGCCGGCCTCTGCTTCATCGGCGCATCCGTGAACTTCCCCGTCGTGCACCAGCCGCAGACGGTGGCGCTCGCCGACACTGAGGTGTGACGCCGACCCGGTCACCGCACCGTGCGGTCGATGGCCGTGCTCTCGGCGGCGGCGGCGATCAGACGGCTTCCGCCGCACGCTCGCCGCCACCTACCCGGGGTTCTATCGGTACTACAGGCCGGACAGGGCGGCGAGGGTTTCCTCGATCACGGAGGCGGCATCGTCGATCAGCGCCTCGGAGATGACAACCGACGGCATGATGCGCAGCACCGAGTCCCAGCTGCCGGCATCCAACACGATGACGCCATTGGTGGTCGCGTGCTTGATGATCGCGGTGAGAGCCTCGGGGTACGGAGTGGTCGTGCCCGGGTGAACGAGCTCCACTCCGAACATCGCACCCTTGCCGCGCACGTCGCCCACGACGGAGAACCGCTTCGGCCAGTCGCCGATGCGCGCCCAGAGGGCCTTCTCGACGCGCCGCGCCTCGCCGAGGAGGTCGTCCCGCTCGATCAGGTCGAAGACGGCGAGGGCGGCCGCGGTCGAGACCGGGTTGCCGCCGAAGGTTCCGCCGATGCCGCCGGGCTGTACAGAGTCCATGATGTCGGCGCGACCGGTGACGGCGGCGAGCGGGAATCCGCCGGCGATGCCCTTGGCGGTGGTGACGAGGTCCGGCACCACATTGTGGTGCTCGATGCCGTACCAGGCACCGGTGCGGGCGATGCCGGCCTGGATCTCGTCGGAGACGAAGACGATGCCGTGCTCGGTGCAGAATTCGCTCAGCCGCTTGAAGAATCCGGGGGCGGGGATGACGATGCCGCCGTCGCCCTGGATCGGTTCGATGAAGAATGCCGCGATCTCGGTGGCGCCGATGTGGGTGTTGATGTAGTCGATGGTCTTCTCGGCGGCTTCTTCGCCGGTCAGGCCGTCACGGTAGGGGTAGCTGGTCGGCACGCTGTAGATCTCGCCGGGGAACGGTCCCATTCCGGCGCGCTCTGGCCAGGGGCGGTAGGTCATCGCCATGGTCAGGTTGGTGCGGCCGTGGAACGCGTGGTCGAGCGCGACGATGGCGCGCCGGCCGGTGAACTTGCGGGCGATCTTCACGGCGTTCTCGACGGCTTCCGCGCCGGTGTTCACCAGGATGGAGCGCTTCTCGAAGTCTCCGGGGGTGATCTCGGCGAGCTTCTCCGCGACGGCCACGTAGTTCTCGTACGGGGTGACGGTGAACAGGGTGTGGGTGAGCTTGGCGGCCTGCGCCGCGGCGGCCGCGGCCACCTCGTCGTTCGCGTGACCGATGGTGGTCACGCCGATGCCGCAGCCGAGGTCGATGATCTGGTTGCCGTCGACGTCGACGAGGATCGCTCCCGCTCCGTGATCCATATAGATGTTCGCCAGCGTGCCCGCACCGCGGGAAACCGCGCGCAGGCGGCGTTCCTGCAATTCGACCGACTTGGGGCCGGGAAGGGCGGTGACGAGCTTGCGCTGCTGGGGTACCGAATACGTGTCAGACATGACCCCAGCTTAGGTCGCGCCCGTTTCTGCGGTGTTTCCGGGCGGCGGATGCTCGGCTCGGCCGGCCCGAAAGCGGCTAGACGCGTTCGCGCGGGAAGACCCGGTCGGCGATCTTTTGCAGGGTGCCCGAGGGCGGCGACTCGTTGTACCGGCCGGCCAATTCCTGACGGGACAGGGCGTGGATCGCGGCCATGATCTCGTCGGTCGCGCCGCGCCGTGCCTTGCCGGACTCGGCGGAACCGTGGCGGCGGAGGTCGAGGGGCTCGCCGAAAGCGACCGTGACCTTGCGGATCCGCGGGAATTTTGCTCCTACCGGCTGGATCTCCTGTGTGCCGATCAGCCCGACCGGAACCACGACGGCCCCCGTGGTGAGGGCGAGCCACGCCACGCCCGTGCGGCCCTTGTACAGGCGGCCGTCGAGGGAACGGGTTCCCTCCGGGTAGATAGCGAACGCGCTGTCGGATTCGAGGATGTTGCGGCCCGCGTCGAGTGCGTCCTGGGCGGCCTGCCCCGCGCCGCGTTCGACCCCGACCGCTCCGATCGAGGTGAAGAAGGTGCGCGAGACGAAACCCGTGAACCCGGTGCCGGTGAAGTAGGTGGACTTGGCCAGGAACTGCACGCGCCGAGGAGCGACCAGCGGAATCACGATGCTGTCGATGAACGACAGGTGGTTGCTGGCCAGGATGACACGGCCGCTGCGCGGGATGTTATCCCGGCCGGTGATGGTGGGGCGGAAGACCAGCCGGGCGATCGGCGCCATGATGCCGTAACCGAGGAAGTAGACGAATCCGGGGCGCTTCGTGGGCTCCGATTCCTCCGCCGACAGGTCGACGGGAGTTGCATCCTGGGAATCTGCTTTGGAACCGGTCATCCTTGGACCCTACCGCCACGGCCCGCCCCGGCACGAAAGGCGGCGGCGCCACCTAAAATTGTGGGATGCGCAGACGAGTTGTAATTCTCGGTTCGACCGGCTCGATCGGAACCCAGGCCCTTGATGTGATCAAGGCCAACCCCACCCGGTTCGAGGTGGTCGGGCTCTCCGCCGGCAACAACAGGACGATGCTCGAGGCGCAGGCCGCCGAGTTCGAGGTCGAGCACACGGCGCTCGGCGCGGACGAGGCCGAAGAGCTCGTGCGCGACGTCGAGGCCGACGTGGTGCTCAACGGCATCACGGGCTCGGTGGGCCTCGGGCCGACCCTCGCCGCCTTGCGAGCCGGTCGCACGCTGGCCCTGGCAAACAAGGAATCGCTCATCGTCGGCGGCGACCTGGTGAAGTCGCTGGCGGCGCCGGGGCAGATCGTGCCCGTCGACTCCGAGCACTCCGCCATCGCGCAGGCGCTCCGCTCGGGAACGGCCGGCGAGGTGCGACGCCTGGTGCTGACGGCATCCGGGGGCCCGTTCCGTGGCCGACGACGCGGGCAGCTCGCCGACGTCACGCCGGCCGAGGCGCTCGCGCACCCGACCTGGCAGATGGGGCTCGTCGTCACGACCAACTCCTCCACCCTCGTCAACAAGGGCCTCGAGGTGATCGAAGCGCATCTGCTCTTCGACGTGGACTACGAGCGCATCGATGTGGTCGTGCACCCGCAGTCCGTCGTGCACTCCATGGTGGAATTCATCGACGGATCGACGATCGCCCAGGCGTCCCCGCCGGATATGCGTCTGCCGATCTCGCTCGGGCTGGACTGGCCGAACCGCGTCGCGGCAGTCGGCACGCCGATCGACTGGACCATCCCGCAGAACTGGACCTTCGAGCCCCTCGACACGATTGCCTTCCCGGCCGTCGACCTGGCCAAGCAGGTCGGGCGTGCCGGCGGCACCTACCCCGCGGTGTTCAACGCGGCGAACGAGCAGGCCGTTGCGGCTTTCCACGCCGGCACCATCGGGTTCCTCGACATCGTCGACACCATCCAGCGTGTCGTCGAACGGCACGAGCAGGACGGCCCGCTCACACGCGAGTCGCTCGCCGGCGCCGAGGCGTGGGCGCGCGCCGCGGCGGACAAGCTCCTCGCCCGCTGAGAAAGCCGGCCGTGCGGTTCAGGCCGTGTCGCCTGAGTTGAGGTAACTGTCCGCGGTTGTGGCGAGGGCATCCGGCCACGGGGTCTTGCCGACGCCGAGCTCGCGCTCGGTTTCGGCGGAATCGATGATGTACGGCACCCTGAGCTGATAGCTCGAGGCCCAGATCTCGTGCATCATCGGGTTCAGCGCGCCGAGCGATTTGAGCAGCCACTGCGGGTAGCCCGCCACCGTGCCGTGCGTGCCGTAGCGGCGGTTGAGCTGGGCGGCGATGTCGTCACGGGTGATGGCCGTGCTCGGCACATGCCAGAGCCGGCCCCATTCGCCCCGGTAGTCGGCGGCGGCCACGAGGGTTGTCACGATGTCGGGCAGGAAGCTCCAGCTGTGTACGCGCCCGGGCCGGCCCACGACCCGGGCGGTCTTCGATTCCAGGATGGCTCTGAAGAACCGGTCGTCGAGGTGCGCAGTGCCGACGACGCCCGGCCCGAAATAATCGCTCGCCCGCACCTCGACGGCCCGAATCTCGCCGCGGTCGTGCGCGTCCTTCGCCCGGTGCCAGAGCTCCTTGCGCACGAGCCCCTTCGTCTCGGTGGTCGTTTCCGGCGAATGCTCGGTCATCGGCCCGGTCGGAGACCCGTACGGGTAAAGATTGCCCATCATCACCAGGCGGGCGCCGGTGACGGATGCCGCCGTCAGCGCCGCGTCGATGACCGGCGGCCACTGGGTGGGCCAGTCGGTGTACCGCGGGTTGATGCACAGAAAGATCGTCGACATGCCGGTCGCCGCCCGGGTGAAGGTCTGGGCGTCGCTCGCGTTCAGCACGAGCGATTCTGCCCCGGGTGCCGCCGCGCCGGAGCGGGTTCCGACGGTCACCTGGTCGCCTCGACCCACCAGACGCTCGGCGAGCGGTCGTCCGACCATGCCTGCGCCGACAACCAGCTGCTGGGGCATGAATCCTCCTGAGGTGAGGCCGACGCTAGTCCTCGTCGTCGCAGCCGTCGTCTTTCTTCTTGCATCTACCGTCGTCCTTGTCGTTGCCGTTGTCAACGGACGTCGGGCTCGGGGCTGGAACCGGGGCCACGGTCGGCTCCGGCTCGCTCGCCTCGATCGCAGCGGTCAGGTCCGCGAACACCAGGTTGAGGGCTGACTGGATGTCGGCAGCACGGGCGGCGCTTACCTCGTCCGCCGCGGCCGCGGTGAGCAGGTCGGCCTGAACGGCTTCGAGCGAAACCTGGGCGGCGTCGAAGTCGCCGGCCGCGGCGGCCGCTGTCACGTCCTGCACACCGGCCTGCAACTGGGTGGCGGTGCTCTGCTGCAGGTCGGGAGGCGTGCTCCCGCACCCGGTCAGGGTGGACGCGACGAGCGTGACCGCGGCCAGCGCGAGGGTCAGGCGGTCTCGAGGCATCATGGCGTCACGCTTTCCTGGAGTCGCTTCAGATTGGTGCCGAGGGAACCGTCAACGGCCGGGTAGGTGGCGGCGGGCGTGGCCGGTTCGGCCCCCCGGGGGGTGAAGACCACCACGGCGAGCACGATGAGTGCGGCCAGCACTCCCAGCGCGGCGAGCACTCGGGGACGGCGCCATGCGGGAGCGGTGGTGGTGGCACGGGCGCTGCCCGGTGAGCGGGCCGGAGCGCCGGCCGGCGTCAGAAACTCGGTGGGGGCATCCGCGACGGGTTTCGGGGCGGCGATGACTCTCGTGGCGGCCAGAACCGCAGTCGGATCGAGGGTCGCGGACCTGAGTACCGCGGTGGGCTGGAGGGTTTCGGTGGCGCCCAGGACGGCGGTGGGCTCCAATAGCTCGGTGGCCCCCGGAGCCCCCATTGCCACGGTGACTGCGGTTCCAGCGTCGGTATTTCCCCCGCTGACCAGGCGTCGCAGCTGCACGGCTGCGTCGCCCGCGCTGAGCCGGTCGGCCGGCTCGCGGATGGTCATGCCGCCCAGAACGGTGGCCCAGCTCTGGCCGAGATCGGCCGGAATGTGCGGCTGCCGCTGCAGCCTGGCCATTGCCGATTCGATCGCCGTTCCGGTGAAGGCGCGCTCGCCGGTGAGGCATTCAAGCAACACGAGTCCGAGCGAGTACACGTCGCTGGGCGGGCCGATGGTGCTGCCGAGTGCCTGTTCGGGGCTGAGGTAGCCGGCCGTGCCGAGCAGAGACCCGGTCGCCGTGAGGCGGGTCGCGTCGAAGAGACGGGCAATGCCGAAGTCGGCGAGTTTGGCATGCATGGCACGGCCGGGGAATCCCGACGGTGCGAGCAGCACGTTCGCGGGCTTGATGTCGCGATGGATGATGCCCTGCGCGTGCACGTAGTGCAGCGCCTCCGCGAGGTCGGCGCCCATGGCTGCCACCTCGTCGGGGTGCAGGGGCCCATCGGCGATCTTGCTGCGCAGGTCCGTGCCGTCCACGAGCTCCATCACGATGTAGGTGCGCGAGACGCCGTCGATTACGGCCGTGCCGGCGTCGAACAGGGTGACCAGGGCGAAGTGGTTGAGGCTCGCGAGCACCGTGACCTCGCCGCTCTGGCGCTCGGGCCCGGCGTCGTCGGCCGTGTCGAGACGGAACAGCTTCACGGCGACAGTACGCCCCAGAAAGAGGTCGGTGGCCCGGTAGACGGATGCCATCCCGCCCGTTCCGAGCAGAGCGTCGATACGAAAACGGTCGGCCAGGCTGATGCCGATGGGACCGACGGTGTGTGGCTTGGACAGAGGGGACCTCCTCGTGGATCCGTGAAGTCAAGCAAACCACACCTTGCAGGACGAACGGCCAGCGCCCTCGCAGGGTGGAGTGGGTAATCTACGACTGTGGAAACCGTGCTGCTGTATATTCTGGGCGTTCTGATCGTCGTGGTCGGCCTTGCCCTGTCCATCGGCCTGCACGAGATCGGCCACCTGCTTCCCGCCAAGCTTTTCGGCGTCAAGGTCACCCAGTACATGATCGGTTTCGGCCCCACTTTATGGTCCCGTCGCAAGGGCGAGACCGAGTACGGCGTGAAGGCCATCCCGCTCGGTGGCTACATCGCCATGATCGGCATGTTCCCGCCGGCCCAAAAGGGCGGCCGAGTGCAGGCATCCAGCACTGGCTTCTTCAACCAGCTGGTACAGGAGGGCGAACCGGAAAAGAAGCCCAGCGCCATGGCCACCATGGTCGACGACGCCCGCCAGTCCAGCGCCGACACCGTCGGTGAGGGCGAGGAGCACCGCGCGTTCTACCGCCTGCCCGTCTTCAAGCGTGTCATCATCATGCTCGGCGGGCCCACGATGAATCTCCTCATCGCGGTCGTGCTCTTCGCCGTGCTCCTGATGGGCTTCGGAACGGCCCAGGTCAGCACGACCGTCGGCAGCGTGTCCGAGTGCGTGCTGCCGGCCACGAGCGTCCGGCAGACCTGCGAACCGACCGACGAGAAGGCGCCCGGCGCCGAGGCCGGCCTGCAGCCGGGCGACCGCCTGGTCAGCATGAACGGCACCCCGATCGACAGCTGGGACCAGTCCACCGAGATCATTCGCGAGTCGCCGGGCATCCCGCTTGCCACCGTCGTCGAGCGCAACGGCACCCAGCAGACCCTGACCATCACCCCGAAACTCACCGAACGCTACGTGAGCGATGCCGACGGCGAGATCGAAGAGGATGCCGCCGGCGAGCCGAGGACCCAGGAGATCGGCTTCGTCGGAATCGGCCCGGCTGGCGAGCTCGTGCCGCAGCCGGCGACCGCAGTGCTGCCCGCGGTGGGCGAGAACATCGGCGCGGTCGTGCACATGATCGCGAACCTGCCGCAGCGCATGATCGATATCGCCAACGCGGCCTTCGGACCGGGGGAGCGCGACCCCAACGGCCCGATCAGTGTGGTCGGGGTCGGCCGCGTCGCCGGCGAGATCGCCAGCATCGACGCCATCCCGGTGAACAGCAAAATCGCGAGCATGCTGGGGCTCCTGGCCTCACTCAACGTGGCCCTGTTCGTGTTCAACCTGGTGCCGCTGATGCCGCTCGACGGCGGACACGTCGCCGGCGCGCTCTGGGAAGGGTTGCGGCGTCAGCTCGCCAAGCTGTTCAGACGCCCCGACCCGGGCCCCGTCGACACGGCGAAACTGATGCCGCTCACCTTCGCCGTCGTGGTGGTGCTCGGTGCCATGAGCCTGCTGCTGATCTACGCCGACATCGTCAAACCGATCAACATCTTCGGCTGACCCGCGGCGCGTCCCGGCGCAGCTCTCAGCGGCTCTGCCCGGCGAGATTCACCGAAAATGCCGAGAGTCGCCGTTCCGCCAGGTCAACTGGGCAGAAACGGCGACTCTCGGCGTCTGCGAGCGGCGTCCGGTACGGGCGTTAGCGCGAGAGCAGCAGCGCCTCACCCTGGCCGCCGCCGCCGCAGAGGGCGACGGCGGCCTTGCCGGTGCCCCGCCGGGCCAGCTCGAGCGCCGCATGCAGCGCGAGGCGGCCGCCCGAGGCCCCGATCGGATGCCCGAGGGCGATCGCGCCGCCGTGGATGTTGACCTGCTCGGGGGAGAGGCCGAGCTCCCGGGTCGATTCGAGCGACACCGCGGCGAAGGCCTCGTTGATCTCGACCAGGTCGAGCTCGTCGGCCGCCCAGCCCTGGCGCTCCAACGCGCGGTGGATCGCGTTCGCCGGCTGTGAGTGCAGCGAGTTGTCGGGTCCGGCGACCTGGCCGGAGGACTCCACCACCGCCAGCCAGCTGAGCTCATTGTCGTCGGCGAAGCGGCGGCTGCACAGCACGAGGGCGCTGGCACCGTCGCTCAGCGGCGACGAGTTGCCGGCCGTGACGGTGCCGTCCTCGCTGAAGGCCGGGCGCAGCCGGCCCAGCGTCTGCGTGGTGCTGTCGCCGCGCACACCCTCGTCCGTGGTGACCAGAAGCGGCTCGCCCTTCCGCTGCGGAACGCTGATCGGGGTGATCTCGTCGTCGAAGACGCCGTTCGCGGCGGCGGCGGCGGCGCGCTGGTGCGAGGCGGCCGCGATGGCATCCTGGTCCGCCCGAAGCAGGCCGAGCCGCCCGTTGACATGCTCGGTGGAGAGGCCCATCGAGAGGCCGTCGAAAGCATCCGTCAGCCCGTCGCTGGCGGCGTGGTCAAGCATGGTGACGCTGCCGTAGGCCCAGCCCGTGCGCGAGCCGGGCAGCAGGTGCGGGGCGTTCGACATCGATTCCTGGCCGCCGGCCACGACGACATCCGCTTCACCGAGACGGATGATCCGGGCCGCGTCGATCACGGCGGCCAACCCCGAGAGGCACACCTTGTTCAGAGTCATCGCCGGAACGTTCCACGGGATGCCGGCGCCGATCGCGCTCTGCCGGGCCGGGTTCTGGCCGGAGCCGGCCTGCAGGACCTGGCCCATCAGCACGAACTGCACCTGGTCGGGTGTCACGCCGGCGCGGGCGAGCGCACCAGTGATGGCAGCGGTCCCCAGCTGCACGGCGGTGAGGCCGGCGAGCTGCCCGTTCACCCGCCCCTGCGGTGTGCGCGAGCCCGCGAGGATGACGACGTCGCTGCTGTTCACGGCACTGTGGTTCATAGCGGATCTCCTTCAGAAGACCGATCGGGCCGAGGGCCGATCGGTAAGGTTTGGCAATGCGTTCCGGCGGTGGCCCCGACCGTCGGGAGTCATCCGGCATCCGTTCAGATTTCGCCCGGTCTCGCCGCGTAAGCTGTCGCCGTGGCTGCAATCAACCTGGGAATGCCCAAAGTACCTGAAGTACTCGCTCCGCGTCGCAAGACGCGTCAGATCAAGGTCGGCAAGGTACTCGTCGGCGGTGACGCACGCGTGAGCGTGCAGTCGATGACGACGACGCCGACCACGAACATCAACGCGACCCTGCAGCAGATTGCCGAGCTGACGGCATCCGGCTGCGACATCGTGCGCGTCGCCGTGCCCAGCCGCGACGACGCCGAGGTGCTGCCGATCATCGCGATGAAGAGCCAGATCCCGGTCATCGCCGACATCCACTTCCAGCCGAGCTACGTGTTCGCCGCGATCGACGCCGGCTGTGCCGCCGTGCGCGTCAACCCGGGAAACATTCGCAAGTTCGACGACCAGGTCGGCAAGATCGCCGCCGCGGCCAAAGCAGCCGGCGTCTCCCTCCGCATCGGCGTCAACGCCGGCTCGCTCGAGGCGAGCCTGCTGCAGAAGTACGGCAAGGCCACCCCGGAGGCGCTCGTCGAGAGCGCCGTCTGGGAAGCCAGCCTGTTCGAGGAACACGACTTCCACGACTTCAAGATCTCCGTCAAGCACAACGACCCGGTGATCATGGTCAAGGCCTACCGGCTGCTCGCCGAACGCGGCGACTGGCCCCTGCACCTCGGCGTCACCGAGGCCGGACCGTCGTTCCAGGGCACCATCAAGAGCGCCACGGCGTTTGGTATCCTGCTCGGCGAAGGCATCGGTGACACCATCCGGGTGTCGCTGAGCGCGCCCCCGGCCGAGGAGATCAAGGTGGGTCTGCAGATCCTGCAGTCACTGAACCTGCGCGAGCGCAAGCTGGAGATCGTGTCCTGCCCGAGTTGCGGTCGCGCGCAGGTCGACGTGTACAAGCTCGCCAACGACGTCACCGACGGCCTCGAGGGCATGACCGTGCCGCTCCGGGTTGCCGTGATGGGTTGTGTCGTGAACGGTCCGGGCGAGGCCCGCGACGCCGACCTCGGCGTGGCGTCGGGTAACGGCAAGGGCCAGATCTTCGTGCGCGGCGAGGTCATCAAGACCGTGCCGGAGTCGGAGATCGTCGCGACCCTGATCGAGGAGGCCAACCGGATGGCCGCCGAGATGCCGCCGAGCGAAGACTCCCTCGGCGCTCCCGTCGTGACGGTCGGATCCAACTAGTCGAGATCCACCGAGTTCGGCGAGTCCCCTTCGCCAAGTCGCGTCGCTGGGCCAGCCGCGCATACTCGTCATGGGCATCCGTCGTCACGTCAACGCGGAGATTTTTGGGAAACACCGGTTTTGGCGCCGCATTGTGCGGCGTGTTGCGAAAAAATCTCCGAGGTTAGCGACCGGCCGCAACGAATGCCCGAGGCGGGAGCCTCCGCACGTCGGGTCGCCAGGTCTCGGCGAGCTCGACCACCGCTGGCGGCACCTCGGTCAGACGGTTCGCGGCGCTGGTTGCGTAAGCCGGCGGACCGCGGAACGGGCGCCGCCGTCCACCGGGTGCGCCGCGACGTCTGTCCGCGCGCCGTAAAGTAGGTGAGTGCCTACTCGTATGTCCAACTACTTCCTCCGTACCCTCCGCGAAGACCCCTCGGACGCCGAGGTCACCAGCCACCGCCTGCTGGTGCGCGCCGGCTACATCCGCCGCCAGGCCCCCGGAATCTTTGCGTGGCTGCCGATCGGCCTGCGCGTCAAGGCCAAGATCGAGACGATCGTGCGCGAGGAGATGGCCGCGGCCGGCGCCTTCGAGGTGCACTTCCCGGCCCTGCTGCCGCGGGAACCCTACGAGATCACGGGCCGCTGGGACGAATACGGCGACGGCCTCTTCCGGCTCACGGACCGCAAGGGCAGCGACATGCTCCTCGCCCCCACCCACGAAGAGGTCTTCACACTCCTCGTGAAGGACCTCTACAGTTCCTACAAGGACCTGCCCCTGTCCATCTTCCAGATCCAGGACAAGTACCGCGACGAGGCCCGATCACGCGGCGGACTGCTGCGCGGTCGCGAATTCACGATGAAGGATGCCTACTCCTTCGACTACACGGATGCCGGCCTCGACACGAGCTACCAGGCTCAGCGCGACGCCTACGAGCGCATCTTCACCCGGCTCGGCCTCGAGTACGTCATCGTTCAGGCGGATGCCGGCGCAATGGGCGGCTCCAAGAGCGAAGAGTTCCTGCACCCGACCCCGGTCGGCGAAGACACCTTCGTGCGCTCGGCCGGCGGCTACGCGGCCAACATCGAGGCCTTCCGCACGATCGTCCCGCCATCGATCGACTGGGCTGGCTTCCCCACCGCCGAGGTCTTCGACACCCCGGACACCCCCACCATCCAGACCCTGGTCGACCGGGCCAACAGCGACCATCCGCGTCCCGACGGCCGCGCCTGGACCGCCGCGGACACCCTCAAGAACGTCGTCCTCGCGCTCATCCAACCCGACGGCACCCGTGAACTCCTTGTGATCGGCCTCCCCGGCGACCGCGAGGTGGACCTCAAGCGCGTCGAGGTGGCCGTCACCCCCGCCGAGGTCGAGGCCGCGAACGAAACGGATTTTGCCAAGTTCCCCGGGCTGGTCAAGGGCTACATCGGACCCTGGAGCGCGAACGGAGCGGTGTTCGGTGAGAAGTCGACCACCGGCATCCGCTTTCTGGTTGACCCGCGCGTCGTGGAGGGCACCGAGTGGATCACGGGCGCGAACGAGCCCGGCCGCCACGTCTTCGGTCTCGTCGCCGGCCGGGATTTCGAGCTGGGCGGCACCGTCGAGGCCGCCGAGGTTCGCGTCGGCGACCCCGCGCCCGACGGCTCCGGCCCGGTGGAGCTGGCCCGCGGCATGGAGATCGGCCACGTTTTCCAACTCGGCCGAAAGTACGCTGAGGCGCTCGGGCTCAAGGTTCTCGACGAGAACGGCAAGCTCGTCACGGTCACGATGGGTTCCTACGGCATCGGCGTCACCCGCATCCTCGCCACCATCGCCGAACTCAACAACGACCCGAAGGGCCTGATCTGGCCCGAGACGGTCGCACCGTTCGACGTGCACGTGATCGCCACCGGCCGGGATGATGTCGTCTTCGAGACTGCCGAAACCGTTGTCGCCATGCTGGAAGGAATCCAGCGCGACGTGCTCTACGACGACCGCCGCAAGGTGTCGCCGGGCGTCAAGTTCGGCGACGCGGAACTGATCGGCATCCCCGTCATCGTCATCGTGGGCCGTGGAGCCGCCGACGGCATCGTGGAACTCTGGGACCGTCGCACCGGTGATCGCACCCAGGTGGCCGTTGCCGAGCTGGCCGCCAGCGTCGCCTGAGTGCCCGGCCCGGCTGAAGGTTCAGAGGCGGGCGAGCCGGGCCCGGGCGAAGCAGTACACGCCATAAGCGATCACTCCGGCGCCGACCAGCACCAGGATTGCCACCCCGAACGGCAGCGCCACGAGTGACTTCAGCGCACCGTCCATGCCGGTGGCCTTCTCCGGGTCGAGCGTGAAAGCCGCCACGGTGAAGAGGATGCCCACGGCGGCCAGCGCGATGCCCTCCGCTATGTAGCCCACGGTTCCGAGGATGACGACCACCGTGCCGGCCGGGCCGCCGGGCACCGTAATGCTGTCGGTGAAGCCGTGGCTGGCCCCGCGGTGAACGAAGACGCCGCCGATCGAGACCACGGCCAGGCCGGCGACGAAGAGCAGCACGACGCCCCCGGGAATCGACAGCAGTCTCGCGGTCGAGTCGCTGGCTGTTTCCGACGAGCTTGCCGAGGCTCCGCGGGCGAACGTGAACGCCGTCCCCGCGATGAACAGGAAGACGACACCCTTGCCGATCAGGACGGCGCGGTGGGCCCACTTGCGTTTCGGATCTTGGGCGGGTTCAAGGAACACCTGTACCAGATACCAGAGGCCGAGCGAGGACAGGCCGAGAACCACCGTCCAGAGCACGAACACGCCGCCGGGGGTTTGGGCCAACTGCCCGAGCGCGCCAGACTGGTCTGCCGACTCGCCACCGGCGCCCGTTGCCACGCTGATTGCGATGGCGCCGATCATGACGTGAAGCAGGCCGTTCACCGCATAACCGGCGCGGGCCAGAAGTTGGAAGGTGCGGCTGCCCTCGGCGGTGCGTGCAGCGTGCTGAGCGTTGTCAGATACGGAATCGGCTGCCATCCGCCCAGCGTAGCGCCGCGTGCGGGCCGAGGGGAAGGCGGTTTCGGCGCGGAACGGGCCGGGGACGGGTGACGGGCGTCCGGGGAGTCGGCTAATCTAAGACGAGCCCGTTGCGCAGTTTCGCGGCGGCAAGATCTGAATAGAGGAGGCCGGCCATGGACATCGACCTCAGCGTGTTGCGGCAGTTGGAGCGCGAGAAAGAGATTCCCTTCGAGGAACTCGTGCGGATCATTGAGCAAGCAATTCTGACGGCCTACGTGAAGCACACCCAGCAGGGTGAAGTCTCCACGAAGCAGGCCGTCGAGGAAGAGCCGGAAGCGCGCGTCGTCCTCGACCGCAAGACTGGCCACGTCGACATTTTTGTGCCCGAACACGACGAAGAGGGCAACGTCGTCGGCGAAGCCGTCGACAACCCCACCGACTTCGGTCGCATTGCGGCCTTCGCGGCCAAGCAGGTCATCAACCAGCGCCTGCGCGACCTGGCCGATGACGCTGTGCTCGGCGAATTCAAGGGCCGCGAGGGTGAGATCGTCGCCGGGATCATCCAGCAGGGTCCGAACCCGCGCATGATCCACGTCGACTTGGGCACGATCGAGGCGATCCTGCCGCCCGAGGAGCAGGTGCCGAGCGAGAGCTACGTGCACGGACAGCGCATTCGCGTCTATGTCACTGCCGTCGGCAAGGGCCTCAAAGGCCCGCAGATCACCGTGTCCCGCACGCACCCCTCGCTGGTGCGTCGGCTGTTTGCCCTCGAGGTGCCGGAGATCGCCAGCGGCGTCGTCGAAATCGTCTCGCTTGCCCGTGAGGCCGGTCACCGCACCAAGATGGCCGTTCGCGCCACGGAGCCCGGCGTCAACGCCAAGGGCGCCTGCATCGGCGAACTCGGCCAGCGCGTGCGCGCCGTCACCGTGGAGCTCAACAACGAGAAGATCGACATCGTCGACTACTCGCCAGACCTGGCCACCTTCGTCGCGAGCGCACTGTCGCCGGCCAAGGTCACCAGTTCCTATGTGATCGACGAATCGATCAAGGCCGTCCGAGCCCTCGTTCCCGACTACCAGCTGTCACTGGCGATCGGCAAGGAAGGCCAGAATGCGCGCCTCGCGGCCAAGCTCACGGGTGCGAAAATCGACATTCAGCCGGACAGTATTCTGGAGGACACGGAATAGGGGGTACGATGGATTCCGTTAGAACGTGCATTGGATGCCGTTTGCGCGCTCCGCGATCCTCACTTCTGAGGGTTGTAGCCCGAGAATCGGAACTCGTGGTGGATGAAACCGCCACTCTGCCTGGGCGAGGTGCGTGGTTGCATCCCACTACCGCGTGCTTCCAGGACGCACTGCGGCGACACGCTTTCGGGCGTGCCCTTCGCGTGACCAGTTCAATGGACGCGAATCAACTAGAGAACAGGCTGAACAGGCTTATGGATAACTAATGAGCGGCTCGAAATGAGACCCGTCCGTTACTAACGGTCTGCCCCTTTCCGGGTGCAGACCCGGAACAGGAGAATTGTGGCTGCGAAACCACGCGTACACGAGATCGCTAGCGAGCTCGGCGTCGACAGCAAGGTTGCCCTTGCTAAATTGAAAGAGATGGGCGAGTTCGTCAAGGGCCCGTCCAGTAGCGTCGAACCCCCGGTAGCGCGCCGTCTGCGCGCCGCCCTGGCGGCCGATGGCTCCAGCACCGCGGCTCCCGCCGCCACTGCTACAGCCCCAGCGGGCACCACCCCCGTCGCCGCGACAACCCCCGCGAAGCCGGGCGGCGCACGTCCGTCCCCGGCAAAGTTGGCCGTCAAGCCGGGTGCACGTCCCGTCGTCGAGGTCCCCGCAGCGGCGCCCGCCGCGGACGCCCCGCCGATGCCGACTGCCCCGCTCACCGTCGCCGAGCGTCAGGCTCAGGCTGCTGAGAAGGCGGCCGCCGCCGAGAAGGCTGCGGCCGCCGCGATCGTCACCGAGACCGTGACCGCGACGGATGCCCCGGTCGCCAAGACCGCGGGTGGCGCTTCGGGCGCAGCCAAGCCCGGTGCGTCCGTGCCGAAGCCGCCGACGGCTCGTCCGGGCAACAATCCGTTCGCCAGCAACCAGGGCATGGGCAAGACCCCGAGTCCGCGTCCCGGCAACAACCCGTTTGCGAGCGCGCAGGGCATGGGCCAGCGCCCGCCGTCCACGTCTTCGCCCAGTAACATTCCGCGCCCCGCGGCCCCGCGCCCCGGTGCACCTCGTCCGGGTGGCCCCGGGCAGGCTCCGCGCCCGACCGGTTTCGGTCAGCGTCCGGGTGCGTTCCAGCGTCCCGGTGGCGCTCCGGGTGGTGCCGGCGGCGCACGCCCCGGCTTCCAACGTCCTGGTGGCGCCCCGGCCGGAGCCCCCGGCTTCGGCCCGCCCCGTCCTGCCGGTGGTGGCGGCGCCGGTGGTCGCGGTCGCGGCCCCGGCGGCGGAACCGCTGGTGCGTTCGGTCGCGGTGGCGGCAAGAACAAGGCCCGCAAGTCCAAGCGGACGAAGAGAGCAGAGTTCGAGCTGCGCGAGGCTCCGTCGCTGGGTGGCGTGAGCGTACCCCGCGGCGATGGCGGAACCGTGGTGCGTCTGCGCCGCGGTGCGTCCATCACGGACTTCGCCGACAAGATCGACGCGAGCCCCGGAAACCTGGTCACGGTCCTGTTCCACCTCGGTGAGATGGCCACGGCAACCGAATCGCTCGACGAGGCCACGTTCGACGTGCTCGGCTCCGAGCTCGGTTACAAGATCCAGATGGTCTCTCCCGACGACGAAGACCGCGAGCTGCTGCTCGCCTTCGACATCGACATCGACCAGGAGCTGGAAGACGAGACGGATGACGAGCTTGTCGCCCGTCCCCCCGTCGTCACCGTCATGGGTCACGTCGACCACGGTAAAACCGCGCTCCTGGACGCCATTCGCAATGCGAAGGTGGCCGCGGGCGAAGCCGGCGGAATCACGCAGCACATCGGTGCCTACCAGGTCATCACCGAACACGAGGGCATTGAACGCGCCATCACCTTCATCGACACACCGGGCCATGAGGCGTTCACCGCCATGCGTGCCCGTGGTGCCCAGGTGACGGACATTGCGATCCTCGTGGTCGCGGCGGACGACGGCATCATGCCGCAGACGATTGAGGCGCTCAACCACGCCCAGGCCGCCAACGTGCCGATCGTGGTTGCAGTCAACAAGATCGACAAGCCCGGCGCCAACCCGCAGAAGGTGCGCCAGCAGCTCACGGAGTTCGGTCTCGTCGCCGAAGAATACGGTGGAGACGTCATGTTCGTCGACGTGTCGGCGAAGCAGGGCACCGGCATCCAGGAAGTCCTGAACGCCGTGCTCCTCACCGCTGACGCCGGTCTCGACATGCGGGCCAACCCGGACAAGGACGCTCGCGGCGTGGCCATCGAGGCTCGCCTCGACAAGGGTCGTGGCGCCGTGGCGACCGTGCTCATCCAGTCGGGAACACTGAACGTCGGGGACTCCATCGTGGCGGGCACGGCCTACGGCCGCGTTCGTGCGATGGCAGACGAGAACGGAGTGCCCGTGCTCGCCGCAACCCCGTCCCGTGCCGTCCAGGTTCAGGGCCTCTCCAGCGTTCCGCGTGCCGGCGACACCTTCCTGGTGATCCAGGAAGATCGCACGGCTCGTCAGATCGCCGAGAAGCGCGAAGCCGCCGAGCGCAACGCCCTGCTGGCCAAGGCCCGTAAGCGGATCAGCCTCGAAGACTTCACCCGTGCACTCGAAGAGGGCAAGGTCGAATCACTCAACCTCATCATCAAGGGTGACGTTTCCGGTGCTGTTGAAGCCCTGGAAGAGTCGCTTCTCAAGATCGAGGTCGACGATTCGGTTCAGCTGCGCATCATCCACCGTGGTGTCGGTGCGGTCACGGAAAGCGACGTCAACCTCGCCACCGTCGACAACGCCATCATCATCGGCTTCAACGTGCGCCCCGACACGAAGGCACGCGAACGCGCAGCCCGTGAAGGCGTGGATGTGCGCTTTTACTCGGTCATCTACAACGCACTCGAGGACATCGAGAACTCCCTCAAGGGGATGCTCAAGCCCGAGTTCGAAGAGGTGCAGAGTGGTGTCGCCGAGATCCGCGAGGTATTCAGCTCCTCCAAGTTCGGAAACGTCGCCGGCGTCATCGTACGGTCGGGCGTCATCACGAGGAACGCCAAGGCGCGGGTCATCCGCAACGGTGTCGTCGTGGGAGACAACCTGGGCATCGAGTCGCTGCGCCGGTTCAAGGACGATGTCACCGAGGTCCGCACGGACTTCGAGTGTGGTATCGGCCTGGGCAAGTTCAACGACATCCAGATCGGTGACGAGATCGAGACGATCGAAATGAAGGAAAAGCCGCGGGTCTAACGACCTACGGAAGATGGGTGCGGGTTTCGCCGGGTTCCTGAACAGGGACGAGGCGGGGCCCGCTCCTTCGGTAGTTTTTCGACAATAGGAGTTAGACAATGGCAGATCCGGCACGCGCCAGGAAAATGGCCGACCGCATCAAGGTCATCGTGGCCAAGCGCATCGAACGCGGACTCCGCGATCCGAGGCTCGGTTTTGTGACCATCACCGACGTGAAGGTGACCGGTGACCTGCAGCACGCCTCGGTGTTCTACACGGTCTACGGTTCGGCGGAGGAACGAGCCGACAGTGCGGCAGCGCTCAAGGCGGCCACCGGCATGCTGAGGAGCGAGGTCGGTAAGAACATCACCGCCCGGCTGACGCCGTCGCTCGAATTCATCGCGGACGCCATCCCGGAGAATGCGGCCCTGATCGACGACCTGCTGCGTGAGGCGCGCGAGCGCGACACTCAGGTCGAGGAGCAGGCTCGGACGGCGAAGTATGCCGGCGACGAGGACCCCTACGTCAAGCCGCGCGAATTCGACGAAGACGAAGACGACGACGACGACGAGGACGAAGGTGACGACGACGACGAGGACGACGACGTGGCGCAGCCCGCGGGCGGCCAACATGCCGAAGTTCCCGCCGAAGTTCCCGCCGACGTTCCCGCCGGTTCGGATTCGCAGAAGTAAGGATGCACCACCTGCCGGTCAGTGACCGGCCGGCCGTGCCGGCCCGCACCATCCGTCAGCGGTGTGCGGGCCGGTTCGGCCTTTTTCGCGCCCGAAGGGGCTTATCCCTGCGGCAGGATGTACTCCCCGGGCAAGGTGGCAACGGCGAGGCCGTCGGACAGCAAGCCCGCCAAAGCCCGGTCGCGCTGCGGTGAGTCGGCCCACAGGCCGGTGATCTCGGCATCCGTCACCGGGTGCCGCGTGGCGCGAAGCTGGGCCATGATCAAGCCTCGAACCTTTCGGTCACTGCCCTCGAACTTCTTCTGCACGGCTTTGCGCGGGCCGGAATAGGGCGGGTAGTCCGCCAAGCGCCAGGCGCAGGCGGCGCGGATGGGGCAGTCATCGCACCGGGGGCTCCTGGCGGTGCAGACCACGGCGCCCAGCTCCATCATGCCGGCGTTGAATACGGCGGCGTCGCTCACGGGGAGAGGGAGCAGCGCGCTCATGGCGTCCAGGTCGCGGGTGCGGCTGGGTGGGGCCGGTTCGGCCTGGCCGGCCACGGCGCGCGCGATGACCCGCCGGGTGTTGGTGTCGACGACCGGATGCCGCAGGCCGTAGGCGAACGCGGCGACCGCCCTGGCCGTGTAGTCGCCGATCCCGCTGAGGGCCAGCAAGGCGTCGACGTCGGCGGGGACCACCCCATCGTGCCGCTCGGTGATCTCCACCGCGGCCGCGTGGAGCCACAGAGCCCGGCGAGGGTAACCCAGGTTTGCCCAGGCGCGCACCGCCTCGCCGGGCGGGACCGCCGCGAGGTCACCCGGTGTCGGCCAGCGCTCGAGCCACTCCGCGAGGCGGGGAATCACCCGGTTCACCGGGGTCTGCTGCAGCATGAACTCGCTCACCAGCACACCCCAGGCGCCGAAGCCGTGCCGGCGCCAGGGCAGGTCGCGGGCATTGCCCCGGAACCAGGCGTTGATGGCGAGGCTGAGGGCAGGGGAGCCGGCTGCAGGAGCGAGCGTGAGCGTGGCATTCACCGTTCTAACCTAGGCTCGAAAGATGCAGCTTGCCTCCACTCCCCGGATCGAGTTCCTGCGGGAACTCACGACCGAAATCCTTGGCGTCTACGGGCTCGGTCGCACGGTCGTCGCCATCGACGGCACGGAGGCCGCGGAGCGCGCCGCTTTCGCCGACGACCTGGCCGCCGTGTTCGGTGAGCGGGAGCATCCGGTGTTCTCAGCCTCCCTGCGCGATTTCCGGCGGTCGCGCGCGGAGCAGGAGCGCTTCGGCCCGGAATCTCCCGAGCGGCTGCTGCGCCACCTGTACGATTTCTCGCTGCTGCGGCGCGTGCTGCTCGACCCGTTCCGGCTGGGTGGCAGCACCGGTTTCGTCACGCGGGCGTTCGACGCCGACCGGGATGCCTGGATCCAGCCGACCTGGCTGACCGGGCCGTCCGACGCCACGCTGATTCTCGACGGCGAGTACCTGAATCGCAAGGAGTTGCGCGACCTATGGTCGTATAGCGTTCTGGTGGAGACCGAGGCGGACGCTGTGCGCTTCGGACCAGGCGGTGCCGAGGACGCCGGCACGGTCACCGAACACGAGGTCGCCGACCGGCTGTATCGCGGCGAGGTGCGTCCGCGCGGCCGGGCCACGGCCATCGTCGACGTGAGCAACCCGGCCGACCCGCGCCGTGTGTTCCTCGACAGCTGCTGATCGGGGTCACGGGTCGCGACGGTCAGTGGCGCAGCGCCGCGAACCGCTCGAGCACGTCGTACGGTGCCAGCGGCACCCCGCGTGCCTCGACCTCGTGCACGAGAGTGGTCAGCAGCTCGTTCACGGGCGCCCGCACGCCGGCCAGGGCGGCTTCCCGCACCACAGCGCCGTTGAGAAAGTCGACCTCGGTGAGCTGCCCGCGCTTCAGGCTCTGCTGCGTCGAACCCAGGTTCGGCACGTCGCCCATGCGGGCCTTCAGCCTCAGCGGCAGCACCTGGCCAAGGGCCGGCGGCAGCCGCGAGAAGGCTCTCAACGGCCGGTCGCCGAGCCCCTGCAGGCTGCCGAAACGCACCCCGCGCTTCATCCCCACCCCCACGGTCTCGCGCATGCTCTCGGTCATCACGCGGCGCAGCCCGGCGTGGTCGATGACATTCTGAACGCTCATCCCGGTGATCGCGGGTAGTGCGTTGAGCATGTTGACGACGAGTTTGGTCCACTGGGCGCCGACGAAGTTGTCGAGGGCGACGGTGGGCACGGCGCCGGCGAGCACGTCCCGCCAGGCGAGCGTGGCGGCATCCGCGGCGCCGGTTCCCCGGCCCAGATAGGTGGGCGCGGCGGTTGTGATCGTCACTTGTCCGGGTGCCGCGTAGTTCGCCGCGATGATCGACAGGGCGCCGAAGCAGTCCGAGCGGGGCAGCAGAGAGCCCGCGGTGCGCACCCCGTCGAGGCCGTTCTGCACGACGATCACGGGGGAGCCGTCGAGAACCCGGACGTTCTCGCCGATGGCCGCCGCCGCATCCTGGGCCTTGGTGCAGATGAGCGTCAGCTGAGGAGTTCGGGCCAGACGTTCGAGCGCGAGCGGATGCTGGCGTACGGTTCCGAAGGCCCCGGTCAGGGAAATTCCCTCGGCCCGGATGGCCGTAAGCGCCGGTCCGCGCGCTGTCACGGTGACCGTATGACCGGCCCGGGCGAGCAGGGTCGCGAACGTGCCGCCGAGGGCGCCGGCTCCGATCACCGCAATATCCATCCCCCCAGCCTAGGTCGCGCCCGATGGGTCAGCGCCGGGCCGGGGCCGGATACCATGTCAAGAATGAACGAAGCATCCGGCGGGCCAGCCAGCGAACCGACAGTCGAACGGACGCCCGGGCAGCGGTCGACGAAGGTCGGCGCCACCGTCAGCGGCCTCCTCCTGGTCGACAAGCCCCAGGGCTGGACCAGCCACGACGCCGTCGCCCGCACCCGCCGCCTGGCCGGCACCCGCAAGGTCGGTCATGCCGGCACGCTGGACCCGATGGCCACCGGCCTGCTGGTCCTCGGCATCAACAGTTCCACCCGCCTGCTGACGTACGTCGTCGGCCTCGACAAGGAATACCTGGCGACAATTCGACTGGGTGCGTCGACGACGACCGACGACGCCGAGGGTGAAGAGCTGGCGCGGGCATCCGTCGACGCCGTGGCCGCCGTCACGCCAGAAGCCGTCGCGGCCGGAATCGGCGCCCTCACCGGCGCCATCGCGCAGCAGCCCAGCTCCGTCAGCGCCATCAAGATCGACGGCAAGCGCGCCTACGCCCGGGTGCGCGCCGGCGAAGAAGTGGACCTGCCGGCCCGCCCCGTCACAGTGAGCGCGTTCGCGCTGCTCTCCCTGACCCCGGCCGACGGGTTCCTCGACCTCGAGGTGCGGGTGGAGTGCTCCTCCGGCACGTACATCCGGGCGCTGGCCCGCGACCTCGGCGCCGCCCTTCATGTCGGCGGCCACCTCACCAGCCTGCGCCGAACCCGGATCGGCCCGTTCGGCATCGACATGGCCCAGCCGCTCGCCGAGCTCGACGTCGCCGCCGGACTGATCGGCCCGACGGATGCCGCCACGCGCATCCTGGGACGCCTCGACCTGACAGAGCAGCAGGCCATCGACCTCGGACACGGCAAGCGCATCGCGGTGGACGGTGCAGTCGGCACCGACGCCGAAGCCGGCACCGCGGTGCCGGTCGGCCCGGTGGCCGCGGTCGCGCCGGACGGCCGGTTGGTCGGCCTGGTCGAGTACCGTGGCGACCACGCCAAGTCCCTGCTCAACTTCCCACCCGATCAGGTCGCCGATGCCCCGCAACCCGCGGCAGCCCCGGAGGCCACCGCATGATCGAGTGGTTCATGTGGCTCCAGCTGGCTGTGGCCACCCTCACCGGCCTGCTCTGCATCGCCCTCGGCTTGGCCGGGCGCAAACCCAGCGACCTCACCATGGGTGCCACCGCGCTCGTAGAGCTGCTGCTGATCGTGCAGCTCGTCGTCGCGATCGTCGCCCCGCTCACGGGCAACACCGCGACCGGCAGCCTGCTCGAGTTCTACACCTACCTGATCAGCGCCATTCTCGTGCCCGTGGCCGCCGCAGCCTGGGCGCTGATCGAACGCAGCCGCTGGAGCACGGTCATCCTGGGCGTCGGCGGGCTGGGCGTGGCCGTGATGGTCTACCGGATGTGGCAGATCTGGACCGTCCAGGGCCTGTGAGATCCAGGGTCTGTGAGATTCAGGGCCTGTGAGATGCAGGGCCTGTGAGATGCAGGGCCGAGAAGTCCGGCGCCCGTGAAATCGGATCCACGGATGCTGCGATAATCAGTAAGCCATGACCGCACAGCAGAGCAACGCCGCAGGGACGCCCGCCCAGACCGCTCGGCCGACCCCGGTGACCGGCATCGGACGCGTGCTGATCGCCGTCTACGGCCTCCTCGCGCTCGCCGCCACGGGCCGCTCCTTCGTGCAGATCGCCTCTAAATTTGCCGAGGCACCGTTGTCCTACTCACTGTCCGCTCTGGCCGCGGTCGTCTACATCGTCGCCACGGTGGCCCTGATCAGGAGCGGCGGACGCTGGCGCCGGGTGGCCTGGATCACGATCGGCTTCGAGCTCGCCGGCGTGCTTGTGGTCGGCACCCTCAGCCTCGTCGACCCGGCCCTGTTTCCGCACGACTCGGTCTGGTCGCTGTACGGCCGCGGCTACCTCTTCATCCCGCTCGTGCTGCCGGTCCTGGGCATGTGGTGGCTATCCCGGAGCGGGAAGGTGCGCGAGTGAAGGTGCTGCGCGGCGTAGCCGACATCCCGGCCGACTGGCCGGCCTCCGCGGTCAGCATCGGCAAGTTCGATGGTGTGCACGCGGGGCACCGCGCGGTCATCGCCGAGTTGCAGGCACTCGCCGACAGCGCCGGACTGGCCTCCGTGGTGGTGACCTTCGACCGGCATCCGCTCGCCGTGCTTGCCCCCCAGGAGTGCCCACAGACCCTGATCAGCACCGAACAGAAGCTTGCCCTGCTCGCCGAGACCGGCGTGCGCGCCACCCTCCTGCTCGAGTTCACCGCGGCGTTGGCCGCTCTGTCGCCCGAGGACTTCATTGAGAGCATCCTGGTGCAGGGGCTTCACGCGCGCACCGTTCTGGTCGGCCGCGACTTCCGGTTCGGCGCTCGCGGCGCCGGCGATGTGCACCTACTGCAGGAGCTGGGGGACCGGTTCGGGTTCACCGTGCGCCTGATCGACGACGTGAAACCAGACCGGATGCGCCGGGTCTCGTCGACCTGGATCCGCGAGCTGCTCTCCCGCGGCGAGGTCGGCGCGGCCACCACGCTGCTCGGGCACAACCCGACCGTGCGCGGCGAGGTCGTGCACGGTGCGAAGCGGGGTCGCGAACTCGGCTTTCCCACGGCCAACCTGTCACCGGCGTCCGAGGGGCTCATCCCCGCGGACGGGGTCTACGCGGGCTGGCTGACGGATGCCGGTCTCCGCTACCCGGCGGCCATCTCGGTGGGCAACAACCCCACCTTCGACGGTGTGGCGCAGAAGCAGGTCGAGGCCTTTGTGCTCGACCAGGACATCGACCTGTACGACCATGTGGTGGAGGTGTCCTTCGTCGAACGTATCCGCGGCATGGTCGCGTTCACCGGAATCGAACCGTTGATCGTGCAGATGCACGACGACGTGGACAAGGTCCGCGGCATCCTGGCCTGACCGGGCATCTCGCTGTTGCGAGCCGGCTACTTGGTCAGGCGGCTGCCTTTCGGGCCGTTGCACCAGCTGACCGGCGGCTGGACCTGGCCGCTCGCCTTCCTGATCGGCACCGCCCTGGCCGCTGCCCTCGCCGACGCCGTGCAGCGGGCGCGGGCGCCTCAGGCGACCAGATCGGCGCGGTGGATGAGCGCCGCGGCGCCGATCAGTGGGCCGTCGCCGGAGAGAGCGGATGCGACGACGCGCACCCGGGTCGCGAAGGAGAACACCGTGCGCTCGGCGACGGCCGCTCGCACGTAGTCGAACAGGTCCGGCGTGACGTGTGAGAAGCCGCCGCCGATCGCCACCACGTCGAGGTCCACGAGGTTCGTCGCGGAGGCGATCGCCTGGCCGATGGCCTGGCCGCAGCGCTTGACCGCACTGATTGCGATCGGGTCTCCTGCGGCGTACGCGGCCGAGAGATCTTCGCCGGTAAGGCCCGGCCAGCCCTCGGCGCGCGCCCAGGCCACGGTGCGCGGTCCGGACGCGACGGCCTCGAGGCATCCGGTGCCGCCGCAGGCGCAGGCGTCGTCGAACCCGCCGACTTCGATGTGCCCGATGTGCCCGGCGTTGCCGGTGGCCCCGGAAACGGTGGACCCACCCAGGATCAGGCCGCCGCCGACGCCGGTGGACACGACCATGCCCATCAGGCTGTCGGCGCCCCTCCCGGCGCCGAGCCAGTGCTCGGCGAGCGTGATGCAGAGGCCGTCCAGACGCAGGCGCACGGGCGCATCGGGCACGAGGGCCGCGACACGGTCCCGTAAGGGGTAATCCCGCCAGGCCGGCAGGTTCAACGGAGAAACCGTGCCCGTGTCCACGGTGATCGGTCCGGCGGTGCCGATGCCGACGCCGAGGAGGGCGTCTCCGGCCGGCAGGCTCGCTCGGGCGCGCGTCACGACGGTCCGTACACTGTCCGCGAGTTCGTCGGCGGTTTTCACCGGGCCGGTGGGGGCGCGGTGCCGGCTGGCGGCGAGCACGACCCCCTGCTCGTCGACGAGTGCGGCTTCAACCTTGGTGCCGCCGAGGTCGACGGCGAGAGCGTAGCTGGTGGGCATGAGATCAGCCTAGGGCGTGCTGAGATGCGGTGTCGATGCCCGAATGCGCAGATGAGCAACATGGCCAACAGGCGTTGATCGGGGGAGACCGGAGACTTAGGCTGGGCCCGAACGGAACGGAGCACCATGACGGACACCGACGAACTCTTGTCCATTCGCGCGGCCGAGCTCTACTATGAGGAAAACAAGACGCAGGACGAAATCGGCACCGTTCTCCGCCTCACCCGCTGGAAGGTGGGCCGGCTCCTCGCCCAGGCCAAGGCCAGTGGCTTCATCCGCATCGAAATCGTGCATCCGCGCGCCCGTCGCCTCTCCATCGAACGCCGGCTGCGCGAGACCACGCACCTGACGGATGCCATCGTCGTCTCCTCCGCCGGCGTCTCCACTGACGAAGAACTCCAGTCCCGCACCGCCCAAGCTGCCGCCGACTACCTCACGGGCCTCCGCCCGGTGCCGCGAACGTTCGGCATCAGCTGGGGCCGCACCCTGCACGAGGTGTCGCTGCACCTGGCCCAGGGCTGGGCCAACGGCGTCAACGTCGTGCAGATCAACGGCGGAGTCAGCCTCAACCGGCGCGCCGGCACCGCAGCCGCGACGGCCGTCACCATCGCTCACAAGGCCTCGGGGGCGGCGACGCTGCTGCCGAGCCCCGCCATCCTCGAGCGCCTCGACACCAAGATCGCGATCGAAGCCGACCGCTCCGTCGCCGCCGTGCTGAACCTCGGCTCCGCGGCATCCGCCTACCTGTTCAGCGCCGGCCAGGCCGACCAAAACTCGGCTCTCGTCGACAGCGGCTACCTCACCGCGGAACAGGTCGCCGAGCTCGTACGCAAGGGCGCGGTCGGCGACATCGTCGGCCGGTACATCGACAGCAACGGCAACATCGTCGACCCGGAACTCAACGGCCGCACCGTCGGCATCCAGCTCGAAGCGCTGCGTCACGCGAAGACCGCCATCGCCGTGATCACCGGCGGCTCCAAACACTCCATCGCCCGCGCCGTCGTCGGCAGCGGCCTGTGCACAGTGCTCGTCACCGACGAAGACACCGCACTCGCCATCCTCGGCGAAAACGCATGACCGCACCCCGACCGCAAGGACAATTCATGACTACCAGCCAAACGGCCATGGCCCAGCTGAACACCGGGGAACGCGCCCTGGCGCTCATCGGCGGCGAAGCCACGGATGCGAATCTGCGGCGTTACCTGCACGGCATCCCCGGCATCGACGCCGTCGGCTTGGAGCAGCGTGCCGCCGACCTCGGCACCCGCTCGATCAAGACCAGCTCGAAAAAGTGGGCGATCGACAAGATCATCAGCCTGATCGACCTCACCACCCTCGAGGGGGCCGATACCCCCGGCAAGGTGAAGTCCCTGGTCGGCAAAGCCCTCACGCCCGACGCCGGCGACCTCAGCTGCCCTCGCGTGGCCGCGGTCTGCGTCTACGGCGACATGGTGCCGCACGCCGTCGCCGCTCTCGGCTCCGCGCACTCCGCGGGCACGGATGCCGGCGTGAACGTCGCCGCCGTCGCGACCGCGTTCCCGAGTGGGCGCGCGTCCCTCGCGATCAAGCTGGCCGACGTGCACGACGCCGTCGCGGCCGGCGCCGACGAGATCGACATGGTCATCGACCGTGGTGCGTTCCTGTCCGGCAGGTTCGGCCAGGTCTACGACGAGATCGTGGCGGTCAAGCAGAGCTGCCGCCGCCCCGACGGCAGTTTCGCCCACCTCAAGGTGATCCTCGAGACCGGGGAGCTCACTACCTACGACAACGTGCGCCGCGCGTCGTGGCTGGCCATTCTGGCCGGCGGCGACTTCATCAAGACCTCCACCGGCAAGGTGCCCGTCGCGGCCACCCTGCCCGTGACCCTTTCCATGCTCGAGGTCGTGCGCGACTGGCATCGCCTCACCGGGGCGAAGGTCGGTGTGAAGCCGGCCGGCGGCATCCGCACGTCTAAAGACGCCACCAAATACATCGTGACCGTCGCCGAAACCGTGGGCGAGGAATGGCTCACGCCGAGCCTGTTCCGGTTCGGGGCGTCGAGCCTGCTGAACGACGTGCTGATGCAGCGCCAGAAGATGACCTCCGGACACTACTCCGGCCTTGACTACGTGACGATCGATTGAATCTCGACAAGCTCGATCACCGACAACTCGATCAACCTTGATTGGAATAACCATGAGCTTTCTTGACTACGCTCCGGCCCCGGAGTCCCAGGCCGTGCTGAACCTTCGGGGGGACTACGGACTCTTCATCGACGGGGAGTTCGTCGCCGGTCGGGGCGAGCCGTTCCAGAGCATCAACCCGGCCACCGAGAAGCAGATCGCAATGATCGCCCACGCCGACGCGGCGGATGTCGACGCGGCGGTGGCCGCCGCCCGTCGCGCCTACGACAAGACCTGGTCGAAGCTCTCCGGCAGCGATCGCGGCAAGTACCTGTTCCGCATCGCCCGCCTTGTGCAGGAGCGGGCCCGTGAGCTTGCCGTCGCCGAGACCCTCGACAACGGCAAGCCGATCAAGGAGAGCCGCGACGTCGACGTGCCTCTGGTTGCCGCCTGGTTCTTCTACTACGCCGGCTGGGCCGACAAGCTCGACCACGCCGGGGTCGGCCCGACGCCGTCCGCGCGGGGCGTCGCCGCCCAGGTGATCCCGTGGAACTTCCCCCTGCTGATGCTGGCTTGGAAGATCGCCCCGGCCCTCGCCGCCGGCAACACGGTCGTGCTCAAGCCGGCCGAGACCACCTCCCTGACCGCGCTGCTGTTCGCCGAGATCCTGCAGCAGGCCGACCTGCCCGCCGGCGTAGTCAACATCGTCACGGGCGGCCGCGACACCGGCAAGGCCCTCGTCGGGCACCCCGGCGTCAACCTCGTCGCGTTCACCGGCTCCACCGGCGCCGGCCGGGCCATCGCCCGCTCGGTCGCCGGAACCGACAAGAAGGTCATCCTCGAGCTCGGCGGCAAGGCCGCGAACATCGTCTTCGACGACGCGCCCATCGACCAGGCGATCGAGGGCATCGTCAACGGCATCTTCTTCAACCAGGGCCACGTCTGCTGCGCGGGCAGCCGCCTGCTCGTGCAGGAGTCGATCCACGACGATGTCATCGACCGCCTCAAGGCGCGCCTGTCCACGCTGCGCCTCGGCGACCCGATGGACAAGAACACCGACATCGGCGCTATCAACAGCGCCGAGCAGCTGGCCCGCATCCGGGAGCTCACCGACATCGGCGAGCAGGAAGGCGCCGAGCGCTGGAGCCCGGACTGCGTGCTGCCCGAGGCCGGCTTCTGGTTCAGACCGACCATCTTCACCAACGTCTCCACCAGCCACCGCATCGCCCGTGACGAGGTATTCGGTCCGGTGCTCTCCGTGCTGACTTTCCGCACCCCGGCCGAGGCCATCGCCAAGGCGAACAACACGCCGTACGGACTGTCCGCCGGAATCTGGACCGAGAAGGGCAGCCGGATGCTGGCCGTCGCCGACAAGTTGCGTGCCGGCGTGATCTGGGCGAACACGTTCAACCGCTTCGACCCGGCCAGCCCATTCGGCGGCTACAAGGAGTCCGGCTACGGGCGCGAGGGCGGCCGTCACGGGCTTGCCGCCTACCTCAAGCCCGCCACGGGTCGCGCGGCCGCGCGCACCGTGACGCCCGCGCCCGCGGCATCCATCGCACCGGCCGCTGCTTCGCCGGCAGCGGAGAAGACCCCCGTTTCCCGAAAGAAGGCAGCCAAGTGACCCGCCTCGCCGTTCCCAAGACCTACAAGCTCTACCTCGGCGGCAAGTTCCCGCGCAGTGAGTCGGGCCGGGTCTACGAGATCCGTTCCCATGACGGGGAATTCCTCGCCAACGCCGCGAAGGCCAGCCGCAAGGATGCCCGGGACGCCGTCGTCGCCGCCCGCTCGGCCCTCGGCGGCTGGGCCGACGCCACGGCCTACAACCGCGGTCAGGTGCTCTACCGCATCGCGGAGTTGCTCGAGGGGCGCCGGGCCCAGTTCGTCGCCGAAATCGTGCAGTCGGAAGGAGTGAGCACCGCGGCAGCATCCGCCCAGGTCGACGAGGCCATCGACCGCTGGGTCTGGTACGCCGGCTGGGCCGACAAGTACCTGCAGGTGGCCGGCAACGCCAACCCGGTTTCGGGACCCTACTTCAACCTCACGGTGCCGGAGCCCACGGGCGTCGTCGCCATCATCGCGCCGCAGACCGGGGGTTCCCTCCTCGGTCTCGTCAGCGCGGTCGCCCCGGCGCTGGTCTCAGGCAATACCGTGGTCGTCGTCGCGAACGAGGCCATGCCGCTCTCGGCGATCAGCCTGGGCGAGGTGATCGCCACGAGCGACGTGCCCGGCGGCGTAGTCAACATCCTCACCGGGTCTCCCGCCGAGATGGCGCCGTGGCTGGCCAGCCACGCCGACGTCAACGCCCTCGACCTGGTTGGCGCCGGCGATCTCGACTGGATCCACCTCGAGATCGACGCGGCCGAGACGCTCACCCGGGTGCTGCAGCCCGAGAACGGTCCGGATGCCGCGAGTCCCTCCCTGGCGCGCGTCCTGGCATTTACCGAGACGAAGACGATCTGGCACACGAAGGGCCTGATCTAGCCCGCGCCCGCCACGCTACGCCTCGTGCGGCCGCTCGGTGTCGTCGTCGCGCAACAGGTCTTCCAGAGCCTGGTCCACCTCGTCGAGCACGGGCTCGGCTCCGGCCGCCGAGCTGGTTAGACGGGCCACGAGGGCCTGTGGGTCGTCGAGGTCCGCTGACGAGGGCAGAAGGTCCGGGTGGGCCCACAGTTCGTCGCGCTTCTCGTTGCCCACGGCATCCGTCACGGCCTGCCACAGCGCGGCGGCCTCGCGCAGACGCCGGGGCCGCAGCTCGAGCCCGACCAGGGTGGCGAACGCCGACTCGGCGGGGCCACCGGATGCCCGGCGCCGCTTCACCGTCTCGGCGATCGCATCCGCGCGGGGCAGCCGGCTCGTGGCCTCGAGGGTGACGACATCGACCCAGCCCTCGATCAGGGCGAGCATCGTCTCGAGCCGGGAAAGCGCGGCCAGCTGGGCCTCGCTCTTCGGCGGGATCAGCGAGCCGTCGACCATGGCGGCGCGCAGCTCTTCCGGGTTGGCCGGATCGAAGCCGTCGGCCAGCTGCTCGAGGCGGCTTGAGTCGATGTGGATGCCGCGGGCGAAGTCGGTGATCGAGCTGATCAGGTGCAGGCGCAGCCAGCGGGAGTGGCGGAAGAGGCGCGCATGGGCGATTTCGCGCACCGCGAGGTAGATCTGCACCTGGTCGGCGGGAACGTCGAGGCCTTCCCCGAACGCGGCCACGTTCTGGGGGAGCAAAGCGGCCTGCTGGTCGCTGAGCAAAGGGATGCCGACGTCTCCACCGGAGACGACCTCGCTGGACAGCTGACCCACGACCTGGCCGAGCTGCATGGCGAACAGGGTGCCGCCGATGCTGCGCATCACCTGGCCGGCACCGGCCATCATGCCCTTGAGTTCTTCCGGGGCCTGATCGGTGAGCACCCGGGTCAGAGAGTCGGAGATGCTGGTCGCGACGGGCTCGGCGAGCTGGGTCCAGAGCGGCATGGTCGCGGTGACCCATTCCTTACGGGTCATCAGGCGCGGAGGGGTGGTGAGCTCGGCGACCGAGATCACCTCGTCCAGCCAGAGGGAGGCGATGTGGAATGCCTGGTCGAGGGCGGCGCGTTCGGCCGAGGTCACGTCGAGCTGGCTCTGGGCCGCGCGCTCCTGGCCCTGGTTGAGGGCGGCATCCCAATTGATGGATCCGTCGCCGCCGCCGCGCAGAGCACCCTGCAACTGATTCATCAGCGCGGAAATGCTCGCCGGGTCGCTGGGAAGCCCCGCCGCGCCGGCCAGCTGGCTCGGGTCGATGGACGACTTCCCACTCAGGATGTCGCGCAGCATGTCCCGAAACTCATCTTCGGGATTGTGACCCTCGTCGGGTCGGGAGTCGTCGTCGGCCACTTCAGGCACCTCTCAGTCGCGTCCTCCTACGCTAGCCGGAGATCCCCGGCGCGGACTGGGAAATGACCTACGCTGGTAAACCGGTGTCCGCCTGCCGCGAACAGCCAGCACATTCCCTGGAAGGAGACCGGTGGCCCTCTTCACCGATCACCCAGTACAGCCGCCCGACCGATCCGCGCGCGCCGTCGGGGCAGGCTGGGTGGTGCTCGGGATCGCGATGGTCATCGGCCTCATCCTCGCCGTGACGCCGTCACCGTATGTGATCGAGAAACCAGGACCGGTCTACAACACCATCGGCACCGCCGAACAGGATGGCCAGCAGGTGCCGCTCATCTCCATCTCCGGCGAACCCGTCTACCCGACCGAGGGCAGCCTCGACCTGCTGACCGTGTCACTGGTGGGCAACCCCGACAACCGGCCGAGCTGGCTGACGGTCGCCGCCGCCTGGCTCGACCCGAACCAGGCCGTGATCCCGATCGAGTCGGCGTTCCCGCCCGACGTGAGCACGAAGCAGCGCGAGGAGCAGAGCCAGGTGCAGATGGTGAATTCGCAGCGGGATGCGATCGCCGCCGCTCTGACCAGCCTCGACTATGACTACCCGACGATCCTCTCGGTTGTCTCCCTGCCCGGCGACTCGCCCGCCGAGGGAGCCATCGAAGCCGGCGACGAGGTGGTCTCGGTGAACGGTGAGGAGGTCGCCGACATCACGGCCCTGCGAGACGCGCTGACGCGAAACGGGGTCGACGACGCCGCCTCCATCGGAATCATCCGGGACGGCGCCAGCGAGACGGTGCAGGTCACCCCGGTTGAATCGGGCGACGCCGTCGTGGTGGGCATCAATGTGACGAGCGACTACGACTTCCCCTTCGACGTCACGATCGAACTCGACTCGGTCGGCGGGCCCAGCGCGGGCATGATGTTCGCCCTCGGCATCATCGACACGCTCACCTCCGGCTTTATTCAGGGCGGTGAGGACGTCGCGGGCACCGGCACGATAAACCAGGCCGGCGAGGTGGGTCAGATCGGCGGTATCCGACAGAAGCTAATCGGTGCCGACCAAAGCGGCGCCCATTGGTTCCTCGCGCCCGCCGGCAACTGTGACGAGGTTACCGGTCACGTTCCCGACGGGATGACGGTCTTCTCCGTTGACACCCTCGACGACGCGCTGGCCGCGCTGGACGCCATCCGCACCGGTGCGGACACCGACGCGCTGGAGCAGTGCACACTCGGCTAACCCCGGGTCGCTGCCCAGCGAACGTGCGGCTTTCGTTCGGGGCGGCTGTCTAGAATGTACGTTGACCGCCGATTTCGAGATCAAGAGGCCAATTCGTGACGTCACAACAAGCCCGTAGCGCTCCAGCGCCACAGCGCAGCCGTGCTCCCCTTGCCATTACGGCAGCGATTATCGCGGGGCTGGTGATCATCTTCTTTGTTTTCGCCGGGCTCTATGCCGACGTTCTCTGGTTCGACCAGTTGGGCTTCCTCACCGTGCTGACCACGCAGTGGTTCGCCGGTGCCGTGCTGTTTCTGATCGGGTTCGTAGCGATGGCGGTCCCCGTCTGGGCGAGCATCCAGATCGCGTACCGCTCGCGGCCGGTCTATGCGAAGCTGAATTCGCAACTCGACCGCTACCAGCAGGTCATCGAGCCGCTGCGCCGCCTCGCCATGTACGGCATCCCGGCTCTGCTCGGTCTGTTCGCCGGCGTCGCCGCGGCCACCCGCTGGCAGGTCGTACTGATGTGGCTGAACCGCACGGACACCGGCCGAGTCGACCCCCAATTCAAACTGGACATCTCGTTCTATCTGTTCGATCTCCCCTTCCTCCACTCCGTGCTCGGGTTCGCGTCGGCCGTGGTGCTCATCTCGGCCCTCGTCGCCGCGGCTACGAGCTACCTGTATGGCTCGATCAGGGTGAGTGGGCGCGAGGTCATCGTTTCCAAGGCCGCCCGCATCCAGATTGCCATCACGGCAGCCCTCTACCTGATGCTGCAGGCCGTCAGCATCTGGCTCGACCAGTACTCCACGCTGACCAACACCAACGACATCATCACCGGCGCCGGCTACACCGACGTGAACGCCACGATCCCGGGCCGCGCCATCCTGGCCGGAATCGCCGCCGTCGTCGCTATCCTGTTCCTCCTCACGGCCTTCATCGGCCGCTGGCGCCTGCCCATTGTCGGCACCGCGCTGTTAATCGTCAGCAGCCTCCTGCTCGGTTCGCTGTACCCGTGGGTCGTGCAGCGCTTCCAGGTGGTGCCGAGCGCCAAGACGCTCGAAGAACCCTATATTCAGCGCAACATCGACCTCACCCGCGACGCCTACGACCTGGCGGATGTGGAGGAGATTCCGTACAACGCGAGCACGACGGCCGAGCCCGGCGCCCTGCGCGCCGACGCTGAGACGACCGCTAACATCCGTATTCTCGACCCTGCTCTGGTCAGCGACGCGTTCTCCCAGCTCGAGCAGTTCAAGCAGTATTATCAGTTCCCGCAGAACCTCGACGTCGACCGGTACACGATTGACGGCAAGTCCCAGGACACAGTGGTCACCGTGCGCGACCTCAACCTGACCGGCTTGAACGCCGGGAACACCTGGGTCAACTCGACCGTGGTCTACACGCACGGCTACGGCGTCGTGGCGGCCTACGGCAACCAGCGCTCGGCCGACGGCCAGCCTGTGTTCCTCGAGTCCGGCATCCCGACCACCGGGTCACTGCCCGACTATGAGCCGCGGATTTACTTCGGCGAGACGTCGGCGCCGTATTCCATCGTGGGCGCGCCGAAGGACAGCAAGCCGGTCGAGCTCGACTACCCGTCGGGAACGGATGGCGCGCAGCAGACCTATACGACCTTCGACGGCGACGGCGGGCCGAAGCTCGACAGCGCATTCAGCAAGCTGATCTACGCGCTCAAGTTCCAGTCGGAGCAGATCTTCCTGGCCAACGCCGTGAACGAGAAGTCTCAGATCCTCTATGACCGCGACCCGGTCACCCGGGTGCAGAAGGTGGCTCCGTACCTCACCCTCGACTCCGACGCCTACCCGTCGATCGTCGACGGCAAGGTCAAGTGGATCGTTGACGGTTACACCACCTCGGCCGACTACCCGTACTCCACCTCCGTGGGCCTGAGCGACGCGATCGCCGACACTGAAACGCCCCCGCAGCCATTCGCGCTCGACAACATCAACTACATGCGAAACTCGGTCAAGGCCACGGTCGACGCCTATGACGGCAAGGTCACCCTCTACGCCTGGGACGACGAGGATCCGCTGCTCAAGACGTGGCAGAAGATCTTCCCGACGACCGTCAAGCCGATGTCCGAGATGAGTGGCGATTTGATGAGCCACGTGCGCTACCCGGCGGACCTGTTCAAGGTGCAGCGCCGGGTTCTGGGCAAGTACCACGTCACCGACCCGGGTTCCTTCTACTCGGTCGACGACGCCTGGACCACGCCGAACGACCCGGTGTCACCGTCGACGAACACGACCCTGCAGCCGCCCTACTACCTGACCATGCAGGTACCGGGCCAGGAGAAGCCGGCCTTTTCGCTCTACTCGACCTTCATCCCGGATGCGAGCGGCGCGACCAGCCGTAACGTGCTGACCGGCTACCTGGCGGTAGACGCGGATGCCGGATCGACCGACGGGAAGCGGGCTGAAGGCTACGGCAAGCTGCGCCTGCTCAACCTGCCGAAGGATGTGACCGTGCCCGGCCCCGGCCAGGTGCAGGCGAAGTTCAACGCCGACCCGACCGTGTCTACCCAGTTGAACCTGCTCAAGCAGGGCCAATCGAAGGTGCTCAACGGAAACCTGCTCACCGTGCCTGTGGGTGGCGGCCTGCTCTACGTGCAGCCGGTTTACGTGCAGTCCACGGGTGAGACCAGCTACCCGCTGCTGCAGAAGGTGCTCGTCGCCTTCGGAGACCAGATCGCGTTCGAGGACACGCTGGACAAGGCGCTTGACGTGCTCTTCGGCGGCGACTCCGGCGCCAGCGCCGGCGACACCGATGTGCCGCCGTCCGAGACGCCCGTGGAGGGGGAGGCCCCTGCCGAGGGTGGAACCACTCCGTCCACGTCGACCGGTGACCCGGCGACGGATGCTCAGCTGAAGTCGCTCCTCGCCGTGGCCAAGCTGGCCGTCACCGAGAAGCAGGCGGCCCTGACGACCGGTGACTTCACCGCCTTTGGGGTAGCCGACAAGAAGCTGAACGACGCGATCGCCGAAATGCTGGTGCTGCTCGACCAGTAGCGAGTCGTTCGCCGCTTCATCCGCTGCGCGGGTGCTGCGCCGTTTCGCCGGGGGCACGCCTCCCGCGGAACGGCGCAGCACCCGCGTTCCGTGTGCAGGGATGGCCGGTTCCGCAGCCCGTGTGGTCGGACCGGTCCGCAGGCTGTGGTAAATTTGACCTTGTAGCGCGGGGTGGAGCAGTTCGGTAGCTCGCTGGGCTCATAACCCAGAGGTCGTAGGTTCAAATCCTGCCCCCGCAACCAAGTGCGCTTCAGGCAATGCCACGGTGATTCTCATCACATGTACAGAAGGACCGGTTCAGCAGAAATGCTGCACCGGTCCTTCTGCTTTAACTCGGGGGTCCAGTACATGTCCGGACTTTTGAGTGAAAGTGTCGGAAAGGTCATCACCCCGACTCCACATTCCTCACGGCCGTAGTTCGACTACCCGATCCGGATCGTCTGGGCGACGCTCGGCACCCCATTCGCGTCCAGGGCGAACAGGAGATAATGCCCGGGAACCACGACTCCCGGATCGGACGGAATGGTCAGGGATGCGGTATTGCCGGTCACGCCGGTGGGCGTGAGCGGGATGCGACGCTGGTCAGTGTTGATCGAGTGGGTGACCGTGCTCATGCGGATGAGGGAGAAGACTGGTGTGGGCCCAGACGTCGTTACCGGGATGGTGGAACCCCGCGCCGCAGTGGTAGGCGCCGTGGTGATCGATGGACGAGGACGGGCCGTACCGTCGGCGTTGAGCAGGTAGGGCGGCGTGAATACCTGCCCGTCCGGATGGATGGTCGTGCAGGTGCCGCAGAGGCCGCCACCGCCGACGAAGACCCGGGCATCAGGCAGCAGTAGCCCCACGCTGTGATATGTGCGCGGCTCAGTCATCGGCGCGAGCGCGGTGAACTTGCCGGTCGCCGGGTTCCAAACCTCAGGCGCCATGGCGGCCGTTGCGTCCGAGAATGGCTTCGCATACGCCTGAACGCCCAATGCCAGAACCTGTCCGTCGGGCAGCACGACGGAGTTCAAGAAAGCCCGTCGCGCCGCCATGTCGCCGGTTCGCGTCACCGTGACACCATTGTCGATGTCGATTGCATAGGCCCGCGCGGTGGCGTCACTGTCCTGGTACGCGGGCGAGTTACCGAGGGTGAGTATCTTGCCGACGTCGTACATGACCGCATTTCCGTTCATCGCGTCGCCACTGTCGGCCCGGAGACCAAGATCCTGAACAGCGCTGGTGCTGCTGGTCGTGTGTTCATCCGACGGCTCGGGCCGGCATGGAACACCTTCCCGTCGGCCACCGCGAACAGCCATGCGTGGTTGTCGGATCGGAACACCCCTTGCGGGTCGTTCGTCAGGATCGGTGCGACAGGCGCGTTGGCCAGCCCGCGCCACCCGGCGCCAGTCGACCAGATGTCACCATTCTTGCCGCCCTGGCCGCCCGCCCAGGAGCCGCCGAGAAGGAATACCTGCCCATTGGAAAGCGTGACGTTCGACTGATAGGCGCGCGGGATGTTCATGGGTGTGGCGGCTGACCACGTGTTGTTCGCCGGGTTGTAGATCGTCGACGAGGCGGCGTTGCTCCCCCCGCTGATCAGGATCCTGCCGTCCGGGAGGATCGACACCCCGGGGCAGAACATGTCGGGCCCCGTATTCGCGACAGTAAGCGGGGTGACCACGCCGGTGTTCAGATCGAGGATGGCGGTCTGGGTGTTGCCGTTGGCCCCGCCGAAGGTCGTGTTGGAGTACGAGGATCAGGTGAGCACTGTGTTGCCGGGCAAGAGGGCTGCCGCCGCGGGAACCAGCGGGAAACCGATCGTCGCACCCCAGCTTCCTTTCGACCCCGTGGGGGTCGGAGCGGGCGGCGGCGCTGAGAGGGAGCGACCGATCACGTTCAGCTCCGCCACCGTGGTCCACTGTCCGCGATTGCCGGGGCGTACCAGCGATGATCACCGTGAACACGACGGCGAGAAGCCGGGCAGCAGTCGGGTTGCGGCGCATGCGGAATACCTCGTTGGGTACTGGGGGAAGGTGCAGGCAGTGTCGATAGAACCCCAGATCCACCGTCAGTGGGAGGGTGTGAGGGAGTGCAATTCGACGAACTTCGACATCCCCGGCACAGCGTCGCGCGCGGTCGCCCAGGACGTCCGGAATCAGTTTCCGGACTTGCCGCCGAAGCCTTCGGCATAAGCGGCGGTGTCGGACCGGGCTTCTGTGCGAACCGTCAAAGGTGAATCTCCCCCTATCGAAAGCGGATTCAGGAGTACACAGAGTGTGGCCACCACCTCTGAGATCGACCATGCGTTTCACAACCCAAGGCTGTGGTAAGTTTGTTCTTGCAACGCGGGGTGGAGCAGTTCGGTAGCTCGCTGGGCTCATAACCCAGAGGTCGTAGGTTCAAATCCTGCCCCCGCAACCATCAGCCCCCGGAACCACACGGTTCCGGGGGCTTTCTTGTGTCTGGCACACGTGGCTGTGCGCCGAACGAATCGTCAAGGAGGAGTCACTCATGCCACTGGTTCGAATCGAACTGAATCGAGCGGGGCCCCAGTCCAGTAAGTTCGATATGCATCAGGTCACCGGCGAACCCTCGCTGTTTCAGGCCGCCGCACGACAGTCGGGAACAGTTCAGACATGAAGCTCAAGATCAGCCTGCTGGCCGTTTTCGGTGTCGCGTCGCTGGTGCTGACGGGGTGCACCGCCACGGAAACGGATGCCGACGGTGGAGCGGCGGGGGAGCCTGTCACCATCGCCGTGGTCACCCACGGCACCGCAGGCGATTCCTTCTGGGACGTCGTCAAGAGCGGCGCCGAGCAGGCAGGCACGGACCTCGGAGCCACGGTCACGTATCAGGGCGACGGCGACCCGGTCAAGCAGAGCCAGCTGATCGAAGCGGCCATCGCGGCCCAGCCCGACGGGCTCATCATCTCGATGGCGAACCCCGACGGCGTGAAGAGCGCCGTCGAGAAAGCCGTTGCCGCCGGCATCCCGGTGATCACCATCAACTCGGGCCTGGAGAAGTCCGTCGAATTCGGCGCCCAGACCCACGTCGGCCAGAGCGAGTTCATCGCGGGCCAGGGAGCCGGCGAACAACTGGCCGCCGCCGACGTGACCAACGTGATCTGCATCATCCACGAGGCCGGCAACTCGGGGCTCGAAGAACGCTGCACGGGTGCCGCCGACACGGTCGGCGCGGACGTCAGCAACGTGCAGGTCGACGTCGCCAACCTCGCGGATGCCCAGAACACCATCAAGAGCAAACTCCTGGCCGACCCGTCCATCGACGCCGTCCTCACCCTGCAGACCGGGGTCGCCGTTGCCGCGAGCCAGGCCATCGACGAGGTGAAAAGCCCAGCCACGCTGGCCACATTCGACGTGTCGGCCGACGTGACCCGGCTCATCCAGGGCGGCAAGATACTGTTCGCGGTCGACCAGCAGCCCTACTCCCAGGGCTACCTGCCCGTGACCTTCCTCACCCTGCAGAAGCGCAACGGCGACGTCGTCGGCGGCGGGCTGCCGGTCTATTCGGGCCCGGGCTTCGTGACGAAGGACAACGCGGCCCAGGTCGCGAAGTTCGCGGAGAACGGCACGAGATGACCGTCGCTGTGGGCGCGGGGATCGATGAACGGCCGGGGAGGGTGCATCCGCTGCTCACCCTGCTGCGCAGGCCCGAAGTCGGCGCACTCGTGGCGGCCCTCGCGATCTTCCTCTTCTTCTCGCTCTCCACGCAAGCGTTCCTGACCCCCGCGGGCATCTCCACCTGGCTCTACTCGGCCTCCCTGTTCGGCATCATGGCCGTGGCCGTCGCCCTGCTCATGATCGGCGGGGAGTTCGACCTCTCGGCGGGCGCGATGACGGGCACCACGGGGCTCATCGTCGGCGTGGTCACCACTCAGTGGGACCTGAACATCTGGCTCGCCCTCGTGCTGGCCCTCGTGGTGGCGCTCGTGATCGGTGCCGGCAACGCCTGGGTCGTCATGAAGACCGGCCTGCCGAGCTTCATCGTGACCCTCGCAGCCTTCTTCATCCTGCAGGGCTGCAACCTGGCGTTGACGAAACTCATCACGGGCAGCGTCGCCATTCAGGGGATGGGGGCGGTGCCCGGGTTCGACCAAGTCAAGGTCTTCTTCGGCTCCTCGTTCCCGTTTCTGGGCATGGACGTCAAGATCTCGATCGTCTGGTGGATCGCGCTCACCGCAATGGCCACCTGGGTGTTGCTCCGCACCCGGCCCGGCAACTGGATCTTCGCCGTCGGTGGCCAGGTCACGAGCTCTCGGCAGGTCGGCGTTCCCGTGTTCAAGGTCAAGCTCGGGCTGTTCATGACCACGGCCGGTGCCGGCTGGCTCGTCGGCATGCTTCAGCTCTTCGACGTGTCGACCGTGCAGGCCACGACCGGGGTCGGCCAGGAATTCATCTACATCATCTGTGCCGTCGTGGGCGGATGCCTGCTCACCGGCGGCTACGGATCGGCGATCGGCGCGGCCCTCGGAGCCCTGATCTACGGGATGACCCTGCAGGGCATCGTGTTCGCCCAGTGGGACAACAACTGGCTCAAGGCCTTTCTCGGCGGGATGCTGCTGCTCGCCGTGTTGGTCAACCTGCTCGTTCGCCGCCAGTCCGGGGTGCGCGCATGACGCCGGCCCCGATCCGGCCAGAGCCGATCCGGCCAGAGCCGATCCGTCCGGAGCCGATCCTCGAGGTGCGCAACATCGGGAAGTCCTACGGTTCCGTGCGGGCGTTGGCGGGCGTGTCGGCATCCGTCGGCGCCGGGGAAGTGCTCTGCGTGCTGGGCGACAACGGCGCGGGCAAGTCAACGTTCATCAAGATCCTCTCCGGTGCCCACCAGCACTCGGAGGGAACCCTGCGCGTCTTCGGGGTGGAGCGCCGATTCGCGCATCCGCGGGAGGCGCTCTCCCTCGGCATCGCCACCGTTTACCAGGACCTGGCCGTGGTGCCGTTGATGCCGGTGTGGCGCAACTTCTTCCTCGGTTCCGAGCTCACCCGCGGCAGAGGCCCGCTCCGGCGCCTCGATGTCACCGGCATGCGGGCCACGACCAAACACGAGCTCGCCCGGATGGGCATCAACCTGCGCGACGTGGACCAGCCGATCGGAACGCTTTCCGGCGGGGAACGGCAAGCCGTCGCCATCGCACGCGCCGTACATTTCGGGGCGAAGGTCGTCATTCTCGACGAGCCCACGTCGGCCCTGGGAGTCAAGCAGGCCGGGGTGGTGCTCTCGTACATCGCCCGGGCCAGGGACCGCGGGCTCGGCGTCGTCTTCATCACGCACAATCCGCACCACGCCTATCCGGTCGGCGACCGCTTCCTGCTACTGCAGCGCGGCACCAGCATGGGCGATTTCGCCAAGAGTGAGATCACGATCGTAGAGATGACCGCGCTGATGGCCGGAGGGGCCGAACTTGAGGCGCTGGCCCACGAACTGGAGCGTGCGTAGGGCCTGAGATGGCCGCCCCGTCGCCACGCGGGCGGCGGAAGAGCACGGACTTATTCGTCTATATATACAAAACAAGTTCTCAATATATGTGAGCAACTCTCAACTTCAAGTTCTAGTCAGGGTAGAATTACCCCGTAACCAACCTCCTGGAATATCCCGAAGCGGATGCCGCGCCCGGCCCGTCCGCGGCGGTCGAGGTCCTCGGCCGGCGGGTCTACGCGCTGCGGGTGGCGGTGGCGGGCGAGGTCGCGGACCGGTGCCGGCCCGAGCTCGGCACCGGGCAGCTCTCGGCGAAGCGGGGCTGCCGCACCGCTGGAGAACTACTCGAGCGCCTGACGCTCGTCTCCGGGC
>NZ_SOFU01000008.1:0-107807 GCF_004402245.1 Cryobacterium sp. TMT2-18-2
CGGCCAGTGCGGCGGCCACGCCGGCCGTCGCGGGCCGCCCGAGCCGTGCCGAGGCCGATCGGGCCGGCGGCCCGGGCGCGGGAGGCGTCGGCGACGTCGGAAGTGAGGACGAGGAAACGTCGCGGCTGGCCATGTCGCCAGCCTAGATTTGCGGCCTGTGAGTCCTCCGCAATGGCCCGTGACGGCCGCGGTGATCGGACATATCGTCCCTGTGTTCACGCTCAGCCGGAGGAGAGACCCTGCTCGGTTCCGACCCGGCCGCCGGGCGCGGAGCGGATGCCCAGTGGAATAGGGCAGGATCGAAGGATCATGGCAACTCTCACCGCCCTCCCGCATGTCACCGATCCCGATGTGCTGTTCGAGGCCTTCGAAACGTGGGCGGGGGAGCAGGGTCTGTCCCTGTATCCCGCGCAGGAAGAGGCCCTGATCGAGATCGTCTCCGGGGCGAACCTGATCCTCAGCACCCCGACCGGCACCGGTAAGTCCCTGGTCGCCGTCGGTGCGCACTTCGCCGCGCTCTCGGCCGGCAAGCGCACCTTCTACACGGCGCCGATCAAGGCCCTCGTCAGCGAAAAGTTCTTCGCGCTGGTGGAGATCTTCGGCGCCGAGAACGTGGGCATGATGACGGGGGATTCCTCGGTCAACTCCGACGCCCCGATCATCTGCTGCACGGCGGAGATCCTGGCCAACCTCGCCCTGAGAAACGGTGCGGACACTCCTGTGGATCAGGTCGTGATGGACGAGTTCCACTTCTACGGCGACCCCGACCGCGGCTGGGCCTGGCAGGTGCCGCTGCTGCTCCTGCCCGGGGTGCAGTTCATCCTCATGTCGGCGACCCTCGGCGACGTCACGTTCATCGCCGACGACCTCTCGCGCCGCACCCGTCGGACCACCGCGGTCGTCACGGGCGTGGAGCGCCCGGTGCCGCTGCACTACTACTACGAGACCACGCCCGTGCACGAAACGGTGGAGGAGCTACTGAAGACCGGGCAGGCTCCGATCTACATCGTGCACTTCGCCCAGGCGGCCGCGCTCGAACGGGCTCAGGCCCTCAGCAGCGTCAAGGTCGCCACCAAGGGACAGAAGGAGGCGATCGCTGAGCTGATCGGCGAGTTCCGCTTCACCACGAGCTTCGGCAAGACCCTGTCCCGGCTGATCCGGATGGGCATTGGCGTGCACCACGCCGGTATGCTGCCCAAGTACCGCCGCCTGGTCGAGCAGCTCGCCCAGCGCGGCCTGCTCCGCGTCATCTGCGGCACCGACACCCTCGGCGTGGGCATCAACGTGCCGATCCGCACCGTGCTCTTCACCGCACTCACCAAGTACGACGGCGTCAAGATGCGCCAGCTGAACGCCCGCGAATTCCACCAGATCGCGGGCCGCGCGGGCCGGGCCGGCTATGACACGGCCGGCACCGTCGTCATCCAGGCGCCCGACCACGAAACCGACAACCTCAAGGCCATCGAGAAGGCCGGCGACGACCCTAAGAAGAAGCGCAAGATCATCCGCAAGAAGGCGCCCGAGGGCTTCGTGTCCTGGGGTGAGCCCTCGTTCCAGCGGCTTGTGGCGGCCGAGCCGGAAACGATGCACTCGAGCATGCAGATGACCGCGGCGATGCTGATCAACGTCATCGGGCGCGGCGGCGACGCGTTCACCCACGTCCACGACCTGATCTTCGACAACCACGAACCCTGGAATCGCCAGCTCGCGCACGCCCGGCGTGCCCTCGGGATCTACAAGACCCTGCGCGCGGCAGGGATCGTGGAGCAAAGCGCGGCCGGGGACATCCGTCTCACCGTCGACCTGCAGCCCAACTTCGCCCTCAACCAGCCACTGTCGCCGTTCGCGCTCGCCGCGTTCGACCTGCTCGACGCCGACCCCGATGTGGCCGGCCCCGGCAGCGGCCACTACGCCCTCGACATGATCTCCATTGTCGAGGCCACCCTCGACAACCCGCGCCCGGTGCTGATGGGCCAGCAGTTCGCGGCCCGCGGCGAGGCCGTGAACGCCATGAAACGCGAGGGCATCGAATACGACGAGCGGATGGCGCTGCTCGAGGAGATCACCTGGCCGAAGCCGCTCGAGGAGTTGCTGCACGTCACCTTCACCACCTACAAGGAATCCCAGCCGTGGATCGCCGACTTCGAGCTCAGCCCGAAGACGGTCGTGCGGGACATGTACGAGCGGGCCATGTCCTTCGGTGAGTTCGTGGCCTTCTACAAGCTCGCCCGCAGCGAGGGCGTCGTGCTCCGCTATCTCTCGGATGCGTACCGGGCCGCCCGGCAAACCATCCCCGACGACGCCAAGACGGAAGACCTGCTCGACCTGATCGAGTGGCTGGGCGAGCTGGTGCGCCAGGTCGACTCGAGCCTGCTCGACGAGTGGGAGGAACTCATCCACCCGGACCTCGCCGTGCACTCGGATGCTGCCCAGTCGGTGCTGCCGCCCGCGCCCCGCCGCCTGACCACCAATACCCGCGCGTTCCGCATCCTGGTGCGCAACGAGCTCTTCCGCCGGGTGCAGCTGGCCGCGCTCGAGAACTACGACGCGCTGGGCGAGCTCGACCGGGAACACGGTTTCCACACGGATGCCTGGGTCGATGCCATGGACGGCTACTTCGCCGAGCACGACGAGCTGCTGACCGGGGCGAATGCGCGCAGCGCGGACCTGATCATCTTCGACGAGGGCGCATCCGTCTGGACCGTGCGGCAGATATTCGACGACCCGGCGGGGGACCACGATTGGGGCATCAGCGCCACGGTCGACCTGGCCGACTCCGACGAGCTGGGCGCCGCCGTCGTGCGCGTCACCGGCGTCGACCGGCTGTAGCGGGCCGGGCGGAGGCCGCACCGGGAGTACCGTGGGAGCATGACGCAGTCGCCAGCATCCGTCGCCCCAATCCGCACCGGACTGATCGGGTTCGGCACGTCCGGACGCGTGTTCCACAGCCCGCTCCTCGCCGCGAACCCCGAGTTCTCGCTCGACCTGATCGTCACCCGCGACCCCGTGCGGCGAGAGCAGGCCGGTGAGCGTCACCCGGGGGCGCGCCTGATGTCGACCGCCGAGGACCTGTTCGCCGCCGCGGACGACCTGGACCTGGTCGTGATCGGCTCACCGTCGGGCACGCACGTCGAACTCGCCCACGCCGCCCTCGACGCCGGGCTCGCCGTGGTCGTCGACAAGCCCTTCGCGGTGACGGCCCGGGACGGCCGCGGCTTGATCGAGAAGGCTGTGAGCCTCGGCCTGCCGCTCACCGTGTTCCAGAATCGGCGCTGGGACGGCGATTTCCTCACCCTGCGCGGCCTAGTCGCCGCGGGGGCGCTGGGCGATGTGCGCCGGTTCGAGTCCCGGTTCGAATGGTGGAAGCCGGAGCAGACCAAGTCGTGGAAGGTCGGCGCGACCATCCAACAGGGCGGCGGGGTGCTCTTCGACCTCGGCGCCCACCTGATCGACCAGGCCCTGCAACTGTTCGGCCCGGTCGACGACGTCTACGCGGAGACCCTCATTCGACGCCCGGGTGGGGCCGCCGACGACGACACCTTCGTGGCGCTGCACCACGGGTCGGGGGTGCGCTCGCACCTGTGGATGAACGGGATCGCCGCCCAGGTCGGCCCGCGCTTCCACGTCCTCGGCTCCGAGGCGGGCTACACCAAGTGGGGCCTCGACGGCCAGGAGACCGCCCTCGGGGCGGGTGCCCGACCGACCGACCCGGGTTTCGGCGTCGACCCGGAGTCCGCCTGGGGCGTGCTCGGACGGGACGGCGCGCTGACCCGGGTGCCGACCGAGCGCGGCAACTATGCGGCGTTCTACACCGGTCTGGCCGACGCGATCCTGCGTGGGGCGCCGATCCCGGTCGACCCGCGGGACTCGCTGCGCACGATCACCCTGATCGAGCGCATCAACCTGCTGACGCACTAAGGCACATGCGTCCCGGCCCCGCCGTTACGGCGGCCACAATCTCCGTCGAATTCGTACCGGAGCCGTAGCGAGACGCTGGGAACGTACCCCCGAGCGCGCTACCCGGTGGTTGTCCAGTCGAGGTTGATCACGTCCCGGATGTAGATATTCTCACCGAGACCCGACACCGACGGATTCATGCGCAACAGCTGCTGCACCGGTAGGTCGAAGCGCTGCGCGATGGCGAAGAAGTCGTCGCCCTCCAGCACGGAGTAGCTGGTCGGGGCGCCCGCACCATCGGTGACCGGGGCGCCGGTGGCACCCGTACTGGCGCCAAGGTCGACGGCCGGGCCCTCGGGCAGCGGCTCCACGGGCACGGCATCGGCGTTGGGCGTGATAGTCGGATTCGGCACAACCGGGGCCTCGGGCTCGGGGGACGGCGTGGGGGTGGGTGTGGGAGTCGCAGTGGGCGTCGGCGTGAAGGTGACCGTCGCGGTGACCACCGGAGCCGGGGCGCCGGCGCACCCGGTGAGGCCGAGCGGGAACAGCAGCATGGCGGCCAGAGCGACCCGCGCCCGGACAGGAGTGGTTGTCGGTCGCGCAGAATTCATCGGATGTCCCCCTCGCAGAAAGTTCCGTTCGTGCCCCCGAGCGGATGCGTCCAGCTTAGGGCGCGAGTGGCGATGTCAGCATTCGATCACGTTGACGGCGAGGCCACCCTCGCTGGTCTCCTTGTACTTGGTCGACATGTCCAGGCCGGTCTGGCGCATGGTTTCGATCACGGCGTCGAGGGAGACGAGGTGCGTGCCGTCGCCGTGCAGGGCCAGCCGGGCCGCCGACACGGCGGTCGACGCGGCGATGGCGTTGCGCTCGATGCACGGCACCTGCACGAGCCCGCCGACGGGGTCACAGGTGAGGCCCAGGTGGTGCTCCATCGCGATCTCGGCCGCGTTCTCCACCTGCCGCGGCGTGCCGCCGAGAACGGCGCAGAGTGCGCCGGACGCCATGGCGCAAGCGGAGCCGACCTCGGCCTGGCAGCCGCCCTCCGCCCCGGAGATGGAGGCATTGGCCTTCACGAGCGAACCGATGGCGACGGCGGTGAGCAGATAGCGACGGATTCCCGCGGCATCCGCCCCGGGCACGAAGCGCAGATAGTAGTGGCCGACTGCGGGGATGATGCCGGCCGCGCCGTTGGTGGGGGCGGTGACCACGCGGCCGCCGGAGGCGTTCTCCTCGTTGACGGCGAGGGCGAATGCATGCAGCCATTCGGTCGAGGTGTCGCGTTCACGCAACGGCAGCCGGTCATATTCCTCTAGCTGCATGCGCACGGCCGCCGCGCGGCGCTTGACCTGAAGGCCGCCGGGGAGGGTTCCGGTGGCCGCGAGCCCGGACTCCACGCAGTCGCTCATGGCGTTCCAAATTGCGTCGAGGCCGACGTCGAGCGTCTCGGTCCCGTGGATCGCCTCCTCGTTGGCGCGGGCGATGTCGCAGATGGCGACGGCGTAGAGGTCGCAGAGGGCGAGGAGTTCGGCGCTGGAGGAGTACTGCCGCGGCTGTGGCACGGCACTGCTCGGACCGATCGGGTCGCCGTCGCGCCGGATGAAGCCGCCACCGATCGAGTACCAGGTCTCCTCGAGCAGGGGGACGGCGTCGTGCCCCCAGGCCGTGAGGGTCAGCGCGTTGGGGTGGCCGGGCAGCCGGGTGCGCGCCTCGAAGGCCACGTCGTCCTTTCGCACGGGGATGGCATGGCTGCCGCCGAGCATCAGCACGGCGTCGTCGGCCAGGCCGGACCAGGCGGAGCGCACGTCATCCGGGTCGCAGGTCTCGGGGCGGAGCCCGGAGAGGCCGGCCAGGACTGCGTCGGGCGTGCCGTGGCCGAGTCCGGTCGAGCCGAGCGAGCCGTAGAGCGAGCAGCCGATTCGGGCCACGTCGGCGAGTAGTCCGGCATCGCGAAGGTGGTCCGCGAAGGTGAGCGCCGCCCGCATCGGGCCCACCGTGTGGGAGCTGGAGGGGCCGATGCCGATGGAGAAGAGGTCGAGTGCCGACACATACGCAGTCATCCGACCATCGTAACCGTGCCGGGGTTTCACCCCGGGGACGGATCAGCGGATGATTTTGCGCGCCGTGATCTGGCCGGTGTCGAACCCGAGGAGGTGCAGCCCGCCGTGGAACCGGGCGTGCTCGATCTTGATGCAGCGGTCCATCACCACGGTGAGTCCCTGCGATTCGCCGTATTCGGCGGCCTCCTGGTTCCAGATGCCCAGCTGCACCCAGACGGTGGGCACCCCGATTGCGAGCACCTCGTCGATCACGGCCGGGATGTCGCCGGCGCGACGGAACACGTCGACGATGTCGGGCACCTCGGGCAGCGACGTGAGGTCCGGGTAGGCCGTCTCGCCGAGGATGGTCGTCGCGTTCGGGTTGACGAAGTAGACCCGGTAGTCGCTCGACTGCTGCAGGTAGGTACCGACGAAATAACTGGAGCGGGCCGGATTCGGCGACGCGCCGACGATGGCGATGGACTTCGCCGCCCGCAGGATCTTCAGCCGGGCCTTGGCGTCGGGACCCACCCAGGTGCGCTGGGATTTCAGCAGCTTCGCGAGGGGGGAACCGGCGGGCACTGAGCAACTGAGCCCATTGGCGAGGTGCACGGTGTCGTGCGCGGTAGCATCCGTGACCGGTGCGGCGTCGCTGTCGGGGGTGGCGCCGGGGGTGGCGTCGATGTTCACGTGGTGCTCGCTCATCTGGTCCCCGCAATCCGGCTAAGGGCCTGGTCGAGGTCGTAGATGATGTCCTCGACGTCTTCGATGCCCACGCTGATGCGGACCAGGCCGGGCAACACGCCGGCGTCGGCGAGCTGGGTCTCGTTCAGCTGAGCATGGGTGGTGGAGGCCGGGTGGATGACCAGGGTCTTGGCGTCGCCGATGTTGGCGAGGTGGCTGGCCAGGTCGACCGATTCGATGAAGGTTCGCCCGGCGTCGCGGCCGCCCTTCACGCCGAAGCTGAAGACCGATCCGGGGCCCTTCGGCAGGTATTTGAGGCCGCGGTCGTAGTGCGGGTGGGCCGGCAGCCCGGCCCAGTTGACGTACTCGATCCGGGGATCGGCGTCGAGCCACTCGGCCACCGCGCGCGCGTTGTCCACGTGCGCCTGCATCCGGAACGGCAGTGTCTCGACGCCCTGGGCGAGCAGAAACGCGGAGTGCGGGGAGAGGGCCGGGCCGATGTCGCGCAGCTGCTCGGCGCGCAGGCGGGTGAGGAACGCGTACTCGCCGAAGTTGCCGGCCCACTCGAGACCGCCGTAGCTGGGCACCGGCTGGCCGAACAGCGGGAACTTGTCGCTGTGCCAGTCGAAGCGTCCACTCTCGACGACGACGCCGCCGAGAGTGGTGCCGTGCCCGCCGAGGAACTTGGTGGCGGAGTGGATCACGATATCGGCGCCCCATTCGATCGGCCGGGTCAGGTAGGGCGTGGCGATGGTCGAGTCGATCACCAGGGGGATCCCGGCCGCGTGGGCGACGGCGGCGAGACCCTCGATGTCGGCGACCTCGCCGGAGGGGTTGGCCACCGTCTCGGCGAAGATCAGCTTGGTTTTCTCGGTGATCGCGGCGGCGTAGTCGGCCGCGTCGGCGCTGCGCACGAACGTCGTCTCGACCCCGAACCGGCGCAGCGTCACGTCGAGCTGGGTGATCGAGCCGCCGTAGAGGTTGGCACTGGAGACGATGTGGTCTCCCGAGCCGGCGAGGCTGGCGAAGGTGATGTACTGCGCGGACAGGCCGCTGGCGGTGGCGACGGCGCCCAGCCCGCCCTCGAGGCTGGCCACGCGCTCCTCGAAGGCCGCCACGGTCGGGTTCGCGAGACGGGAGTAGACGTTACCGTACTTCTGCAGGGCGAAGCGGGCGGCGGCATCCGACGCGTCATCGAAGACGAATGCGCTGGTCTGGTAGATCGGCAGGGCCCGCGCGCCGGTGACGGCGTCGGGGATGTTCCCAGCGTGGATTGCCCGGGTCTTGAAACCGTACTCGCGATCAGCCATGGCCTTACGTTAGCGATGATCGCCGGGGAGACGGGACACGGGCGTAACAGTGCGAAACGGATGCCGACTTGCGGCCGCCCCGGTGCCCGCGCCTGCCGCCCGGTCGGGCAGGATAAGGGCATGGAAGAGCGCGTGGAGACGGTCGTCATCGGCGGCGGGGCAATGGGGTCGGCGACGGCCTGGCAGCTGGCGCGGCGGGGCCGGCCGGTCACCGTGCTGGAGCGGTTCACGCCCGGGCACCTCAACGGTGCCTCGCACGGCGCCTCCCGCAATTTCAACACCGCCTACGCCGAACCGACCTACGTGGCGATGCTTGCCGAGGCGTTGTCGCTCTGGCGCGAGCTGGAAGCCGAGACGCAGAGCACACTCCTGCGTCAGGTCGGCGTCGTCAATCACGGGGCGAATCCGTCGTTCGACCGAGTGGCGGCAATGCTGGCCCGGGTGGGCCTTTGCGCCGAGTTCCTCACGCCGGAGGCCGCAGCCGAACGCTGGCCGGGAATCCGCTTCGACGGCCGGGTGCTGTTCGCCCCCGACGCCGGCCGGGTGAACGCGGATGCCGCGGTGACCGCCCTGCAGACCGCCGCGGCCACCGCCGGGGCCGACGTGCGGCACGGCATCCGCGTGCAGCGCCTGGAGGTGCAGGGCGACGACCGGGTGCGGGTGACCCACGAGGCCGGCACGATCATCGCCCGCCGCGCCGTCGTCACGGTCGGCGCGTGGACCAGCGCACTGCTGGCCGGGGTGATTCCGATTCCGCGCCTCACGGTGACGCAGGAGCAGCCGGCGCACTTCGCCTTGCGCGACGCCTCCCCGGCCGCCGCCGCACACGCCGAGACCGAGTGGCCCGGCTTCAACCATGCGCCCGCCTGGTCCGACCCGCGCTACGGATACTGGTACTCGCCGGTCTACGGCATGTACACGCCCGGCCAGGGGATCAAGGCAGGCTGGCACGGCGTGGGTCCCGGCACCGACCCCGATGCGCGCAGCTTCCAGCCCGAGCCCGTTCAGCTGGCTGCCCTGGCGCGCTATGTGCGCGAATGGCTGCCCGGCGCAGACCCCGACACGCTCGACCCGGTCAGTTGCACCTACACGACCACGGCCGACGAGGACTTCGTGCTCGACCGGGTGGGCCCCGTGATCGTGGGGGCCGGCTTCAGCGGCCACGGCTTCAAGTTCACGCCGACGGTCGGGCGCATCCTCGCCGACCTGACCACGGGCACCGCAGCCGCTCCGCCGCGGTTCGCCCTGAACCGGGCGCCGAACGCCGCGGCCGGGGGCTGGCTCTCCCGCCGCTGAGCGCCACCGCGCTGATCGGCGTCGAATTCGTTCGGGACGAAGCCGCTGACACCGGCTCAGGGCAGCTGCACGGCGGCGAAGGCGAGGGTGGCGATCAGCGTCCAGGAGGTCAGCCCCACGAGGAGGGCCCTGCCTCCGGTGCGCAGGATGGAACCGAGGTTCACGGCGGCGCCGAGCCCGAAGAGCGCGGCCGCGAGCAGGTAGGTCTGCACGGTGTCCGCGCCGGCCAGCACGGTGTCCGGCAGCGGGACGAACGTGCGCACGAGAACGGCGGCCAGGAAACCGGCCACGAACAGGGGCACGAGCGGTGGGCGGAACGCGGGGGCATCCGTCACCGTGGCGACGCGCGTCTCGCGGCGGCGCTCGCCGACGGCGACGACGGCGACGATCGGCGCGAGTAGCAGCACCCGGGTGAGCTTCACGACGACGGCCACGGCCAACGCGGCGGGCCCGGCGATCTGCGCGGTCGCGACGACCTGGCCGACGTCGTGCACGCCGGCGCCGACCCAGTGCCCGAACTGCAGATCGGTCAGACCGAGCGGATGCCACAGCACCGGCAGCACCGCGATGGCCAGCGTGCCGCAGAGGGTGACCAGGGCGATCGGGGTGGCGGTGTCGACATCCTTCGCCTTGACCACCCCGCTCATCGCGCCGATCGCGGACGCCCCGCAGATGGAGAAGCCGGTGGCGATCAGGATCGGTTGGCGGCCGGGCAGGCGAACCGCGCGCCCGAGCCAGTAGGTGCCGACGAAGGTGATCAGCACGATCAGGACGGTGGTCATGATGGTCATCCAGCCCAGGCCCAGAATGTCCACCAGGCTCAGCTTCAGGCCGAGCAGCACGATGCCGATGCGCATGAACCGGGTGGCCGCGAGCTTCAGGCCCGGGGAAAGGACTCCCGTCAACGCACGGTGGGCGGCCGGGAGATTACCGGCGACGATTCCGAAGGTGACAGCGAGCGTGAGCAGCGGCAGGGCGGGGAAGACCGCGTGTACGATTCCGGCGAGCAGCGCGGCCGCGGCCGCGACCAGCACACCGGGCAGCCACATGCCACCGAGTTTACGGCCAGCTTTGCCTGCGGCGGGCCTGCTACCCGTAGCCGATCCATGAGAAAAGCCCCTCTCCCGCACGGGGACAGGGGCTGTGCTCACGGCTTGTCGGGGTGCGTCAGCCGATCTACCGGTGGTGGAAACGGGCGACCATCGGGCAGTCGAACGGGTCGCGAGCGCCGAGTCCGACCTTGTTCAGGTATGCGATGACGATGCCGTAGGACTCGAAGAGAGACGTCTCCGTGTAAAGGATGTCGTGCGTCTTGCAGTATTCCTTGGTGATCTCCTGGGCCTTGCGCAGGTGCGGCCGGGCCATGTTCGGGAACAGGTGATGCTCGACCTGGTAGTTGAGCCCGCCCATGAACGTGTCCATGAACGTGCCGCCGCGGATGTTTCGGGAGGTGAGCACCTGGCGGCGAAGGAAGTCCACTTTGCTCTCGTGGGGGAGCTGCGGCATGCCCTTGTGGTTCGGCGCGAAGGACGCCCCCATGTAGACACCGAAGACGGCCAGCTGCACGCCGATGAACGCGAACGCCATGCCGACGGGGAGGAAGTAGAAAATCGCGGCGACGTAGAGCACGATGCGGGTGGACAGCATACTGATCTCGAGCCAGCGCTTGTCCACCTTCTTCTTGCCGAAGACGGTTTTGAAACCCTGCACGTGCAGGTTGAACCCCTCGGCCATCAGGAGCGGGAAGAAGAGATAGCCCTGCTTGCGGGTGACGAACGAGCCGAGCCAGCTGACCTTCGCTGCGTCCTCTTCCCGGAAGACGATGAAGTCGGGGGCGATGTCCGGGTCCTTGCCGATGACGTTCGGATTAGCGTGGTGACGACTGTGCTTGTTCATCCACCAGGCGTAGCTGATGCCGACGAACAGGTTGGCGAGGATGCGCCCGGCGCGGTCATTCGCGCGGCCGCCCTCGAACACTTGGCGGTGCGACGCCTCGTGGGCGAGGAACGCGTACTGGGTGAGGATGATGCCGAGCACGCCCGCGACGATGAGCTGGTACCAGCTGTCGCCGAGCAGCACGAACGCGGTCCCGGTTCCCAGGGTGGCGAGCACCAGCATGGCGAAGACGAACCAGTAGAAACCCGTGGCACGCTTCAGCAGGCCAAGGTTGCGCACGGTGTGCAGCAGCGATGAATACTCGGTGGTGGGGTTTTTCGAATCGCCACCCGGGCGGGTCTTGACAATGCGCACCGTGGGTGCGGCAACAGCTTCCGACATGAGGCCTTTGGTTTGTATCCGGACTTCTCAGTCGGTGATAGAGCAAACACTCGTAAAACAGATACTCATATCCTATGGGCCGGACCCCTCGGACACGGGTGCTTTCACACCGCTTTCCCAGTCGCTATATGCCCACAGGGGCATATAGCTGGCTATCAGTTTCCCGGAAAAGCACGTGCAAATCAGCGCCAGCTGGGAAGCCAGATGTGCAGTTGCCAGAACGTAAACGGGGTCTGGATGCCCGTCCAGAGCGGGTAGAAATACGCGCTGAGGAGCGCGGCCGCCACCAGGAAGCCCAGCACGACCCAGCGTGCCCGGGGGAGGAGGAGACCGAGCACGAAGGTGAGGCCGAGGAGCAGATAGGGCTCGAACGCGATCGTGTAGAACTGGAACACCGTGCGGTTCAGATACATCAGCCACGGCAGGTAGCCGGCGACCAGCCCCATCAGGATCAGGCCGACCTGCCACTCGCGGTAGCGCGCCAGCCGGTACACCAGGTAGAAGGTCGCGGCCGTGGCCGCCCACCAGATCAGCGGGTTCGCGATTCCGGTAATCGCCTCGGAGCAGGTGGCGACGTCGCATCCGTTCTCGCCCAGCGCCGATCCGCGGTAGTACATGCTGGTCGGGCGCACCATGAACAGCCAGGTCAACGGGTTCGCCTGATACGGATGCGGCGTGGAGAGCCCCACGTGATAGGTGTAAGCCGCCACCTGGTAGTGCCAGAAGCTTTGCACCGAGTCGGGAATCCAGGCGAGGGCGCCGGTCCACGCGGCCTCCGGCGTAGTGGCCCAGTCGCGGTAGTAGCCTCCCCGGGTGACGAACCAGCCGGTCCAGGAGGCCAGGTAGGTGGCGACGGCTACCGGCACGATCAGCAGGAAGGTCGCCGGCGCCTGCTTGAGTACGGCGGCGCTGAACCAGAACGGAAGCCCGGCACGGCGCCGGGCGAGGGCGTCGACGAGAACAAGGTAGACGCCGAAGGCGGCGAGGAAGTAGATGCCCGACCACTTGACGCTGCAGGCGAGCCCGAAGGCAAGGCCGGCCGCGAGCAGCCAGGGCCGCCGCCACAGGGTCGGACCCCAGCCCGGCTGCCGCCCGGCCTCACGCGCCTGGACCAGGAGAGCAGACAGCCTGATGGCGTGCCGGTCCCGGTCGAGCAGCACAGCGCCGAACCCGAGAAGTGCGAAGAACATCACGGAGTTGTCCAGCAGGGCCACGCGCGACATCACGATGGCGTTGCCGTCGATGGCGAAAAGGAACCCGGCGATCACGGCCAGCACGGTCGACCCGAACAGCTTCTTCGCGATCAACATCAGCAGCACGACCGCCAGCACACCGATCAGGGCGGTGGCGATCCGCCAGCCCCAGCTGTGTTCGGGGCCGACGAGGGCCATACCCAGTGCGATCAGCCACTTGCCGAGCGGCGGATGCACCACGAACGACGGGTCGGACAGGAAGACATCGGTCTGCCCGGCGGCGAAGAGGGCGTCCGCCCCCTCGGGCCAGGTCGACTCATAGCCGAGGTTGTTGAGAGTCCACGCGTCTTTCACATAGAAGGTTTCGTCGAACACCAGCGAGCGCGGCACGCCGAGATTCCAGAGTCGCAGCACCGCCGCGAGCAGGGTCACCGCCAGCGGCCCGGCCCAATGGAAAACGCGGCTTGTCAGGAACACGTGACCATCGTAGTGAGCCGGGGCTGCGAGACTGGGATCATGATCCTCCTGGCTGCCACCCCGATCGGAAACCTGGGCGACGCGTCAACGCGTCTGATCGAGGCGCTCGGCACGATGACGATTATCGCCGCCGAGGACACCCGGGTCACCGTGCACCTGCTCAAGGCCCTGGGCATTGAGAACCGCCCGCGGCTGATCAGCCTGCACGACCACAACGAGCGCGGCAAGGCGGCCGAACTCGTCGAACTCGCCCGCGACACCGACATCCTGGTGCTCAGCGACGCAGGGATGCCGACGGTCTCCGACCCGGGTTTCCACCTGGTGGATGCCGCGGTGGCGGCCGGTGTCGTCGTGTCGGTGTTGCCCGGGCCGTCGGCCGTGCTCGCCGCGCTCGCCGTGTCCGGGCTGCCGACGGACCGGTTCACCTTCGAGGGCTTCCTGCCCCGCAAGCACGGCGACCGGGTCTCGGCCCTCCGCGAGGTGGCCGCGGAGCGGCGCACAATGGTGTTTTTCGAATCGCCCAACCGGCTGGCGGCCTCCCTGACGGATCTGGCTGCGGTGCTCGGGGCCGGGCGCCGCGTCGCGGTCTGCCGTGAGCTGACCAAGTTCTACGAGGAAGTGAAGCGCGGTACCGCGATCGAGCTGGCTGATTGGGCCGCCGGCGGGGTCAAGGGCGAGATCGCCATCGTGGTCGCCGGGGCGGAGGCACGCGTGCTGGATCTGGAGACCGGGGTGGTCGAGGTGCTCGCGCTGGTGGGGTCGGGCATCCGTCTCAAGGATGCCGCCGCCGACGTGTCCGCCGCCACCGGGCTCGGCAAGCGCGCCCTCTACGAGGCGGCGCTGGAGCGCAAGACGGGCAAGCCCGCCGCGGCCCGCACGGACTTTCAGGCTCTGCCTCTGCCCTGACGTTCCCTGCTCCGAACCGATTCGACCGAGATTTTGGCCGCCGCGGCTGCAGGACGCCCACCGCGACGAACGCGGCACAAGGTAACACGGCCAGTGGCATCCGCCGCTCCTAATAGGATAAGAGCATGTCCGACGGTTCATCTTTTTACATCACCACGCCCATTTTCTACGTGAATGATGTCCCCCACATCGGGCACGCCTATACCGAGGTGGCTGCCGACGTGCTCGCACGCTGGCACCGGCAGTCCGGCGAGGATGCCTGGCTGCTCACCGGAACGGACGAGCACGGGCAGAAGATCCTGCGCACCGCGACCGCCAACGGCGTCACGCCGAAGGAGTGGGCCGACCGTCTGGTCGAAACCGCCTGGAAGCCGCTGCTGAAGACGGTCGACATCCGCAACGACGACTTCATCCGTACCACCGATGTGCGCCACGAAGTGAACGCGCAGAAGTTCCTGCAGCACCTCTACGACTCCGGCCACATCTACACCGGCGAGTACGAGGGCTTCTACTGCGTCGGCTGCGAGGAGTACAAGCAGCCGAGCGACCTCATCGATGGGGTCGGCGAGTACGCCGGGCAGCAGGTCTGCGCCATCCACTCCATCCCCTGCGAGCTGCTGCACGAGAAGAACTACTTCTTTCGGATGAGCACGTTCGCCGACCAGCTCCTCGCCCTGTACGAGGAGAACCCGAACTTCGTACAGCCCGCGTCGGCGCGCAACGAGGTCATATCCTTCGTCAAGCAGGGCCTCAGCGACCTGTCGATCTCCCGCTCCAGTTTCGACTGGGGCATCAAGGTGCCTTGGGACGACAGCCACGTCGTCTATGTCTGGTTCGACGCCCTGCTCAACTACATCACCGCCGCCGGCTACGGCCACGACGACGAAAAGTTCAGCCGCCTCTGGCCGGCGACGCACGTCGTGGGCAAAGATATTTTGCGTTTTCACGCCGTCATCTGGCCTGCAATGCTCCTCGCCGCGGGCATCGAGGTGCCTCGCCAGGTCTTCGGCCACGGCTGGTTGCTCGTGGGCGGCGAGAAGATGAGCAAGTCCAAGCTCACCGGTATCGCCCCAAGCCAGATCACGGATACGTTCGGCTCCGACGCCTTCCGCTACTACTTCATGCGCGCGATCAGCTTCGGCCAGGACGGCTCTTTCTCCTGGGAAGACCTGTCCGCCCGGTACCAGTCCGAGCTGGCCAACGGCTTCGGCAACCTCGCCTCCCGCGTGATCGCCATGGTCGTGCGCTACTGCGACGGCGAGATCCCCACCGCCGTCGACTTCAGCGAAGCCGACGAGCTCATTCGCGGCACCGAGAAGAGGGTGACGGATGCCGCCACGCTGTCCATCGGACACCTCGCCATCCACGACGCCATCGCCGCGATTTGGGAACTGGTCGACGAGCTCAACGGCTACATCACCGCCCAGGAGCCGTGGTCGCTCGCGAAGGACCCGGCCAACCGGGACCGACTCGAAGCCGTGCTGGTCACCGCCGTGCGCGGACTGGGCACGCTCGCCGTGCTGCTCTCGCCGGTCGTACCGCAGGCCACGGCGAAGCTCTGGACCGCCCTCGGCGGCTTCGGACTGGTCACCGACCAGCGCATCGACCGGGCCTGGGAGTGGACCGGCGGCCCGCGGGTCTCCCCGCTCGAGGCGCTGTTCCCTCGCATCGAGGCCACGGTTGGCTAACGAGCCCGAGCCCGAGCCCGAGCCCGAGCCCGAGCCCGAAGCCGGCCCCGTGCGCCAGCGCGAAAAAGGCGCCGGCCGGGACCTGAGCTACCCGCCGCGGCCCGACCCGCTCGTCGTTCCGGTCTACGACAACCACACCCACTTGGAGATCGCCGACGGCGAGCAGTCGCTGAGCGTGGCCGAGCAACTCGACCGCGCGTCCAGCGTCGGCGTGCGCGGCGTCATCCAGGTCGGCGGCGACCTGAAGACCTCGCGCTGGTCGGCCGCGATGGCTGCCCGGGAGCCGCGCATGCTCGCGGCCGTCGCCATCCACCCCAACGAGGCCCCCGTCTACGAGGCCGCCGGCACCCTCGACGACGCCCTGGCCGAGATCGCCGAACTGGCGACGCGCCCGCGCGTCGTCGCCATCGGGGAGACCGGCCTGGACTTCTTCCGCACCGGCCCCGAAGGACACGCCAGCCAGCTCCGCTCCTTCGAGGCGCACATCGACATCGCCAAGCAGAACGGCCTCGCGCTGCAGATCCACGACCGCGACGCCCACGCCGCGGTGATCGAGACCCTGCTGCGGGTCGGTGCGCCCGATCGCACCGTCTTCCACTGCTTCTCCGGCGACGCCGAGATGGCCCGCATCCTCGCCGACAACGGCTGGTACCTCTCGTTCGCGGGAACCGTGACCTTCAAGAACGCCCGGAATCTGCGGGAGGCCCTGGCCGCGGTGCCGCGCGCTCTGCTGCTGGTCGAGACGGATGCCCCGTTCCTCACCCCCGCACCCTTCCGCGGCCGCCCGAACGCGCCGTACCTGCTGCCGCACACCCTGCGCGCCATGGCCGACCACCTCGAAACGGAGGCCACCATTCTCGCCACCCAGATTTCGTCCAACACCGAACTCGTCTACGGACGGTGGGACGCCGAACCGGTGACGGTCACCGAGCCAAAGCCCGACACGAGCCCGTTCGGAGGCCTCGCATGACCCCGCCCCGCCACGGCTACGCTCCCGGAGACGAACCCGAGGCCGGCACCCGACCCGTCAGCGACGAAGTGACCGGCGGCCGGCACGCCGCGCCGGCCGCCGTGCCGGAGTCGGCATCCGCTCTCGAAACGGATGCCGAGCCCGCGGACCCCGCGGCTGCACCCGCTGCGGCTCCAGCCGCCGCTCCCAGCGCACGGTCCCTCCTCGGCCCCGCCGAGATCCGCGACCTGGCCGAGATGCTGGGCGTCAACCCCACCAAGAAGCTCGGCCAGAACTTCGTCATCGACGGCAACACCGTGCGACGCATCGTCAAGGTCGCAACCGTCTCACCCGGCGACACCGTGCTGGAGGTGGGCCCCGGGCTGGGATCCCTCACGCTGGGGCTGCTCGAGACCGGCGCGACCGTCGTGGCCGTGGAGATCGATGACCGGCTCGCCGAGCAGCTGCCGCTGACGGTCGAGCTGATGCATCCCGGAGCGCCGCTCACCGTCATCCGCAACGACGCGCTCAAGATCACCGAACTGCCCGGCGACCCGAGCCGCCTCGTGGCGAACCTGCCCTACAACGTGTCGGTGCCGGTGCTGCTCTATCTGCTGGAGCACTTCTCCTCCATCCGGGCCGGAGTGGTCATGGTCCAGGCCGAGGTGGGGGAGCGCCTCGCGGCGCCATCCGGCAACAAGGTCTACGGCAGCCCGAGCGTCAAGGCCGCCTGGTACGGGGCATTCCGCACCGCCGGCAAGGTCAGCCGCCAGGTGTTCTGGCCGGTTCCCGGCGTCGATTCGATCCTGATCGCCTTCGAACGGCGCGCCCGGCCGCTTGAATCCGAGGAATTGCGCCGCGCCACCTTCGCCCTCGTCGATGCCGCGTTCCAGCAGCGCCGCAAAATGCTGCGCCAGTCGTTGTCCGCCGTTCTCGGTGACCCATCGAGTGCCACCGAGATCATGACGCGCGCCGGAATCGACCCTACCGAGCGCGGCGAGCAGCTCACGGTCGAGGACTTCCTGGCGATCGCCCGCGCCCAGCTCGCCGCACACTGACGCGTGCCGCCGCGGGGCAGTCGCGACTGTGCGGCTGGGCTAGGTTAGTCACATGACCAACCCGGCCCCTTCCCCCGTGGTGCATGCGCGGGCGCCCGGAAAGATCAACGTGTTCCTCAAGGTCGGTGCGGTCCTCGAAGACGGGTACCACGAGGTGGCCACCGCTTACCAGGCCGTGTCACTGTTCGAAGACGTGCGCGCTTGGCCGGCCGACGACTTCTCGGTCGTGTTCACCGGTCCCATAGACGCCTCGGGTCTCGCCGTCGACGGCAGCAACCTCGCCATCAAGGCCGCGCGCGCCCTGGCCCGTAAGGCCGGCTATCGCGGGGGAGTGCGCCTCTCGATCGAGAAGAACGTGCCCATCGCCGGCGGCATGGGTGGCGGGTCGGCGGATGCCGCGGCCACCCTCCTCGCGTGCGACACCCTCTGGGGAACCGACGCCACCCGCGACGACCTCATCGAGATCGCCGCGACCCTCGGCGCTGACGTCCCGTTCGCCTTCACCGGCGGCACCGCCATCGGCACCGGGCGCGGCGACCAGCTCAGCCCAGCCCTGGCCAAGGGGCAGTTCCACTGGGTGCTCGCCCTCGCCGACTTCGGCCTCTCGACCCCCGGCGTCTACAACGAGCTCGACCGCCACCGCGAACGCCACGCCCAGGACATCTTCCCTGCCCAGATCCAGCCCTCCGTCGACACCAACGTGCTCCAGGCGCTTCGGGCCGGCGACCCGCGGATGCTGGCCGAGGCCCTGCACAACGACCTGCAGGCTCCCGCGCTGCACCTGGCCCCCGGCCTGGGCAAGGTGCTCGAGTTGGGTGAGGCGAACGGCGCCCTGGCCGGCCTGCTCTCCGGCTCCGGCCCGACTGTGGCTTTCCTGGTCGCGGATGCCGACAGCGCCCTCGAACTCCAGGTCGCCCTGAGCGCGTCCCGCCTGCGCGTGGTACGCGCCACCGGTCCGGTGCACGGGGCCCGGATCATCCACGACTAGCTCCCCTTTTTTTGCCGCAACTGTGGCCCGATCGGACATCTGTTGCCGGTGTGTCGGCAACAGATGTCCGATTCGGCAACAGTCAGGCCACCGGGTGCGAAACCGGTGCGCGCGGGGCTCTCAGCCGCGCCAGCTAAACTTGAAGGCTATGGCACATTTGCTCGGGGCCGAGTCCCTGCACCTTGAATTTCCCACTCGCGTCATTTTTGACAGCGTCACCGCCGGTCTCAACGAAGGCGACCGGATCGGCGTCGTCGGCCGCAACGGCGACGGCAAGTCCACCCTGATGCGCCTGCTCGCCGGCCGGATGGAACCCGACGCGGGCCGCGTCACGCGCCGGCGCGGCGTCACCATCGGCATGCTCGACCAGTCCGACGACCTCGCTTCGGGCCAGACCGTGGGCCACACCATCGTCGGCGGCATCGACGAACACGTCTGGGCGGGCGACGCCAAGGTGCGCGACGTGATTGCGGGACTCGTGCGGGACATTCCCTGGGACGCCCTCGTCGATGACCTCTCCGGTGGCCAGCGCCGCCGGGTGGCTCTGGCCGCCGTGCTGATCGGTGACCACGACGTCATCTTCCTCGACGAACCCACCAACCACCTCGACGTGGAGGGCATCTCCTGGCTGGCCGGTCACCTGAAGACCCGCTGGGCCACGAACTCCGGCGGGCTGGTGGTCGTCACCCACGACCGGTGGTTCCTCGACGAGGTCTGCAACATGACCTGGGAGGTGCACGACCGCCTGATCGAACCCTTCGAGGGAGGCTACGCCGCCTACATCCTGCAGCGCGTCGAACGCGACCGGATGAGCAGCGTGATGGAGGGCAAGCGCCAGAACCTGATGAAGAAGGAACTGGCCTGGCTGCGGCGCGGTGCCCCCGCCCGCACCGCGAAGCCCAAGTTCCGCATCGACGCCGCCAACGAGCTGATCGAGAACGAGCCGCCGCCCCGCGACACCGTGTCGATGCAGTCGATGGCCATGCAGCGACTCGGCAAGGATGTCGTCGACCTGATCGACATCGGAGTGAAGTTCGGCGAGAAGACCGTGCTGAACGACATCACCTGGCGCATCGCACCGGGCGAGCGCACCGGCATCATGGGCGTCAACGGCGCCGGCAAGAGCACGCTGTTGAACCTGGTGGCCGGCACGCTGATGCCCACTACGGGCACGGTCAAGCGTGGCAAGACCATCAAGGTCGCCGTGCTCACCCAGCAGCTGTTCGAGCTCGACGGCATCCAGAACGACCGCGTCAGCGAGGTTATCGGCCGCCAGAAGACGTCGTACATGGCCGGCGGCAAGGAGATCACGCCCGGCCAGATGCTCGAGCGCATGGGCTTCATGAGCGCCCAGCTGACCACCCAGGTCAAGGACCTCTCCGGTGGCCAGAAGCGGCGCCTGCAGCTGCTTCTGATCGTGCTCGACGAGCCGAACGTGCTGATCCTCGACGAGCCCACCAACGACCTGGACACCGACATGCTCGCGGCCATGGAAGACCTGCTCGACTCCTTCCCCGGCACCCTGCTCGTCGTCTCGCACGACCGGTACCTGATCGAGCGCGTCACCGACAACCAGTACGCGGTCACCGAGGGCGGCTTCCGCCACCTTCCCGGCGGTGTGGACCAGTACCTCGAGATGCGCAGGAAGCAGACGAGCGGCATCGACAAGCCCGCCGAGGCGAACGCGGCGAACACCTCCGGCGGGAAGGCGTCGCGTAAGCTCGCCATCGGCGGCGCCGACCTCCGCAACGCGCAGAAGGAACTCGCCTCCATCGATCGCAAGGTCGCCAAGCAGAATGCGCGGGTCGCGGCCCTGCACGAGAGCCTCGCCGTGCACGACCAGTCCGACTTCGACGGCCTTGGCGTGCTCAGCACCGAACTACAGACGCTGGAGTCCGCCATCGCGGGCTTCGAAACCCGCTGGATCGAACTCTCTGAGCTGATCGAGGGTTAGTTTCGCAGATGCTGTGACCGCGTGTGACGGAGGAGCGCACGCGGCGCAGCATCTGCCGATAGCCTTGGGACGTGCCTCGCGATGCAGCGGCACAGACTCCCACCCCTTCTCGACCCGTGGTTCTTCTGTGCCCGAAAAACGCGCCGGCATCCGCCGCCGACCAGACGGCACCACAGCTGACAAAGGGAACCCCATCGTGAAGAAGAAACTGCTCGCCGCCCTCGCGGTCGTACCGCTCGCCGCACTGCTCGCCGGTTGCTCCGGCGCGGCCGCCGACGAGACCGTTAAGATCGGCGTCGTCGGTGCGAGCGACCCCTACTGGGCCGTCTACGAGGAGGCCGCGGCGGATGCCGGCATCACGGTCGACATCGTCGACTTCGCCGAATTCGGGCAGCCGAACCCGGCCCTCTCCGCGGGCGAACTCGACCTGAACCAGTTCCAGCACATCGTCTACCTCGCCGAATACAACGTGGCCAGCAAGGACGACCTGACGCCGGTCGGCGCCACCGCGATCTACCCGCTCGCCCTGTACTCCACCCAGTACGACGACGTCAATGAGATCAAAAAGGGCGACACCGTCGCGGTGCCGAACGACGCGAGCAACCTGGCCCGCGCGCTGCTCGTGCTGCAGTCCGCGAAGCTGATCACGCTGAGCGACGGCGGCAGCATCTACTCGACCCTCGACGACATCGACACCAAGAAGTCCAAGGTCACCGTGACCGCGCTCGAGGCGTCGCTCACCGCCACATCTCTTCCTGACGTTGCCGCTGCGATCATCAACAACGACTTCGTCGAGAAGGCCGGCCTAAAGGTCGATGACGCCCTCGCCCAGGACGACCCCACCGACCCCAACGCGTTGCCGTACGTGAACGTTTTCGCGGCCCGCGCCGAGGACAAGGACAACCCCACGTACCAGAAGCTGGTCGAGATCTACCAGACAACGAAGGCCGTTCAGGACGGCGTGCTCGACGTGTCCGCCGGGTCCGCCGTGATGGTCCAGACTCCGGTCGCCGACCTCGAGTCGTCCCTTGCCACGGTCGAGAAGGACACCGCAGCCCAGAAGTAGCGCTGTCCGACCTCAGCCCAGCACAGCCGCCCAGCCCGGCGCCACGCCAGTCAGTAAGGACGTCCCATGCCCGCCCCCACCCCCGTTGTCGAACTGCGTGACGTGAGTAAGGTGTACCTGCCCACGACCCGGGGCGGGGCCGAGGTCGTCGCCATCGACAAGGTCAGCCTCACGATCGACGCCGGGGACGTCTACGGCATCATCGGTTATTCGGGGGCAGGCAAGAGCACCCTGGTGCGGCTTGTGAACGCCCTCGAACGGTCGACGTCGGGCGAGATCCTGATCAACGGCACCGACATCGCCCGCCTGCCCGAGCGGGAGCTGCGCCCGGTGCGGCTGGGCATCGGGATGATCTTCCAGCAGTTCAACCTTCTGGGGTCACGCTCCGTCGCGGCGAACGTCGCCTATCCGCTCGAGGTGGCCGGCCAAACGAAGGAGAAGCGCCGGGCCCGGGTTGCCGAGATGCTCGACTTCGTCGGGCTCGGCGACAAGGCGGGCGCCTATCCCGACCAGCTCTCCGGCGGCCAGAAGCAGCGCGTGGGCATCGCGCGGGCCTTAGCCAGCCAGCCGGACATCCTGCTCGCCGACGAGGCCACCAGCGCCCTCGACCCGGAGACCACCTCCGAGGTTCTGGACCTGCTCGGGCGGGTGAATAAGGAATTCGGGGTCACCATCATCGTGATCACGCACGAGATGGATGTCATCCAGACCCTGGCGACGAAGGTCGCCGTGATGGACCAGGGCCGGGTGATCGAGCGCGGCGACGTATTCGACGTGTTCTCGAACCCGCAGCAGGCGGCCTCCGCCCGGTTCGTCTCGACCGTGGTCAAGGGTCTCCCTTCTTCGTCGGAACTCGCCGTGCTGCGGCGGCGTCACCCGGGTCGCCTCGTCACGCTGGCGTTCCGCGACAGCAGCGTCGATCAGGCCCGCGTGTTCGGCGAGTTCGTCTCCGCCGGCGTCACCTTCGAGGTCGTCTACGGCGGTATCAACGAGATCCAGGGCCGGTCGTTCGGGCACCTGACGCTGGCACTGGCCACGCCGGGGGCGACGGATGCCGCGGCCGACGCCGCCATCGACGCCGCGCTCGACCGGGTGCGAACCCTCACGACCGTGACCGAGGTGCGCTGAGATGGACAGTCTGATCGACCTGTTGCCCGAACTCTGGATCGCCGCGGGGGAGACCCTCTACATCGTCGGTCTCACGCTCTTCTTCGGCGGGATTGGCGGCCTGCTCGTGGGCCTCGGCCTGTATCTGACCCGCGCCGGCAGCATCCTCGAGAACCGCGGGGTCTTCGTGGTGCTGAACCTGCTGGTGAACATCGTGCGGCCGATCCCGTTCATCATCTTCCTGGCCGCCGCCCAGCCGCTGGCGCGGGTCGTGGTGGGAACCGGCATCGGAAACGCGGCGATCATCTTCACGATCTCTCTCGCGGCATCCTTCGCCATGGGACGGATCGTGGAGCAGAACCTGCTCACCGTGACGCCGGGCGTGATCGAGGCGGCCCGCAGCGTGGGGGCCGGGCCGATCCGGATCATCTTCACCGTGCTGCTGCCCGAGGCGCTCGGCCCGCTCATCCTCGGCTACACCTTCATCTTCGTGGCGCTCGTGGACATGTCGGCGGTCGCCGGCTACGTCGGCGGCGGCGGGCTCGGAAACTTCGCGCTGCTCTACGGCTACCGCCAGTTCAATCCTGTGGTGACCTGGGCGGCCGTGCTGCTGATCATCGTGCTCGTACAGCTGGTGCAGTTCCTCGGAAACTGGCTGGCCCGGAAGGCATTCCGCCGGTAGGACGACCCCCGAGTGTGGGACATCTTTCGCGCGTTCTTACAGCGCCGGCCATCCCTCGTTCACCTCCGGTTCAGGTGATGCTCCCGGACCGGACATTCGTGGGCTGGAAAGTACACGCGGGGTCGGCCTATCCGAGCCGCTTACACGTCACAGTGGCCCCTTCGCTGCATCATCCTTGCCCAGGGAGTCATCTTGTCGCCGAGCCCGAGCATCGTCTTCTCGGCGTTTGAATCCGCCGCCGACCCCCGATTGCACGGATGGGTGGCTTTCCGTGAAAGTGTGCAGAATGTCGCCACTCCCGTTAGGGCGGTCGCCGTGCGGGACGGGCACCGCGCCGGTCCCTTGCTCACGGGAGCGCCGCGGCACTCCGGCATCTGGCGACTGCTCGCCTCGAACCGGCGCGAGCTCGGCCGTAGCTCCTCCGTCTACGCAACGTTCTCCAGCGCGCGAACCCACGTCCTCGAACTCAAAGGCCAGTGCGATTCGATGGTTGCCACGGTTGTCACGGGTCCCAGGGCCGGCACACACGGGTGGGTGATCAGCGTCGGTGATGTAGTCGTGATGACTGCAGGGCGCTGGTATGGCGCGGCGTCGACCAGCCGTGAGGCCTCGGCTGGAACCATTGAGGCTTTCCACAGCGCGCTCGTCGGTGCGGACGCCCGTCACGCCACGGAGGCCGGGCAGCGCGGCAACCGGGTCCTCTCCGACGAGGAACGGGCACTGTCCTGGTGACCGTGCGCAAGCACCGCGGAACCACCATGATCGCCACGGTCGCCGGCCTCTCCGTACTCGGCTGGCTGGTCTTCGGCTGGCTGGTACCCGGTTTCCAGGCACCCGAGGGCGTGCGGGCCAGTGTCGCACCGGCCGCGGCGGCGGTCATCACCACCGTGCCGCCAGAGCTTGCCCGATCGCTGCCCGCGGCCGAACCAGCGCCCGCCACGCTTGCCCTGCCGACGGCTGCGCCTCCGATTGATGGCAATGCGGCGCTCGCCGACCCTGCCTGGGCCGTCCGCGTCTCCCAAGCGGCCGGCATCCCCGTGCGCGCCCTGCTTGGCTATGCGGGGGCGTCCCTGGCCCTGGCGGCCGAGCGGCCGAGCTGCCGCCTCGGCTGGACTACCCTGGCAGCCCTCGGCAACATCGAATCCGAGCACGGCACCCACAACGGTTCGGAGCTCGGAGCCGATGGCGCCGCCCGCCCGGGCATTTTCGGCCCGGCACTCGACGGCAATGCCTTCGACGCGATGGGCGACACCGACCGTGGGGCCTGGGACGGCAGCACCGAAGGGGACCGTGCGGTCGGGCCACTGCAGTTCATCCCCGCGACCTGGCAGCGGTGGGGTGCCGATGGGAACGGCGACGGCGTCGACGACCCGCAACAAATCGACGATGCCGCCCTCGCTGCCGGCCGTTACCTCTGCCACTATGGCGAGCTGTCCCGGCCCGATCGCTGGCGCGCCGCCGTGTTCGCCTACAACCACGTCGATTCCTACGTGAACGCGGTCGCCGCGACGGCCGATTCCTACGCCGATCTGGCAGGTTGAGGAGTTTCGTGACGGACAAGACCCCGGCTGGAGACGGCCTGATCTCCGGCAGGTACCGGCTCGGCGATCTTCTCGGTACCGGTGGGTCGGCATCCGTTTTCGCCGCCGTCGACACCGCCACGTTTTCGGACGGTGACGTCGGCGCCCACCGGGCGGTCGCACTCAAGATCCTGCACCCGCACCTGTCGCGGTCCGACCACTCCCGGCGGGCGTTCCTCGCCGAGGCCACGGCGGCGGCCGGCCTGCGGCACCCGAACATCGCACAGGTGCTCGGCATCGGCGTGCACGACACGGGAGAGGAACCGCAGGCCTGGATTGCCCTCGAACTCGTGCCCGGCATCACCCTCGCGGAGCACATCGAGCGGAACGGTGCCCTCGAGCCGGGCCAGGCGCTCACCATCGCCTCGGCCGTGTTGCGAGCGCTCGAGGCCTCACATGCTCGTGGACTGATCCACCGGGATGTGTCCCCGGCGAACATCATGGTCGACACCGACGACGGGGGAGGATTCTTGATCGGGGATGTTCGGTTGCTCGATTTCGGTCTGGCGGATGCCGCCGGCAGGCCGGTCCTCGGAACCGACGTCCTGCGCAGCGCACCCGCGCCGCAGGCCCGGGAGGATCAAAAGGCTCCGGGTCTGTCAATCGAAGCCGTCGCCCCGGGCGTCCTGGGCAGTGTGTACTACATGTCGCCGGAGCAGGCCCGCGGCGGCGTCGTCGACGAACGAGGCGACCTCTACCAGCTCGGTGGCGTACTTCACTTCGTGCTCACCGGGAAGCCGCCGTTCTCGCGAGATTCGGCTGCTGCCGTGATGCGGGCTCACGTGCTGGCGCCCCCGCCGGTGCCCTCGGTCCTGCGTTCCGGTATTCCTCGCGCCGTCGACCGGATCGTAGTCAAAGCGCTGATGAAGGATCCCGCGAGCCGATTCCAGTCTGCCGCCGAGATGGCGGGCGGTATCGGAATCCTGATAGCCTCCGGCGTTGTCGGCCCGGCCGGGCGGGGCCGAGCGGCGGGAGATGAGCGCACCCGGGTATTCGGGCAGACCGCCGCACCGGCATCCGACGAACCGGGATCCGTCGCACCGGGATCCGAGGCCCCGGCCGGCGACTTACCGGGTCCCGACTGGGCGCGCAGCGGCCGCACCCGGAGCGGCAGCGGGCTCTGGCTTCTGGCCCTGCTGGTCGTCGGGGGCATCGCCGTCGGCTGGGTCGTGGCCGCGGGCGGGTCCGAGCCGGCGTCGATCGCCGTCGCGAGCAGTCTCCCCACGTCGCCGCCGACGCCGAGCCCGGTGCCCGCGACCGACGGCATTTCAACGGACATCCTGATTCAGAGAGTTCGGATGCCCGAGCTCACCTCCTTGACCCTCGCTGCAGCCCGAGCAGCGCTCGCCGAGGCCGGACTGGAGGTCGGCGCCGTCGAGACGCAGGCCTCGGCCCTGCCGGCCGACACCGTCCTGGCGAGCCTCCCGGCCGAGGGAACCCGCATCGATCCAGGCCGCACGGTCGACCTCGTCATCGCCTCCGGATCGAACGCGATCCCGACGGTGCGGGGACTCACCCAGGCCGCGGCTGCTGTCGCCTTCGAGGAGGCCGGTTTCGTCGTGCTGACTGAGTCCCGTGCGGACTCTACGGTGCCGCCGGGCACGGTGCTCGCAAGCCTTCCGGCGGCACAAACGGTGTGGCGTCTGGGGACAACCGTTACATTGATCGTGGCGAGCGCGGCCTTTCCCGTGCCTGAGGTACCTCCGACTCCCGCCCCGACGTCCACATCGCAGACGCCGACGCACGCGCCGACGAACGCCCCGGACCCGGGCGCGACCCCGGCGCCCGCGGCCACGTCAGCCTCCCGCTGAGCCGACGCCGCGGCGGCGGCGATCACGCCCGGTCAACTCTCCACTCCGCGTCCATCTCTAGCTGGACAAATCGACGCTCAGTGTTAACCCAGCGCCCCAAACATATGTCTCGGACGTGCTACCGCCGCGTTCGTTCCGCTCCCCACACCCGAATGTGCAAGGACACCCATGTCGTTTTCGACCCTCTTCGACGCGCCTGCGGTCGAGCCGCCAACGGTCGATCCGGCGAACCCGGACTCGTCCCCGCGCCGCTTACTCACAGCACGTCCCTCGGTCTCGGACTCGGTGTTCCGTTCGGTGGCCTTCTTCGCCGGCTGCATCACCGTGGCGATCATGCTCGCCGTGGGCGTGTTCCTGTCGTTGCGTGCCTCGGAGGCCCTCGGCGTCGCCGGATTCAGTTTTCTGGTCGAGCAGGACTGGTCGCCGGAGTCGCAGAAATTCGGCATCGCATCCGTCTTGTTCGGCACCATCACGATCGCGGTGATCGCGATGTGCGTCGCCGTGCCGCTCGCCCTCGGCACGGCCCTGCTCATCTCCGAGGTCGCCCAGGGCCGGATGCGCTCCACGCTCGTCACGCTCGTCGACCTGATGGCCGCCGTGCCAAGTGTGGTCTTTGGCCTCTGGGGTGTCTTCTTCCTGCAGGCCAACGTGATCCCGGTCGCCACCTGGATCTCCACCTACTTCGGCTGGATCCCGTTCTTCCGGGTCGAGGACATCACCGGCCAGACCCTGACCGAGGCGAGCGCCTTCACCTCCTCGGCGTTCATCGCCGGCATCGTGGTGGGCCTCATGGTGGTGCCCACCCAGACCTCGGTGATGCGCGAGGCCTTCTCCCAGGCTCCGATCGGCGAACGCGAGGCCGCGTTCGCCCTCGGGTCGACGCGGTGGGGCATGATCCGTGCGGTCGTGCTGCCCTTCGGTCGCGGCGGCATCATCGGCGGCACCATGCTCGGCCTCGGCCGAGCCCTCGGTGAGACCATCGCCGTCTACATGATCATTTCCCCGATCTTCACAATCAACTGGGAGGTGCTGAAGACCGGCACCAACTCCGTCTCCGCACTCATCGCCCTCCGCTACGGCGAGTCCAGCTCGTTCGGCCTCTCCGCGCTGATGGCAGCCGGGCTTGTCCTGTTCCTGATCACCCTCGTGATCAACTTCACGGCCTCGTCGATCGTGGCACGGTCCCGATCCGGGGCAGAGAGCGACTGATGACGATCCTCCTCGAACCCACCGGAACGGTCACCCCCGAACCGACACCGACGGCCCCGGCGCACACCACCACGATCCCGTCCCCCGGGGGCGCCCCGATCGGCCCGCGACGCCGGGTGCGCGGCGCCCGCCTCGACGACCGGTTCAATGTGCTCGGCGCCGCCTCCGCAGGCATCGCCGTCGCTGTGCTGCTGTTCGGTTGGTTCAGTCCGCTCTCCGGCGGCGTCGGCTGGCTGCTCGTGGCCTTCATCGCCTTCATCGGCTTCTACGCCCTGCTCGTGAGCTTCGCCAGCGACTGGCAGGAGGTCAAGGACCGGGTGATGGGGGTGTTGCTCGCCAGTGCCGGGGTGGTGCTGTTCGGCGCGCTGGTCTTCGTGGTGGCGTTTACGCTGGTGCGCGGCCAGGAGGCCCTGCCGCACCTGAACTTCTTCACGCAGAGCATGGAGCTCGCCGGCCCGCTGGACGGCCTCGAGGTCGGTGGAATCGTGCACGCGATCCTGGGCACGCTGATGCAGATCTCGATGGCCCTCGCCATCACGATCCCGCTCGGAATCCTGACGGCGCTCTTCCTCAACGAGGTCGGCGGCAAGTTCGCCCGCTTCGTGCGCACGATTTCGGATGCGATGACGGCCCTGCCCTCCATCGTCGCCGGACTCTTCGTCTATTCCGCGATCATCGTGTTGATCACCCATCAGCGCTCGGGCTTCGCTGCGGCGATGGCCATCACCGTCATGATGCTGCCCATCGTCATCCGGGCCTCCGACATCGTGCTGCGGCTTGTGCCCGGCAACCTGCGCGAGGCCGCCTACGCCCTCGGGTCGACCCGGTGGCGCACGGTGTGGCACGTCGTTCTGCCGACGGCCCGGCCCGGTCTGGCCACGGCCGTGATCCTCGGCACGGCTCGCGGAATCGGCGAGACCAGTCCGGTGCTGCTCACATCCGGGGTGACCGCCGTCGTCAACTGGAACCCGTTCGAGGGTCCGATGATTTCCCTGCCGCTGCAGGTCTTCGACTTCGTCAAGTCCCCGGAGCCGAACATGATCGCCCGCGGCTTCGGCTCCGCTGCCGTGTTGATCCTGTTGGTGCTCGCACTCTTCGCGATCGCCCGCCTGATCGGGGGTAAGGGTCCCGGCCAGCTGGGCCGCCGGCAGCAGGAGCGGGTCGTCGCGGCATCCGCTCGCGACCTTCAGCGCATCACCCTTCAGGGCGACCGCCGAGTCCTGCTCGACGCCTCGGCCGCGCAGGACGACCACCGGCCACCGCCATCCGCGCCTACGCCATCCGCCCCACCGTCAGACCCCAACCCGAAGGAGACGTCCTCGTGACGCGCCAGCCCCGGCGGATTCGTGCAATCCGCGCCCTGTTCGCCCTTACCGTCGTGCTGGTCAGCGTGCTCGGCACCGTGCCTGCCCAGGCCGTGAGCTACGACCCGATCACCGGCACCGGCTCGACCTGGTCGCAGAACGCCCTCGACCAGTGGCGCAAGAACGTGGCCTCGAACTATGGCATGACCGTCAACTACTCGGGCGTCGGCTCGTCGGCCGGCCGGCGTGACTTCGTCGCTGGCAACGTCGACTTCGCCGTCAGCGAGATCCCGTTCCAGACCCGGCCGGAGGACAACTCGGCCCCCGAGGTGCCGTCCCGCGGCTACGCGTACATGCCGATTGTGGCCGGCGGCTCCTCGTTCATGTACAACCTCAAGATCGGCGGGGTGCGGGTCTCCAACCTGCGCCTCAGCGGTGAGGTGATCACCAAGATCTTCACGGGCGTCATCACCAAGTGGAACGACCCGGCGATCCAGACCGACAACCCCGGCCTGGCGATGCCCGACAAGGGCATCGTGCCGGTCGTTCGCTCCGACGGCTCCGGGTCGACCGCCCAGTTCACCCTCTGGATGTCCAAGCAGCACCCTGACCTGTGGAGCGCCTTCTGCGCCAAGGTCGGCCGCACCTCCTGCGGTCTCACCTCCCAGTACCCGACTTACGGCAACGCCAAGGCACAGAGCGGCTCCTCCGGCGTGGCCGGTTATGTGAGCCAGGACTACGGCGAAGGCGCGATCACCTACGTCGAGTACTCCTACGCCCTCGAAGCCGGATTCCCGGTGGCCAAGGTGCTCAATGCGGCCGGCTATTACGTGGAACCCACCGCCGACTCGGTCGCGGTGGCCTTGCTCCAGGCGCAGATCAAGACGGATGTCCCCGTCACCAGCCCCGACTACCTCACCCAGATCCTCGACGGCGTCTACAACAACGCCGACGCGCGCAGCTACCCGTTGTCGAGCTACTCCTACATGATCGTTCCGACCGCGGTCGGCGGTGTCTTCACGGAGAAGAAGGGCCTCACCCTGGGGGCCTTCGCAAACTACATGCTCTGCGAGGGGCAGCAGCAGGCGGAGGCTCTCGGGTACTCGCCGCTGCCGATGAACCTCGTGCTGGCCGGGTTCGACCAGATCAAGCGGGTGCCCGGCGCGGATGTCTCCGGCGTGGACATCAACAAGTGCAACAACCCGACGTTCAAGCCCGGCGATTCGCCCTCGAGTAACCAGCTGGCCGTGACGGCCGCGCAGCCCGCCGAGTGTGACAAAGTCGGCACCAGCCAGTGCACGACCGGCACCGCCGGCGCGCCGGGCGATACTCCGACCTCCGGTACGGGCACCGGCGGCACCGCCGCGGGCGGTGCCGCGGCGGCCGATGCCGCTGCGGGTGCTGCTGGGGGTGGCGTGGCGGCCGGCCCAACGGATGCCGTGGCCGCGGTCTACGACGAGAACGGTGCCCTGGTCTCGGCCGGAGGCACCGGTTCCGGGGTTGTGGGCAACGCGGTGGCCTCGCCGTTCACCCTCCCCGACACCGGCTGGGGAGCCCAGCAGGGCATTATGCTCTTCGCCGGAATCCTCCTGATCGGGTCGGCTGTGCTGCCGCCGGTGCTCTGGCGGCGGCTGAAGCCGCTGGCCGCGAAAGCGGGCTTGAAATGACGCGCCGTACCGTTGCCACGGAGTCGATCTGGGTCCGTGCGGGTGCCAGCGGAATCGTCGTCGGTTTAGTCGTGGGGATCGGGGTATCGGTTCTCGGCGCGCTAGCCCCGTCGCCGGCGTCCGCCGACACCTCGAGCGCCGTCACGGTCACCGCGGCGAGCGCGATCACGCCCACCGGGTCACCGTTTCCCGACCTCGCGGTGACGGTGTCGAAGACGACGGACCTCACATCTGAGGGTGTGCTCGTCAGTTGGACCGGTGCAGGCAATAAGAAGTCCACCCGGCCGCAGGGCAACGTGGGCGGTGAGAATTTCCTGCAGATCGCGCAGTGCTGGGGCGAGGACCCGTTGCATCCCGGGCATCCCGACCGCACGACCTGCCAGTACGGCGCTTTCGCAAACGCGGGGCGCGACTCTGGGGTCGTACCCAACGTCGACCCCGAAGATCCTGAAGCGGTCGAGGCCGCCAAGGGTCTGGCCCCGAACATCGCGGCAGAGGATGAGCAGTACACCACCCCGAACTACGGCGCTTCCGCGGGCCCGTTCACGGCTATCCCTTTCAGGGCGGCCAGCGGCGAGTCCATTTCGGCGGTCTTCAAGAACACCGGTTCCTCCGTGCCGACCCACTACATCACCGACACAGCAGGCAAGGTACAGACCGCCCGCGGTGACGCGACCGCCGATGGCGTTACCCTGCCGAGCGGCATCGTCGGCGTCGACCTGGCGTCGAACCAGTTCTACACCCCGTTCACCTCGAATGAGATCAAGTGGGCCGGGTCCGATGACACCGGCACCGGGTCAGCGAAGTTCGAGATGCAGACGTCGATGCAATCACCGGGCCTCGGCTGCGGCCAACCGGTCATCGTCACCGGGCAGCCGACGACGGGCCAGTCCTGCTGGCTCGTGATCATCCCCCGAGGCACCGGTGACTCTGGAGTGACCCAGATCATCCGCCCCGGCCTGTTCTGGGATGCATGGCAGCACAGCGTCGCCGTCAAGCTCGATTTCAAGACCGTCGGCATCCGTTGTGAGATCGGCAGCTCCGAAGCGCAGCTGAGCGGCAGTGAGCTCATCGCCGGTGCGATCTCCTCCTGGCAGCCCGAGTTGTGCGCCGGCACGAACGGTTCGGCCTTCGTGCTGTCGACCGGCAGTGAGGCCGATTCCCTCGCCTCGGCTGCACAGAAGGTCCCGGGACCACTTGCCTTCACGTCTAGGCCCTACAGCACCACCGCCGCGGACCCCCTGCAATACGCCCCGGTCGGCATCGCCGGTATCACGGTGAGTTTTGCGATCGACAGACGTGTCAGGCCATCCGGGGATGTTCCGCAGGCCTACATCGACGCCGAGACCCAGGCTTTCAAGACGGTGAATCTCACGCCGCGACTGCTGGCGAAACTTCTCACCGCGTCCTACATCGGTTCCCTGCCGCCGGGCGCCGACCTCACCCACGTGAACTACACGAGCTACGCCGAGCAGGGAAAGAATGCGGCCAACATCACGCGTGACCCGGAGTTCCTCAAGATCAACGACCCGGAGTGGGCCTACCAGGACCTGAATAGCATCTCGCTCTCCGATGTGCTCGCGCCCTCCGGCCGCTCCGATCTGGCCACACAACTGTGGCACTACGTATTAGCGGATACCGAGGCGGTCGCCTTCTTGAACGGCACCCCCGACGAGTCGGGCATGATCGTGAACCCGTACTACTCCACCAGCACCGCGGTGAACCCGACCGGCACGGGGCTGACCCTCCCCAAAGACAGCTTACCCAAGGCCGACCCGGTCGAGACTGTCCCCGATACCGCTTCCACCGCTCCGGGTCCTGTGAACCTTGTTACGTGGCGGCCCTACGCCTCTGATTGGGAAACCGGTGCCTACTTGACACTGCGCGGCGACGGGCAGGCGCTGGGCGAGTGGGATCTCAATGCCACCCCGCGTAAGTACCAGAAGGCCGTGCGCAGTCTCGCGGGCGATCAGGCAGTGCTCGGTCTCACCACGACGGCGTCCGCAGCTCGCTTTCAGAATGTGACGGCGTCACTGAGGAACTCTGCCGGGGAATTCGTCGCGCCGACGTCGGGGTCGATGCTCGCGGCGGCCAGCGCAATGACACCCACGCCCACACAGTCGAAGGTGCTCGAGTACGATCCACAGTCGGCGCAGGCGATGGCGGCGCCCACTGCCTACCCGCTGACGATGCCGGTCTACGCGGCCCTGAATCCACTGCAGACCGACGCGGCCCTCCGTGCCAAGTACGCGAACCTGATCACCTACGCCGCATCGCGGGGCCAGGTCCCCGGCACGGCCCTGGGGCAGCTCCCGGCGGGCTACGCGCCGATGCCACAAGCCTGGATCGCCCAAGCCCTGCTGGCGGCGACGGCGATCAAGGACGGCATCAGCCCGATTACGAAGCCTGTCTCCCCATCGATCCCTGCGGCGGCCTCCAGCGGCGCGACGGCCACCTACTCCCGTCCGGCGGCAGCCAGCGCGGCGACCGCCGTTGCGGCCGCCGCGGCGCCCGTCACCGGTGTCGCAGCCGATCCCGCGGCGACAGGCTCAGCGGCAGGCCCGCTCGTCGGCAAGCCGACCCCCGACGACCCTGCCATCGGCCCGGTCTCTGCTGCGGTTCCCGCTGGACTACTCGCCGGACTGTTCGCAGCAGGCTCGGTTCCCATGATTTCGCGCTTCAGGAGACGATTCTGATGCCGCGTACCGGCTTGACGACTCGATACGGGGCCTGGGCACCGGAGCGAAACGCCAGGAAAGACGCGTCCGCCCGGAAGCGTCTCGAGCACCACATCCGAAAGGCATCACAGTGATTTCGAAGAAGGCTATTGCGCTCTGCGCAACTGTCGGCGTTGCCATCTCCGGCATTGCCCTTGCTTCACCGGCCATGGCTGACCCCGTGTCCAACAGCTACAGCATCGTGGGCTCCGACACCCTCGAGGACGTCGTCAGCGCCCTCGCGAACGGAACCAATGTAACCGGGTCAGTTGTGCGTTCCACGGTCAACTCCGCAACCATCGGGTCATTCGACGCTACGGGCTCGGCGTACATCACCACGAAGCCCAACGGGCCGCGCTTCGGCCGGCCCAACGGCTCCGGTGACGGCGTCAAGGCGCTGAGCCGCTCAATCGACGGTGGACAGTACACCTCCGGTTCCACCGGAAGCCCGGCCAACGTCGTCATCTCCGGCCAGGTCGACATCGCACGGTCCTCAAGCGCGGGAACCCGGAACGACGCCGGCGAGCTTCTCTATGTTCCGTTCGCCCGCGACGCCATCGCGTACGCCTATAAGGGTGCAGCGACGGGCATCGAGGGAATCAATGCTTCACAGATGAAGAGTCTCTACGAGTGCTCACCCGGCTTCCAGATCAGCGGTGTCACGGTCACGCCGATCATTCCCCAGAACGGATCCGGCACCCGCAAGGATTTCCTGGCGAAGATCGGCTCGACTGAGACGCTCATGAAGACCGTCACCGAGGGCGGCTGTGTCGTCGAAGGACAGGAGCACGACGCGACCACCCTGACCGCCGAGTCCGTCATGCCGATGGCAGTATCTCGTTGGGTTGCCATGAACACCGGTGCCTCGTACGACAAGCGAGGCACCGGCATACTCGGTTCCCTCGTTGCCGGCGTCACGCCGATCACCGGCACTGGCACCACGATGGCTCCGAACTCCGCGTACTACGCAGACACCACCTGGGGTCGCGACACCTACCTCGTCGTCGAGAACGCGAAAATGGACTCCACAAATGTGAAGTACGACGCAGGTCTCTTCAAGCTCCTTGACTCGGCTCAGGGGGGCGCGCTCACCAACGCCCAGACGCTGGTGTCCAAGGCTGGCGCCGTCAAGAAAAAGTTCGGATTCCTCCCTCCCACGACCGGCGTCGTCTCGTACCGCGTCGCAAAGACCGCGTAGCCGGCACCTCCACCACCGAGAACAGGAACAGATTTCATGAAGCTCAATCACAAGACCCGCTTCGCCGCTGTTGGAGTTGTGTCACTGGCGCTCGTCGCCGGTTCAGCCATCGCCTCCGCGAGCGCCGTCACCCAGGTCAACGGCTCAGACGCGCCGATGTACACCTACGACACGGACGGCGTACTCGTCACCAACCTTGCCCGCACTTGGGGCTTTGACGAGGACCTCTACTCCGGTTCCACCACCGCCGCCTACGACGACTCCTACCTGTGCCCCGCGATTTCGACCGGTGCGAGCATCTTCCTGTCGCCGGTCGGCGGCGAGCGCAGCGTCGGCGCGTGGTCTGCCACCGCGGTTTCCGCATTTGCCCCGGGCCGGACCACCGAGGTCGTCGCTCCGACTCTAACCCCGGGTATCATGATCAACGGTACGCCGGGCGCTTTGGCAAGCAAAGCGAGTGGCGGACGATACAGCCTTGGCCTCGCCTGCACCACGAACAGCGGTGTGACCGTCGTTGGTGCCTTCTACCGCACGATCAACATGACTCCCGTCACCGGAGTCTTCACGTTCGAGCTCCAGGAAGACGGAGGCACGCCGCCGCCGCCCCCCATCAATGCAATCGCTCTCGCTCCGACAACGACCGCTGCCGTAGTGTCCAACGGCGTGCTCGCGCTGACGGTCCCGGCCGGCGCCGCGGCGTCGTTCGGCACCCCGTCACTCGTGAGCAACAAGTCGACCACGACCGGCACCCTCGGCAACATCACGGTCAACGATGGCCGGGTACTCACGCGCGAAGGCTGGAACCTCAGCGCGACCGTCGCGGACTTCAAGAACAGTACGGATGCGACGAACATCATCAGCAAGTCCCAGCTCGGCGTCGCGCCGAAGCTGGTCGTTGCCGGCACGTCCGCGACCGGCGTCACCGCCGCCGCGGTCCAGGTGGCCGGTGCGGCATCCGGGACGTACAACTTTGCCTCCGGCTCGGCAGCGAACACGGTCGGCGACAGCGTTCTCAACGCAGACCTGACCTTCGTCGCTCCTCAGGACAAGGCCGCCGGCACCTACACCTCGACGATGACCCTCACGGTCGTCTCGAAGTAGGAGCAGGCACCAGCTGAACAACGGGGGAGGAACGGCGTTCGCGCCGGTCCTCCCCTTCCTCTCACACTGTTTTCCGCCAACGCAGCATCCGCAGAAAGACCGCAGAAATGAGTACGCCGATCGTGACCCTCCGCACCGCCGCCCCCCGCCTCCTGTCTGTCACCGCCGGCGTGTTGGTCACCCTGGGATTGACCGTCAGCCTCGGCGTCTCAGGGGCCTCCGGCGCCTGGGCGGCCGACTCCGACGGTATCGCCGGCGCACCCTCTGCCGGCGGCGGCGTCGACCAGTCCCGGTCCCGGTTCAGCTATCAAGTCGAACCCGGCCAGACGCTCCAGGACGAATACCTGGTCGAGAACACCGGCACCACCGTGCAGGCCGTCACCGTCTACGCCACTGACGCCTTCAACGCCGACGACGGCAGCTTCGCGCTCCTCGAGGGAGCCGCGACCCCCGCGGACGCCGGAACCTGGATCGCTTTCGACAACGGCACCAACAGGATCCAGGTCACGCTCGACCCCGGCGCCCGGCAGGTGCTGCCGTTCACCGTGACGGTCCCGGCCGATGCCACGCCCGGGGACCACGCCGGCGGCGTCATCGTCTCGGCCCTCTCCCCGGCCGGACAGGTCACGGTCGACCGGCGCGTCGGCATCCGCCTGTATGTGCGCGTCAAGGGCCCGCTGCAGCCCGGCCTGACGATCAGCAGCATCGAATCGTCCTACCAGCCGAGTGTCAACCCGTTCTCGGGCGAGACCACCCTGAAAATGAGCCTGACCAACAACGGGAACGTGTCGCTCGGTGCCGACACCGTCTCGCAGGTGCGCGGCTTGTTCGGGATTCCGCTCTCCGGGCTGGTCGATCAGGAGATCTCCGAGATGCTGCCCGGCAGCTCCCGCACGGTCAGCATTGTGATTCCCGGCGTGGGCGCCTGGGTCTACCTGAACCCGCACGTGTCGCTGGCCGCGACCGTCGACGAGGACGCCCTCGCCGCGGGAGTGCTTCCGACCGGCGCGCGCAACAGCGACCTCTTCGTGGTGCCGTGGGCGTTTCTCCTTCTGGTGCTGGTCGGGGGAGGGACCTGGCTGATCGTGCGGTTCAGCCGCAAGCGCGACGCCACGCAGGCCGCCGCCTGGATCGAATACACGGAGGCCGAGGCGCGCCGCAAGGCGCGGGATGAAGCCCCGGCCGAGTTTGCCTCTCGTTAGCTTTCCCGTCAGATCATCGAAACCTTGGACGTGCTAACTAAACCGGTGCTTACCTCCCCTGCCGTGCGCCGGCTTCCGATCGTGGCTCTCATCGCTCTCCTCGCGATGACGGGCATGGTCGGTGTCGCCCTGGGCGCTGCTGCCCCCAGTGCCGTCGCCCGAAGCGCGACTGCCCCCAGTGCCACGTCGGCGACGGATGATCCGCGCGGCGTCGATCTGTCCGTCACGGTGCTCGGACCGACCGGATCCTCGTCACCGGCGGCGCCGGCGGGGCCCGGCGCCACGCCCCGCACGACGGCGCCGCAGCCGGCAAAACCAGCCTCGGTGCGCGGAGTCACCCAAACGACTGCAGCAGGGTCGGCCGCGGGGACCCACGCGCTCGGAATCGACCCCACGGCCGTGGGCGGCGTCCTCTATGTCAGCGGCGTCACCGCGTTGCCGAAGCCGGACTTCGGCCCCGGCGGGGGCGACATCGTGCTGGCCTTCACCCTGAAGAATGTCACGACCACCCCGGTCACGTCGAGTCTCAAATTCTGGATCACGAACGCTGTCGGCATGCAGTTGGCCGCAGTCGACGCCGTCGAGGTCGCCGACCTTTCACCAGGGGAGACCCGCACGGTCACGGCCACCCTGCCCGACGTCGGCCAGTGGACTTTGTTCACCGGTCACGTCACCTTGACGCCACCGACCGAGGTTCTCGGAACGGCGCTGGGACCGGTGTCCCGGGAGTCCCTCGTCGTCATCCCGCCCTACTTCCTCCTGCTTGTGTTCACGGCCGCCGGCGCATTGACTCTGGGCTTGCGGAAGCTGCCCGTCGTGCGTCGTGCTCGCAACCCGGCAATCGGCGATGGGATGGCGTCGTGACCATCGCAAAGCCGACGCGCCGGTTCAGGGCACCCGGTACGGTCCGCCCGCCCGGCCGTCCCGGCCGTGCGGAATCCAGTCGGCGGTCCGGACCGCCGCGGCCTCCGACGGAGCCCGGAGCACCCAAGCCGCCGAAAATCCCCAGGCCACCCCGACGGATGCCGACGCCCCCGCGACCGCCGGTCGACCTCAGCTCGCGTGATCAGGCCATCCGTTCGACCCTGACGATCCTGGCCGTGCTGATCCTCGGTCTGCTGGCCAACATCACGGTGCTCGGTCAGCTGCAACACGTCGTCAGCCAACAGCGGCTCACCAACACGTTCCGGTACGAACTCGCCGAGGGAACCGCTCCGGTCAGCGAGGGCACGGTCGACAAGGTCCTGCTCACGGCGGGCACGCCCGTCGCACTGATCGACATTCCGTCCATCGATGTGCACGAGATCGTGGTCGAGGGCACCGACTCCGGCACCCTGCGGGCCGGGCCGGGCCACCGCCGCGACAGCGTTCTCCCGGGGCAGGCCGGGTACAGCGTCATCATGGGCCGGGCCGCAGCCTTCGGCGGACCGTTCAGCCGACTCCAGGAGTTGCGCCCCGGGCAGGAATTCACCGTCATTACCGGCCAGGGCGAACACACGTACTCCGTGCTCGGCGTTCGCTACGCCGGCGATCCGACGCCGCCCGCGCTCGGAGCCGGAAAGAGCCGCCTGGTGCTCGAGACCGCGCGCGGCCCGGCCTTCGTGCCCACCGGCGTCGCCAGAGTGGATGCGGAACTCGTCTCGGAAGCGAAGCCCGCCGGCCCCCGCCAGACCACCTATCTGACCCTGCCGCTTGCCGACAAGGAACTGGCCACGGACACGTCGACCGTGTGGGCGCTCGTCTTCGCGCTGCAGTTCCTGCTCGTGATCGAGCTCGCCGCAGTCTGGGCATTCAGACGGGTCGGCCCCCGCAAGACCTGGACCGTGTTCCTTCCCGTGGTCACCGTTGGTGGGGTCTTCGTGGCCGACCAGCTCGTGCGCCTGCTCCCGAATCTGCTCTAGCAACCCGAAACGAGTGGTTATGAACGAGAACGTGTTCGACGACGAGTTGACGCAGGTGCTTCCGGCTGTGCCGCTCTTTCCCGCAACAACGCCACCACCACGATCGGGGCAGCGCGACCGGAAGCTGCGCCTGCCTGCCCGGTCGGTGTCGAACCGGCGCAGCCGTTTGGGCGGATCGGGCTCGCCGTGGTCAAAACGCCCGGCCGGCCCAGATCTGGTCATCGACGCGCCCTCGCATCAACCGAGCGCGCGCGCCCCTCTCGCCACGCTCGAGGGCCGCAACGTTTCGGCCTGGTTCGGCGAGCGCCAGGTTCTCGACCGGGTCAACCTCGTGATGCCCGCGGGCGTCATCACCTCGCTGATCGGGCCGTCGGGTTGCGGGAAGTCGACGTTTCTGCGCATCCTGAACCGGATGCATGAGCTCGTTCCCTCGGCGAGCCTCGCCGGCCAGGTATTGCTCGAGGGCGAAGACATTTACGACCCGGAACGCAAGCTCGTCGACGCTCGCAAACACATCGGGATGGTCTTCCAGAAGCCCAATCCCTTCCCGGCGATGTCGATCTACGACAACGTGATCGCGGGCCTCACTCTCACCGGCCAGCGTGCGTCGAACGACGAGAAGGACTACCTCGTCGAGAGCTGCCTGACCAAGGCCGGTCTGTGGAAGGAGGTCCGGGACCGTCTGCGCGCCCCGGGTGGCGGGCTGTCCGGCGGCCAGCAGCAACGCCTGTGCATCGCCCGATCCCTGGCGGTGACTCCGCGCATCCTGCTCATGGACGAACCGTGCTCGGCCCTCGACCCTACGTCGACGCGGGTGATCGAGCAGACCATGCTCGAACTCGCCCGGGAGGTGACCATCGTGATCGTGACCCACAACATGCAGCAGGCGCAGCGCGTCTCGCAGAACTGCGCCTTCTTCCTCGCCGCGCAGGGTACGCCCGGCGGGATCGTGGAACACGGACCCACCGACGCCATGTTCGGCAACCCGATCGACCCGCGCACGGCGGACTACGTTAACGGCCGGTTCGGGTAGACGGTGCGGTCGGCGCTGGCGCTGTTTCGGCCTAAGCTGTGGCCATGACCACTGTGGGTTTCGCCGAGATCGAACGCAAGTACGACGTGAATCCGGCTACGGTGTTGCCGCTGCTGCACGACCTTCCCGGCGTGACGCACGTCGAGGAGCCCATCGAACACCAGCTCGACGCGGTTTACTACGACACCGATGATTTTGTGCTCGCGGCGCGGCACCTGACCCTCCGCCGCCGCACCGGAGGGGATGACGCCGGCTGGCACCTCAAGCTTCCGGTGTCACCGGACGAGCGCCGCGAGCTGCGCGAATCGCTCGGAGACAACCCTGACCGTATCCCCGAATCGCTGCTGAACCTGGTGCGGGTCCACCTGCGCGGGCGCCAGCTCGTGCCGGTCGTGCACCTCCAGAACCGGCGCATTCTGCACCGTCTGGTCGGCGAGAACGAGGCCGTGCTGGCCGAGGTTTGCGATGACCACGTGGAGGCAGAGAGGTTCGCCCCAGTGCCGTTGACCCAGACCTGGCGGGAATGGGAGGTCGAGCTCGTACACGGCTCTCGCGACCTGCTCGACGCCGCCCAGGAGCGGCTGTCGTCGGTCGGCGTGGAGCCATCCGTGAACCCGTCCAAACTGGCCCGCGCCCTCGGCGACAAGGTGCCGGAGTTCGTCACGGTCTCGGCGATCCGGCCGACCCGCAAGAGCTCGGCCGGCACCGTGCTGATGGCCTACGTGCAGGAACAGGTGCGTGCGATCGGCGTGCAGGATGCACGGGTGCGGGAGAACGACTCGGACGGCGTGCACCGGATGCGCGTGGCCACCCGCCGCTTGCGCTCGGCCCTGTCTACCTACCGGGACCTCCTCGACAGGTCGGTCACCGGCCCCATCCGTGATGAGCTGCGCTGGCTGGCCGGCGCGCTCGGCGCCGCCCGGGACGCGGAGGTGATCCGGCAGCGCCTCGCCCATCGGCTCGCTCAGGAACCGGCCGGGCTGGTCGTGGGCGCGCTGGGTGAGCGAATCGACACACACTTCGCTGACGTCATCCGCGTGGCCAGGCGCCAGACCCTCGAGACCCTCGACTCCGAGCGGTACTTCCGGCTGCTCGACACGCTCGACGCCGTGCTGACCACCCCGCCGCTGCTCACCCGGGCTGACAAGCCCGCGAGCACCGTCATCCCCGAACTGATCCGTGCCGACTGGAAGCGGCTGCGCGCAGCGGTTTTCCTGGCGCAGGGAACCCCGTCCGGTGCCCTTCGCGATGAGGCGTTGCACGAGGCGCGGAAGCGGGCCAAGCAGCTGCGCTACGCGGCCGAGACGGCGGCGCCGCTGCGGCGCACCCGCGCGGCGCGGCTCGTGGCCGCGGCCCGGCAGGTGCAGGACACCCTCGGCGACCACCAGGACAGCGTCGTTGCCCGGGACGTGCTGCTCCGGCTCGGCATGGCCGCGTACCTGCAGGGGGAGAACGCCTTCAGCTACGGCCGGCTGCACGCCGTGGAACAGGGCGGGGCCGCCGCCGTGGAGACGCACTTCTTCCGCACCTGGCGTGACTTTCCGAAGGCTTCGATCTCGAAGTAAACCCTAGTCGAAGCCGAGGCTGAGCTTGCGCAGCAGGGTCGCGAGTCCGGCCTGCTCGCTCGGCGACAGCGTGGCGAGCAGCTCGGCCTCGGCGTCGACCAGCCGGGTGATGGCGGCATCCACCCGGGTCAGGCCGGCCGGGTTCATCCCCACGAAAATGCCGCGCCCGTCGTTGGGGTCCGTGCGCCGGGTGACCAGCCCCCGCTCGACGAGCCGGTCGATCCGGTTGGTCATCGTGCCGCTGGAGACCAGCGTCTGCTGCAGCAGGGCTTTCGGGCTCAGCTCGTAGGGTGCCCCCGCACGGCGCAGCGCCGAGAGCACGTCGAACTCCCAGGAGTCCAACTCTGAGCGGGAGAACGCGGTGCGGCGGGCGCGGTCCAGGTGCTTGGACAGACGGGCCACGCGTGACAGCACCTGAAGCGGTGCGAAGTCGAGGTCGGGCCGTTCGCGCAGCCAAGCGTCAACGATCCGGTCGACTTCGTCATGTGCGGGCATCCGTCTATTATCCCGTTCGGGCACGCCAACCGGCGCAGGAGCGCGTCCCAGGAGCGCCGGGGCGCGCTATCGGCGCGATATCTGGCAGACTTGTTACCGTTGGTCGGCCGTCGGTCGGCGAATTCCGCCGTGGTGTAATGGCAGCACGACAGCCTTTGGAGCTGTTAGGTCTAGGTTCGAGTCCTGGCGGCGGAGCACTGCATGGCGTCACCATCCGGTCTTCCCCGGGCGGCTCCACCGAAGCTAGAGGAAACCCCGTGATTGATTCCCGACTCGCAATCGTCGTGCTGGCCGCCGGCCAGGGCACCCGCATGAAATCAAGCACTCCGAAACTGCTGCACGAGCTGGCCGGTCTCCCCATTCTCAGCCATGTGCTGGCGACATCCCGCGCCCTCGAAGCGGCACACGTCGTCACCGTGGTGCGCCACGAGCGCGACCAGCTGGCCGCCCTCGTCGGCAAGGACCTGCCCGAGAGCCTGATCGTCGACCAGGACGAGCTGCCCGGCACCGGACGGGCCGTGGAGCAGGCCATCACCGCCCTCCCCGATGACTTCGAGGGCGACGTGCTCGTGGTCAGCGGCGACGTGCCGCTGCTGAACGCGGCCACGCTGGCCAGTTTCGTCGCCGCGCACCGCGACCGGGACGTCTCGGCCACCGTGCTCTCCTCCTTTCCGGAGGACGCCACCGGCTATGGCCGCATCGTGCGCTCCGAAGAGGGCGCCTTCGACCGCATTGTCGAGCAGAAGGATGCGACGGCCGAGGAACGTGCCATCTCCGAGACGAACGCCGGGGTCTACGTCTTCCGCGTAGCCGAGTTGCGCGAGCAGCTGGCCAACGTCACCACCGAGAACGCGCAGGGAGAGAAATACCTCACCGACGTGGTCGGGCTGCTACGCCAGGCCGGGGCCGAAGTGCGGGCCGTGCCGGTCGCGGACGCCTGGCTGGTGGCGGGCATCAACGACCGGTCCCAGCTCAGCGAGACCGCGCGCCAGCTGAACGGCCTCATCGTCTACGGCTGGCAGTTGGCCGGCGTGACCGTGCAGGATCCTGCTACCACCTGGATCGACCTCAAGGCAAAGCTGGCTCCGGATGTCATCATCCGGCCGGGTACGCAGATCCTCGGTTCGACCGTGATCGAGACCGGTGCCGTGATCGGCCCGGACACCACCCTCCTCGATTGTGAAATCGGCGAGAACGCGGTGGTGAAGCGCACGGATGCGACGCTCGCGGTCATCGGCGCCGGCGCATCAGTCGGTCCGTTCGCCTATCTGCGCCCGGGCACGAGCCTGGGCGCTGACGGCAAGATCGGCACCTTTGTCGAGACCAAGAACGCGACCATCGGCGCGGGTAGCAAAGTGCCGCACCTCAGCTACGTCGGCGACGCGACCGTGGGAGTGGGATCGAACATCGGGGCCGGCACGATCTTCGCCAACTACGACGGTGTGACCAAGAACCACACTGAGATCGGGTCCCACGTGCGCACCGGGTCGCACAACGTGTTCGTCGCGCCGATTAGGATTGGGGACGGAGCGTACACGGGTGCCGGAACAATCGTCCGTAAGGACGTGCCGGCCGGGGCCTTGGGCCTCACCGTGGCCCCACAACGCAATATGGACGGCTGGGTACAGACCAACCGCCCAGGAACCGACGCGGCGGCGGCTGCGGCAAAGAGTGGAGACTAGGTGTCTGGAATCAAGACCAGCGGCGAAAAGCGACTTGTATTGGTTTCGGGGCGAGCACACCCGCAACTGGCATTGGACATCGCCACGGAACTTGGTACCGAACTCGTTCACACCGACGCACGCACCTTCGCGAACGGCGAGATCTACGCGCGCTTCGACGAGAGCGTGCGCGGCTCGGACACCTTCGTGATCCAGTCGCACACCGACCCGATCAACGAGTGGCTGATGGAACAGCTGATCATGGTCGACGCGCTGAAGCGGGCCTCCGCCAAGCGCATCACCGTCGTGGCGCCGTTCTACCCTTACGCCCGCCAGGACAAGAAGGGCCGCGGCCGCGAGCCGATCTCGGCCCGGCTGATCGCCGACCTGTTCAAGGTCGCCGGAGCCGACCGGATCATGGCCGTCGACCTGCACGCCGCCCAGATCCAGGGTTTCTTCGACGGCCCCGTCGACCACCTCTTCGCCATGCCCGTGCTGCTCGAGCACTTCAAGGAGAAGCTCGACCCGGCCACCCTGACGGTCGTCTCGCCCGACATGGGCCGCGTGCGCGTCGCCGACATCTGGAGCGACAAGCTCGGCGCCCCGCTGGCCATCATCCATAAGCGGCGCGACCCGAAGGTCGCCAACCGGGTCTCCGTGCACGAGATCGTCGGTCAGGTCGAGGGTCGCGTCTGCCTGATCGTCGACGACATGATCGACACCGGCCGCACAATCGTTCTCGCCGCCGAGGCTTTGCGCGCCGCCGGCGCGATCGGTGTCGTCGTCGCCGCAACCCACGCCGTGTTCAGCCATCCGGCGCTGGAGCTGCTGCAGAATCCCGCGATCTCCGAGGTCGTCGTCACCGACACCCTGCCGATCCCCGAGGAGAAGCGCTTCCCCACGCTCACCGTACTGCCGATCGCGCCGCTTCTGGCGCGGGCCATCCACGAGGTCTTCGACGAGGGTTCCGTCACCTCGATGTTCGAGGGCGCCGCATAGCCGCGGGCCCTTCGCACAGCGAACCCCGGCCGGTCGTCGACGAATGTCGGTGACCGGCCATCGGTCTGTCCGGGCCCGGTCCTGATCGGGGTCGGGTCTACACGGGCATCTCGGTGCTGGGCGTCCGGGGCGCCGAGGGAATGATGCCGAGCGGCACGACATACGTCTCGCGCTCGTTCAGATCGATCGCGTAGCACTGCCAGCCGAAGCCGCCCGGGCCGCTCAGCTCGAAGCGGGCGTCGAAGTCGACGGCGCCCGGATAGTACCGAGCCGTGGCCACGCTGCACGCATTGGCGGCCGTGGTCGTCGCCACCTGCACGCTCGTCAGGATGCCGGGCACGATCAGCGCCACGAGCCCGAGCACGACGACGATGCGCATGATCAGGAGGGTGCGCGGGCTGCGCAGGGGCCGGCCGGCATCCAGCGGCTCGTAACCGGAGAGTTCGGGGTGGTCGTCGCTCGTCATCAGGCTCCCAGTATCGCAAACCCGGCTGCTTCGTGCTGGAGCTCCCCAACAGTTTGTCCCGCCGGGAGCGACGCGGCCACCCCTCCCCAGGCTCCCCGGGCCGCGCGGGACCCACGGAACACGGGGGAGCGGCACCGTACCCGCTTCACACCGCGACCCTCGGCAGATGGCTGACGCGCGAATCGACGAGCACACCGGGTTGTACCTCTCGGGCGGGGCCGCCACCACGGAGTCAGGTGACCGGCAGTTTCGGCGTGAGGCGCAGTTCGGGAGGAGCGCACTACGGTTACGCCGTGGTGTCTTCACCACGACGGATCACTGGGGGCCGCTCTCACCGCGACAGAGGCACCTCGCCGAGATCCGCGCGGTCGTCGCCACGCGGACGCGCGACCCTCTGATCAGCCATCAATCGGCGGCGGCCGTGTGGGGGATTCCCCTGGCTGAGGCCTGGCCGAGCACGGTGCACGTGCTCGCACCACCGCAGTCCGGGGCGCGGAGCAAGAATGGCGTGACGGTCCACCGCATCGACGTTCCCGACGGTGACATCGTCGACATCGACGGGATGCTCGTGACCAGTCCCGCGCGCACCCTGCTCGACCTGGCACGCACCACGAGTTTTGCCACAGCCGTCGTCGCGATCGACCACGCCCTCAACCCGCGAAGTGCATCCCCGGAGGTCTTCCTGACGGACGAGGTGCTGCGCGAGAAACTCCAGGAGTCGGTGTCACCCCGGGGATGGGTGAAGGCGGAACGGGCCATCCGCTTCGGACGGCCCAATGCGGACAACCCGGGTGAATCGCTCATTCGCGTGGCGATCTTCGAGCTGGGCTTCCCCGATCCCCTGCTGCAGACGTGCCATCGCAACCCTCGCGGCGGCTTCTACTTCACCGACTTCGAGTGGCCGACCTATCGTCTGATCGGGGAGTTCAACGGGCAGGACAAATACCTGAAGGCAGAGTACCTCCGGGGACTCACGCCCGGGGAAGCGGTCACCCGGGAGAAGGTGCGCGAGGATGACCTCCGCGCGGAAGGCCATCGCATGGCCCGCTGGGGTTCGGCCGATGTGCGCCGGCGCGGTTCGCTCCTGCGCATCCTCACAACCGCAGGGCTCCCGGTCCTCCGCTAATCTGCCGGCTGGCACACCGGTGTTGCCAGAGCATAAAACTGTTGCCGAAGCGGACACCTGTTGCCGGTGTGCGGGCAACACTCGTCCGCTCCGGCAACAGTTGCGGCACCGGAGGAGCGGGTCTAGTGCGAGGAGCCCTCGGTCTCGATCTCGCTGCGGTCCCCGGACCACAGGGTGTGGAAGGTTCCGGGCATGTCGACGCGCTTATAGGTGTGCGCGCCGAAGAAGTCGCGCTGGCCCTGCACGAGTGCGGCGGGGAGCCGCTCGCTCGCGAGCGAGTCGAAGTAGCTGAGCGCCGACGCGAAGCCGGGAACCGGGATGCCCGACAGTGCCGCGGTCGAGACCACCCGGCGCCACGCCGACTCGCCGTCGGCGACGGCCTGGGCGAAGTACGGGTCGGCGAGCAGGGAGGCGATCGACGGGTCGTTGGCGTAGGCGTCGACGATGCGGTTCAGGAACTGGGCGCGGATGATGCAGCCGCCGCGCCAGATCGTGGCGATGGCGCCCTTGTCCACGGTCCAGCCGTACTTCTTCGCACCGGCGATGATCGCGTCAAAGCCCTGGGCATAGGCAACGACTTTCGACGCGTAGAGCGCCTGGCGAACGTCGTCTTGGAAGGTGTGGCCGACGACGGCGATTTCCGGGCGGGCGGTGATGGCGGCGCGCACGGGGACGCGCTGCTCCGGGTGGCTGGACACGGCGCGGGCGAAGACGGCCTCGGCGATGCCGCCGACGGGCACGCCCAGGTCGAGCGCGTTCTGCACGGTCCACACGCCGGTGCCCTTCGAGCCGGCCTCGTCGAGCACGACATCGATAAACGGCAGGCCGGTCTTGGCGTCGACCTGGCGCAGCACCTCGGCGGTGATCTCGATCAGGTAGCTCTCGAGGTCACCCTCGTTCCACTCGGTGAACACGTCGGCGATGGCGGCGGGGGAGTGCCCGGTCACCTTGCGGAGCAGATCGTATGCCTCCGCGATGAGCTGCATGTCGGCGTATTCAATGCCGTTGTGGATCATCTTGACGAAGTGACCGGCGCCATCCGTGCCGATGTGAGTGACGCAGGGGACGCCGTCGACGACGGCCGCGATCGATTCGAGGATCGGGCCGAGGGTCTTGTAGGCCTCCACCGAGCCGCCGGGCATAATGCTGGGGCCCTTGAGAGCACCCTCTTCGCCGCCGGAGATGCCGGCGCCGACGAAGTTCACGCCCGTGGCGCGCACCTCTTTCTCGCGGCGGATGGTGTCCTGGAAGTCGGCGTTGCCACCGTCCACGATGATGTCGCCGGGCTCGAACAGGTCGGTCAGTCGGCTGATCACGGCATCCGTGCCCGCACCGGCCTGCACCATGATGATCGCGGTACGCGGCTTCTGCAGCGACGCCACGAACTCCTCGATGGTCTCTGAGGCGACGAAGCCGGCCTCGGGGTGCTCGGTCGTGAGCAGGCGGGTGCGCTCGGGGGAGCGGTTGTACACCGCCACGGTGTTGCCCGCACGGCTGGCCAGGTTGCGGGCGAGATTCGAGCCCATCACCGCCAGTCCCACTACGCCAATGTTTGCCTGTGCTGCGCCGGTTTCGGCCACGTTTGCTCCTTCAGCTATCTGTTCTCAGAACTCCTTCAAGGCTAGTCGCTCGGCCCATGGCCGTGACGTGGGGTGACGCGGGCGGCGTTGGTCACGGATGCCGCTGCGCGCGTTCGCCGCGCGCCGTCGCCTCCGCTAGACTGAGGAGTTGAACTTCGGCGAGGGCTGCCGCCCGCCGGGAAACCGAGGGTGCGGCATCCGTTATCGACGCGGCGGAATGCTTCACGGCCTTTCCTCACGCTGACACGCGTTCGAGTTGAAAATGAACCAGTACCCATCTTTGCGGGCATCGTCCGCAAACCAGATCTGGGCCGTAGCGGTCCGCAAGGAGATACACCATGGCTGACGCCACCAACAAGATTGTCGCCGACCTGCGCGTGAAGTTCGGCAAGGGCGCCGCCCGCAAGCTGCGCGTGCTGGGCAAGATCCCCGCCGTCATGTACGGCCACGGCACCACCCCGGTTCACGTTGCGCTTCCCGCGCACCAGATCGGCCTGCTGCTGCGTCGTGCGAACGCCGTCCTCGAGCTGGACATCGACGGCAAGACCCACCTGACCCTGGTCAAGGACGTGCAGAAGGACCCGTTCCTGCAGATCATCGAGCACCTCGACCTCATCGTCATCCGCAAGGGTGAGAAGGTCCAGGTCGAGGTTGCCGTGCACCTGACCGGTGAGTCGGCCTCCGGCACCATGGCTGACCTGGACTCCAAGACCCTTCTTCTCGAGGTCGAGGCCACCAGCATCCCGCAGAACGTCCAGGTCTCGATCGAGGGCCTCGAAGACGGCGACCAGATCCGCGCGAAGGACGTCGTGCTGCCCAAGGGCGCCACGCTCGTCTCCGACGAAGAAGCCGTCGTCGTGCTCGTGCACCTGCCTGCCGAGGAAGAGGAAGAGGAAACAGAAGAGGGCGAGGCCGTAGAGGGCGACGCCGAGGCTGCCCCCGCCGAGTAGTCATTCCCTTCTGGTTTCGTCGCAAGCGGAGGATTCCCCTGGACGACAATCTCTGGCTCGTAGTCGGGCTCGGCAACCCCGGGCCCGACTACGCCAGCAACCGACACAACGTCGGCCACATGGTGGCTACCGTGCTCGCCGACCGCGTGTCGGCCAACTTCAAGAACCATAAAACGAATTCCTCGGTTGCCGAAGGGCGCAGTTTCCCGGGAGGTCCGAAGCTGGTGCTGGCCAAGCCGAACACGTACATGAACGTGACCGGCGGGCCGGTGGCCGCGCTCCTGCGCTTCTACTCGCTGGAGCCGGCACGCCTGATCGTGATCCACGACGACCTCGACCTGCCGTTCGACACAATGAAGATCAAGGTCGGCGGGGGCCACGGCGGCCACAACGGCCTCCGGGACATCATCGCCGCCGCAGGCACGAACGAGTTCATCCGCATCCGCGTCGGCATTGGGCGCCCGCCCGGCCGCCAGCCCGCCGCGGACTTCGTGCTGCACGACTTCACGTCCACCGAGCGATCGGCTCTGCCCAACCTGTTGACGGATGCCGCCGACGCGATCCAACTGATCGCCGCCGAGGGCGTCGCCGCGGCGCAGCAGAAGTTCCACGCCCCCTGATGCCCTCTGGCCGCCCGGGTTGGCTGTCAGCCTGGTTGCGTAGACTTGTCTGGTGACTCTTCAGGGCTTAATTGCCACACTTTCGCGCGCCTCCACATTCGACAATGCCCTCGCCTTCGCGAACCGGGACGTCGACTTCTCCCTCACCGAGGGGCTCCGCGCGCCGTTGCTCGCCGCGCTGCTCGAGCAGCGCACCCGGCTGGAGAAGGCCCCGGCCCTGCTGCTGATCACCGCCACCGGGCGGGAGTCGGAGGCGCTGCACGAGAACCTTGCCTGCTTCGCGGCCGACGCCGAGATCATCGACTTCCCGGCCTGGGAGACGCTGCCGCACGAACGGCTCAGCCCCAGCGCCGAAATCGTCGGTAAGCGGCTCTACGCCCTGCGACGGATGCGCGAGTGGGAAGAGAACGCACCGGCGGGGCGGCGCCCCCTGATCGTCATCGCGTCCGTGCGCGCCGCGCTACAGCCCGTGGCCGACAACCTCACCGACTACGAGCCGATCGACCTGGTCGCCGGCCAACGCGGCCACGACCTCTCCGCCATCGCGCGCCAACTCGTCGACGTTGCGTACGCCCGGGTGGACATGGTCACCCGGCGCGGCGAGTTCGCGGTGCGCGGCGGTATCCTCGACGTGTTCCCGTCGATCGCCCCACACCCCTTCCGGGTCGAGTTCTTCGGCGACGAGGTCGAACAGATCCGCGCGTTCTCGGTCGCTGACCAGCGCTCCTTCCCTGACCCGGTCGACTCGGTGAGCCTGCCGCCGAGCCGCGAGCTGTTGCTCAGCCCCGCCGTGCGGCAGCGGGCGCGCGAGATGCAGCACGAGTTCCCGAGCCTGTCCGGCCTGCTCGCGAAGATCGCCGAGGGCATCCCGGTCGAGGGCATGGAGAGCCTCGCGCCCGCCCTCGTCGACCGGCTCGTGCCGATCACCCACTACCTGCCCGCCGAGGCGGCCGTCGCCGTCATCTCGCCCGAGCGCGTCGCATCCCGCGCGATCAGCCTCGCCGAGACCAACCGGGAGTTCCTCGGCGCCGCGTGGAGCGCCGCGACCGCGGGCGCCGAGGCGCCGATCGACCTGGAATCCGGCGACTTCCTCACCCTCGGGCGGCTGCGCGAGGCCGTGCAGTTCAGCGCGCCCGGCGCCCCCGCGTCCGCACACGTGTGGTGGACCCTGAGCTCCTTCCAGGCGGCGCCGACGGACGCGCCAGTTCTTCCGGAGCACCGCGAAATCGACGACCTGCTCACGGTGCGGGTCGAGGGCGACGCCGTGCCGAGTTTCCAGGGCAACGTCGAGGGCGCCGTCGGTCACCTGGCCGAGCGGCTGAAGGCCGGCTGGACCGTCGGCATCGTCGCCCAGGGTGCCGGGCTGGTCGAACGTGCCGCCGACGTTCTGGCCGAGCGGGAGCTGCCCGCCCGGATCGTCACGGAATGGCCGAGCCGACCCGAGGCCGGTATCGCCTACCTGCTGAAAGCATCCGTCGACCACGGTTTCGAACTGCCGGAGACGAAATTCTCCCTGGTCAGCGAGTCAGAATTCTACGGCCGCACCGTCGGCTACGACGCGCGCCAGGTGAAGAAGCTGGCCAGCCGACGCAAGAACGTCGTCGATCCGTTGCAGTTGAAGGCCGGCGACCACGTCGTGCACCAGACGCACGGCATCGGCCGGTTCATCGAGCTCACCCAGCGTGAGGTCTCCAGCGGCGGCCGCAACCCGGTCAAGACCAAGCGCGAATACCTCGTGCTCGAGTACGCGCCGTCGAAGCGCGGGCACCCGGGAGACAAGCTCTACGTGCCCACCGACCAGCTCGACCTGGTCAGCCGCTACGTCGGCGGCGAGGCGCCGGCGCTGAGCAAAATGGGCGGCAGCGACTGGTCGGCGGCGAAGACCAAGGCGCGTCGTGCCGTGCGGGACATCGCCGTCGAGCTCGTCAAGCTCTACTCCGCACGGATGGCCAGCAAGGGTCATGCCTTCGGGCCGGACACCCCCTGGCAGCGCGAGCTGGAGGAGGCCTTCCCATTCGCGGAGACGCCCGACCAGCTCACCACCATCGACGAGGTCAAGGCCGACATGGAACGGCCCATCCCGATGGACCGGCTGCTCTCCGGCGACGTCGGGTTCGGCAAGACCGAGGTGGCCGTGCGCGCCGCGTTCAAGGCGATCCAGGACGGCAAGCAGGTCGTCATGCTCGTGCCCACCACCCTGCTCGTGCGCCAGCATATGGAGACGTTCCAGGAACGCTTCGCCGGGTTCCCGGTGCACCTGCGCGCGCTCAGCCGGTTCCAGTCCGAGAAGGAATCCCGCGAAACCATCGCGGGCATGCTCGACGGCACCGTCGACCTCGTGATCGGCACCCACCGGCTGCTGTCGGACTCCATCGTGTTCAAGGACCTGGGTCTCGTGATCATCGACGAGGAGCAGCGCTTCGGCGTGGAGCACAAGGATGCGCTGAAGAAGCTCAAGACCAACGTGGATATCCTCGCGATGAGCGCCACGCCCATCCCGCGCACGCTGGAGATGGCGGTCACCGGCATCCGGGAGATGTCCACCCTGGCCACCCCGCCGGAGGACCGGCACCCGATCCTCACCTTCGTCGGACCGTACTCCGACCGCCAGGTGGCCGCGGCCATCCGGCGGGAGCTGCTGCGGGAGGGCCAGATCTTCGTCGTGCACAACCGGGTGTCGAGCATTAACCGGGTGGCCGCGAAGCTGGCCGAGCTCGTACCCGAGGCGCGGATCGCCGTGGCGCACGGCCAGCTGCCTGAGGCCCAGCTCGAACAGGTCGTCGTGGACTTCTGGGAGCGCAAGTTCGATGTGCTCGTCTCGACCACGATCATCGAGACCGGCCTCGACATCGCCAACGCGAACACGATCATCATCGACCGGGCCGACAAGTTCGGGCTCAGCCAGCTGCACCAGCTGCGCGGGCGGGTCGGCCGTGGCCGCGAACGCGCCTACGCCTACTTCCTCTACGACGAGAACAAGCCGTTGACTGAGATCGCCCACGACCGGCTGTCGACCATCGCGGCGAACAACGAACTGGGCGCCGGCATGCAGGTCGCGCTGAAGGACCTCGAGATCCGCGGCGCCGGCAACCTGCTCGGCGGCGAGCAGGCCGGCCACATCGCCGGGGTCGGCTTCGACCTCTACCTGCGCATGATCGGCGAGGCCGTGAGCACCTTCCGCGGCGACGTCGCGGAGGGCCAGACCGAACTTCGGCTGGAACTGCCCGTCGACGCGCACATCCCCGAGGACTACGTCGACAGCGAACGGCTGCGCCTCGAGGCCTACCAGAAGCTGTCCGCCGCCAGCTCGCCGACGGCCGCGAAGGATCAGATCGACCTGGTTCTCGAGGAGCTCACCGATCGCTACGGAGAACCGCCGCAGCCGGTACAGAACCTGGTGCTGGTGTCGCGCCTTCGCTGGCTGGCCCAGCAGGCCGGCCTGGGCGAGGTCGTGGCCATGGGCTCAAACCTGCGGGTGTCGCCGGCGAACCTCGCCGACTCGATGCAGGTGCGCCTGCAGCGCATGTACCCCGGCTCGCGCTACTTCACCCAGAACGGTGCGCTGACCGTGCCCATGCCGCGCATCAACGGGGAACCGCTCGGGGATGCGGCGCTGATCGCCTGGGCCGGCAACCTGCTCGACGCTCTCTTCCCGCGTCCCGTCGCCGCGGTCGCGTAGCCCGCGGCCGGTGCAGAACCCGGCAATTCGGGACGATTAGAGTTGTCTCGTGACCCTTTCAGACATCCCCGCCGGCCCGGCACCGGCCTCCAGTCTCGATGAGCTGGTTCGCGTGGTGGCTCTGCTGCGAGCCCCGGGCGGATGCCCGTGGGATGCCGAGCAGACCCACGAGTCGCTGGTGCAGTACCTGACCGAGGAGACGCACGAACTGATCGAGGCGATCGAGTCGGGCAGCCGCGACGAGATGCTCGAGGAGCTCGGCGACGTGCTCTACCAGGTGATCTTCCACGCCGACCTGGCCGCGCACACCGACGGCGAGGGCTTCGACATCCACGATGTCGCCGCGCACATGACCGCGAAAATGGTCGGGCGGCATCCGCATGTCTTCGGCGACGTGAACCTGGAAACGGCCGACGACGTGGCCCGCGCCTGGGACGACTTCAAGGCCGCGGAGAAGCCCTCCCGCACGAGCGTGCTCGACGGGATCCCGCAGGGAATGCCGGCGCTCGCGCTCGCCGACAAGGTGCTCGGCCGAGCCCAGAAGATCGGGCTGATCGGCACCGAGGCCGCGTTCCCGCTTCCGATCGAGACCGAAGACCAGCTCGGCCCGCTGCTGCTGGCCATCGTGTCTGCGGCCAAGAGTCACGGGCTCGACTCCGAACGTGCCCTGCGCACGGCCCTCCGCGGTCTGCAGGACGAGATCCGCGAGGCCGAGACGACGGATGCCGGCGACGTTGCCGACGCCGGCATCATCGGGCTGCCCGGCTGAGGCCTGCGCGAAGGCCTGCGCGAAGGCTTGGGCTGAGGCCACGCGACGGTGCCGACAGGGCGGTGCCGGAACCGTCCAACCATGAGCCAGACATCCTTCAATGGTCCTCTGTCCGCGCAGATCGGGGCTTGTTTCGCGCCGCCCGGGGCTCGATGCCCATGCTCCTGACCATCGCCCGGGGTGCCGGTGACGACCACGTCGACATCGAGCACTACATCGTATGTGAAGCCGTGTCGGGCGTCCCGGCGGAAACGGACGGGCCGACCCGAACTGACACAATTGGGGCTATGGCAACACCAGTGACCCCTCCCCGTGGCATGCGCGACTTCCTCCCCGCCGACAAGGCATCCCGGGAGCACGCGCTGGCCGTGATCCGGCGAAGCTTCGCGGCGCACGGCTTCGACGAGATCGAGACCCCCGTGATGGAAGACGCGGCCCGGCTGCACTCCGGGCTCGGCGGCGACAACGAGAAACTCGCTTTCGCCGTGCTGAAGCGTGGGTTGAAGCCGACGGATGCCGCGGCCGCCGCCGAATCCGGCGACCTGCTCGGGCTGGCAGACCTGGGCCTGCGCTTCGACCTCACCGTGCCGCTCGCCCGGTTCTACGCGACTCACCGGGCGGAACTGCCGACGGTGTTCCGGTCCATCCAGATCGCGCCGGTCTGGCGGGCGGAGCGTCCGCAGAAGGGCCGCTACCGGCAGTTCGTGCAGTGCGACATCGACATCATCGGCGAGTCCGGCCTGCTTGCCGAGATTGAGCTGATCACCGCGACCGCCGCCGCGCTCGACGCCCTCGGCCTGACCGGGTGCTCCATCCGCGTCAACGACCGCCGCATCCTGACCACCCTGCTCGCGCATTGGCGTGTGGCGCCCGAGCTGAACGAACGCGCGCTGATCGTGATCGACAAACTCGACAAGATCGGCGTCGACGGGGTCGTCACGGAGCTCGCTGGCCTGGGCATCGCCACCGACGGCGTGGCCGATACCCTGAGCCAGATCGCCGATGCCGGTTGGACGGTCGCAGAGCCGACCCCGCCGATCTGGCTCGACACGGATGCCTTCGCCGACCTGCTCGCGCTGCGCGCCGCGCTGCCCGAGGTGCGGCTCGTGTTCGACCCGACCCTGGTGCGCGGGATGGGCTACTACACCGGCACCATCTTCGAGATTTCACACCCCGATCTGGGCTACTCCCTCGGCGGTGGCGGCCGGTACGATGGCATGATCGGCCGCTTCCTCGGCACCGAGGTGCCGGCGTGTGGGTTCTCGATCGGGTTCGAGCGTATCGTCGACCTGCTGGGCGTGGATGCGGCATCCGCTGAGAACGCCGTCGTGCTGGTGTACGACAAGGGAACAGACCCGGCCCGACTCGTGGCGCTCAAACGAACACTGGTCGAACAGGGCCTCCGGGTGCGCCTCGAACAGCGCACCAAGAACGTCAAGGCGCTGCTGGAACGCGCGGCCGGCGCCGGTTACGGGCGCTACGCGTTCGTCGGGGCGGATGCCTCCGGCGCGGGCGAACTCGATTTCCGTCCTCTCGGCGGCTGAGGCCAGTCGCTAGACTGTTATGGGATTGGAACACGGCGCTGTCTTCCTCGATTCCTTCAGACCAACACCCCAACAATTAAAAAATATAGGAAACAGGAGATAGCTGTGGCTCTCATTGAGGCAGTAGTAGCGCGCGAGATTCTTGACTCCAGAGGCAACCCGACCGTTGAGGTCGAGGTATTGCTTGATGACGGTTCGGTCAGCCGTGCCGCCGTTCCGTCCGGCGCATCCACCGGTGCGTTCGAGGCTTACGAGCTGCACGACGGCGACAAGTCACGTTATTTGGGCAAGGGCGTCCGCAAGGCCGTTGACGCCGTCATCGACGAGCTCGGCCCGGCAGTCGAAGACCTCGACGCCGCTGACCAGCGCATCATCGACGCCGTCCTGAACGAGACCGACGGAACCGACAACAAGCACCGCGTCGGCGCCAACGCTATCCTCGGCGTCAGCCTGGCCGTCGCCAAGGCCGCCGCAACCTCGGCCGGCCTGCCGCTGTTCCGCTACCTCGGTGGCCCGAACGCACACACCCTTCCGGTCCCGATGATGAACATCATCAACGGAGGCTCCCACGCCGACAACGACGTGGACATTCAGGAATTCATGGTCGTCCCACTCGGCGCCGAGTCCTTCGCCGAGGGCCTCCGCTGGGGCACCGAGACCTACCACGCCCTCAAGGCGCTGCTCAAGTCCAAGGGCCTCTCCACCGGCCTCGGCGACGAGGGTGGCTTCGCCCCCAACCTGCCGAGCAACCGTGCCGCTCTCGACCTCATCGTCGAAGCCATTCAGAACGCCGGCTACACGCCCGGCAAGGACATCGGTCTGGCGCTCGACTGCGCCGCCTCCGAGTTCTACAAGGACGGCGTCTACCACTTCGAGGGCAAGGAACTCACCGCCCTGGAGCTGTCTGCGTACTACGTCGAGCTCGTTGCCACCTACCCGCTCGTCTCGATCGAAGACCCGCTCGAGGAAGACGACTGGGACGGCTACGTTCACCTCACCGCCGAGCTCGGAGACAAGGTCCAGATCGTCGGCGACGACCTCTTCGTGACCAACCCGGTGCGCCTTGCCAAGGGCCTGGCCCTCGGCACCGCGAACTCCATCCTGGTCAAGGTCAACCAGATCGGCACCCTGACCGAGACGCTTGACGCGGTGTCCCTCGCGCAGCGCGCCGGATACACCGCCGTCATCTCGCACCGCTCCGGTGAGACCGAGGACACCTTCATCGCCGACCTCGCGGTTGCGACGGATGCCGGCCAGATTAAGACCGGAGCACCCGCCCGCAGCGAGCGCGTCGCCAAGTACAACCAGCTGCTCCGCATCGAGGAAGAGCTGGGCGAGGCCGCCGTGTACGCGGGCCGCTCTGCCTTCCCTCGCTTCACGGCATAGTTCGACTGGAGCTCTCGGAGCGCGGGTTCATCCCCGCGGCTTCGGGAGCTCCATTTTTTTGTCCGATTGCGGTTAGGGTTCCAGTGCGGGACAACCGCGACCAGCGATTCACGAAGGGAGTTGCCGTGGCCAGGAAACGCGCCGAAGAACAGCCCGTCGCGCTGCCCCCGACCGAGACCGCGGCCGCGCGCTGGCTGCGCGGCCTGCGCCTGTCCGGGTTTTCTCTGGTGATGATGGGCCTCCTGATCATGGCCGTGATCGTCCTGGCGCCCGGCATCCGCACCTACGCCGACCAGCGCCAGCAGATCGAATCGCTCACGGCGGCGGTCGAGGCCCAGCAGGGCGCGGTGGAAGAGTTGAAGAGCGAGCGAGAACGCTGGAACGACCGCACCTACGTCACCACGCAGGCCAGGGACCGACTGTCCTATGTGCTTCCCGGCGACGTGAGCTTCCTCGTGATCAACGATCTGGCCCTGCCCGTCGCGGGTGACGCGGCCGCACCGGTCGCCACCCCCACCATCCAAACCACCAACGTCGATTGGCTCTCCTCCATGTTCGCCTCCGTAATGACGGCCGGTCTGGCTCCCGAGGCCGCGAAATGACCCGGCCTCCCTTCGCTTCGGTCACCGAGGACGACATCACTATCGTCTCGGCTCAGCTGGGACGCCCGGCCCGCAACGTCGTGGGCATCGCCGCGCGCTGCGTTTGCGGCGCCCCGACCGTGGTGGCGACGGCGCCGCGCCTTGCCGACGGCACCCCCTTCCCCACGTTGTATTACCTGACGCACCCCGCGGCGACCGCCGCGCTGTCGTTCCTTGAGGCCACCCAGGTGATGAACGAGTACAACCAGTTGCTGGCCGACGACGAGCAGGTGCGTGCCCGCTACCGGCGTGCGCATGAGGGTTTCCTCGCCGACCGGGAGATCCTGGGCACGGTTCCGGAAATCGTCGGCATCTCCTCCGGCGGCATGCCCGAACGCGTGAAATGCCTGCACGCGCTGGCCGCGCACTCTCTGGCCGCAGGTCCCGGAGTGAACCCGATCGGTGATCTGGCCCTCGCCCGGGCAGCCTGGACGCCCGCCGTCTGCGAGTGCCTCGACTACACCACGGCCGACGAGTGACCCGCTCCGCCTGGCGTCGGATCGGCGCGGGCGTCGCCCTGGGCCTGACCATGGCGCTGGGCGGGGCTTTCGTTGCACCGACCGCGCCGGCCTTCGCGGAGAACACGCAGGTGCGTGACCTTGAGTACTGGCTCAACGACTACGGATTCACCCAGGCCTGGAATACGACCCGTGGTGCGGGTGTGACGGTGGCCGTCATCGACACGGGAGTCGCCGGCGTCGCCGACCTCACCGGTGCGGTCGTCGGCGGAACGGATGTCTCCGGGCTCGGCTCCGCCAACGGGCAGACGCCCGTCGGAGAAGGCAGCGAGCACGGAACTCTGGTGGCATCCCTGCTGGCCGGCCGCGGCACGGGTGAGGGGTCCGGCGTGCTGGGAGTGGCTCCCGAGGCGTCGATCCTGGCCGTCTCGGTGGCCTTCGGCACCAGCGACGCCACCCTCAGCAACGACGACCAGATCGCCGAGGGCATCCGCTGGGCCGTCGACAACGGCGCGGACGTCATTAATATGTCCCTCACCCGCAACACCTTGGACTGGCCGCCGAGCTGGGACGACGCCTTCCTCTACGCGTTCGAGAACGACGTCGTGGTCGTGGCCGCCGCCGGGAACCGAGGCAGCGGCACCACCGAGGTCGGAGCCCCGGCCACCATCCCTGGGGTGCTGACGGTCGCCGGTGTCGACCGCAACAAGGGCGCCAGCTTCGACGCGTCCTCGCAGGGCATCACGATCTCGGTGGCCGCGCCCAGCGAGCAACTCGTGGGCGTCGTTCCGGGCGGCGGCTACGTGCAGTGGAACGGCACCAGCGCGGCCGCGCCCATCGTGTCGGGCCTGGTCGCCCTGGTGCGCGCCGCCTATCCCCGTCTCGATGCTGCGGAGGTGATGAACCGGGTCATCGAAACTGCCGACCCGAACGGGCGGGTCGTGCCCAGCCCGATCTACGGCAACGGTCTGATCGATGCCGCGGCGGCGGTCACTGCGGTCGTGCCGGCATCCACGAGCCCGGAACCGGCCGCCCTGCTGGAGGAGTGGATCCGGGTACACCGGCGGGCGGACACCGAGGTCGAGCCCACGCCGCAGACCGCCACGCAGGTGCCGGTCGCGCCGAAGGAAGACCCGGCGTTGCCTGCCCCCAGCGTCGTCGCGGCATGGTTGCCCAGCCCGCTCACGCTGAGGTATGTCACGGTGCCGCTCCTCGTCCTGGTCGGGTTTGGTACTCTGTTAACGCTGCTCGGCACCGGGGCCACTCGGCACATCAAGCGAATCCGGTCAAAACGGTAAGTTTTCGTGCAGCCAAATCATGTAGGAGGACTTTCATAGTGCCCAAAATTCTTATTGTCGGTGGCGGCTACGCCGGGTTCTACACCGCGTGGAAGCTGGAGAAATGGCTTCGCGCCGGCGAGGCCGAGGTCACCATGGTCGACCCTCTGCCGTATATGACCTACCAGCCGTTCCTGCCGGAGGTCGCAGCCGGATCTATCGAGGGGCGCCACGCCGCAGTCGCGCACCGTCGTCACCTCAAGAAGACCAACGTCGTGACGGCCAAGGTCACCCACATCGACCACGCCACGAAAACCGCGACCATCACCCCGCCCAGTGGCGAGCCCTACGAATTCGTCTATGACGTCGTCGCGGTGACAGCCGGCGCCGTGTCGCGCACGTTCCCGATCCCGGGCGTCGCGGACCAGGCCATCGGTCTGAAGACCATTGAGGAAGCCGTCGCCATCCGTGACCGCGTGCTCACCAACTTCGACAAGGCTGCCCAACTTCCGGCCGGCCCCGAGCGCGACCGCCTGCTCACCTTCGTCGTCATCGGCGGGGGCTTCGCCGGCATCGAGGTGTTCGCAGAGCTGCGTTCCTTCGCGTCATCGCTGCTGAAGTCCTACCCGCAGATCGGGTTCGACGACACCCATTTCCACCTGATCGAGGCGATGGGGCGCATCATGCCCGAGGTCTCGCTACCGACCAGCCTCTGGGTCATCAAGCACCTCGACGAACGCGGCGCGCAAATCCACCTGAACACGCAGCTGACCAGCTCGGTCGACGGCAAGGTCGAACTGTCCACCGGCGAGAGCTTCGAGACCGATCTGATTGTCTGGACAGCCGGAGTCATGGCTAACCCGGCCATCGTGCGCCACACCGACCTGCCGATCGAAGATCGTGGACGCCTGCAGGTGCGCCCCGACCTGCGCGTCGGAACCGAAGACGAGATCATCGCCGACGCTTGGGGCGCCGGCGATATCACCGCCGTCCCCGACCTGAGCGGCGGGGGCGTGGGCGGCTTCTGCGTGCCCAACGCTCAGCACGCGGTGCGCCAGGGCAAGCTCCTCGCGAAGAACATCGTCGCGGTGCTGCGCGGCGAGACTCCCAAGGAATACCTGCACAAGAACCTGGGTGCCGTCGCCGGCCTCGGCATCGGTTCCGGTGTCTTCCAGTCCGGCAAGATCGCCATCACGGGTCTGCCGGCCTGGTTTGCCCACCGCGGCTACCACGGCCTGGCCATGCCCAGCTGGGAGCGCAAGCTGCGCATCGTCTGGGGCTGGATGAACAACTTCTTCCTCGGTCGCGACATCGTCTCGCTGGCCGCGGTGCAGCATCCGCGGGCCACGTTCGTGGAGTTTGCCTCGCGGCCCAAGCCGGTCGTGGATTCTGCCGCTCCGGCCAAGGCTCCGGTGACCGTCGCCGCATCGGCCAAGGCAGCGGCCACCGTAGCCGCGCCCGGCACGGGTCCCGCCGCCAAGGCAACGGCGCGCGCACCCCGGGCCCCGCGAAAGACCGCGGCCGACAAGGCTGCGGAAGTCGCTTCGGCAGGGACGACCGAGAAGGCCGCGGCGACCGCACCCGTCAAGTAATAGCGTCTGCGGGCGTCACCGGGAGAAACCGAAGACGCCCGCAGCCCCTACGCTTGAGGCGTTCGGTTCACCGGGCGCGCCCCCGTAGCCCAATGGCAGAGGCAGACGACTTAAAATCGTCACAGTCTGGGTTCGACCCCCAGCGGGGGCACCACACGGTACGTCACAGCGTCACAGCCCGACGCCCGCCGTCCGGGCGGCAGCATCCGAGCCTCGTCGTTCGACCTGTGCGGCAGCCTGTCCGGCCCGGTTCGTGGCGCTACCCTCTGCGAGTGAATCGGCCGATTCCTCCTGCCACGTGCCATTCCCCGACGTGAGAACGGTGTCAGGGGCATTCTGCACGCAACGTGGGACATCAGCCGCTTCTTCTTCTGGAAGTGATCACCACGGCGAAGGCGCCGCGCCGACCAGAGCGCTCCCTCGGCGCCACCCGGTTGGAGCTCAGACGGCCGAGTGCGGAACCAATTCGACGGAGATTTTGGCCTCGGAGCCCGTTTCGCGCCATTCTCGGCAGAATCTCCGTCGAATGGGTCAGGGGCAGCTACTCCAGGTGGTCCAGATACCTCAGGATGATGCCCTCGCGGAGCGCCCACGGCGACACTTCCAGCTCGGTCACCCCGAACGCGGCCATCGCCGCGTGGAGCACAATGCCACCGGCCACGATCTGGAAGGTGCGGTCGGCGGTGATGCCGGGCAGCGCCGGGCGCGCCTCAGCCGGGATCCGAGCCAGTCGGGGGACCCAGTCGCTCAGCTGCGAGCGGCTCAGCTGCATCCGCTCGCCCGACCCGAAACCGTCCGTGGTGGAGCCGGCCAGTTTCGCCAGGGAGCGGATGGTCTTGGACGAACCGACGACGTGGTGCGGCGCCGGGAGCCCCTCGAACGCCACCAGGGCTTCCGCGAGCACGGCGGCGGCGTGCTCGCGGAGGGCGGAGACCTGCGCGGGCAGCGGCGGGTCGTTGTGCAGGAAGCCGATGGTGGAACGGCCGGCACCCAGCGGCAGCGACAGCGCGACCGCGGGCACCTCGTTCGCGCCGGCGGCGATCTCCAGGGAGCCGCCCCCGATGTCGAAGAGCAGGATGTCCCTGGCGGACCAGCCGTACCAGCGCCGCACGGCCAGGAACGTCAGTCGGGCCTCGTCCTCGCCGGACAGGACCTGCAGGGCGACCCCGGTTTCCCGTTCGACCCGGGCGAGCAGTTCGGGCCCGTTCACGGCCTCACGCAGTGCGGAGGTGGCGAACGGCAGGAGGTCGTCGACGTGGTGGTGGCGGGCCACCTCGGCCGCGTTCCGCACCGACTCGAGCACGGCGGTGCACCCCTCGTCGGTGATGGCGCCCTCGGGGGTGAGGTAGCGCATCAGGCGCAGCACGGCCTTGTCGGAGGCCATCGGCACCGGTTGGGCGCCTGCGTGCGCGTCGACGACCAGCAGGTGGACGGTGTTCGAACCGACATCAAGGACTCCGAGGCGCACGCTCTCGACGATAGCGTGCGCCGCGGACGCGCCGTGACGCTGTGACGCTGTGGCGGCTCGTCGTCAGGGTGCCGTCGACCAGGGTGGACGTCACGGCGAGCAGGCGGGCGTGCCTCTAAATGCTCCAGACCGTGAAGAATGCGCCGACGGCCAGCGCCGAGACGCCGAACAGCAGCGCCACCATGAGCAGCCGGCAGCCACACATCTACCCGAAGCTCGGGGTGTCCTCACGCACGGCGGCCGTCGCGGCCGGCCGGCAGGCCGGCCTGATCCGTCGGGCCTGACCGGCCGTGCGACTTCTCGGCGGGCCTGATCCCGCGCCCTCTCGGCGGAATCATCGAGGTGGCCGAGGCTCAGACTCGGGTGGGCGTGACGAACCGCTGCCAGGCCCAGGCCCCGATGCTGACGGCGGCGAACAGAGTGCCTGCCACCCACCACAGGCTAAGGCTGCCACCTTCGTGCCAGAGTTCCACCGCCGGGGACAGCACTCCGAACATGATCGTGAAGGCGAGCACGGTCAGGCACGCCCAGATCGGCGGTGACCAGGCGAGGATGCTCCGTCCGCTGGTGCGTCCGATCGGGATCAGCACCAGCGCTGCCGAACCGATCGCGGCCAGCACCACACTGTTGATGATCTCGGCCGCCAGCGCGCTGAGGAAGCCGTCCGCGGCCGGCAGCAGGCCCAGCGTCAGCCAGCCGACCACGGCCAGCCCGATCAGGCTGCCGGCCCGAACGGCGGCGAGTGGGCCGCGCCTCGGCGTCAGCACCTCGGGGGCCACGGTGACGCTGCCGAGCAGCCCGAAGACGAGCGCCGGGTGAACGTCGAAAGCCCGGGAGGCCAACGCGGTCAGGGCGACCAGTAGCAGGTAACGGGGCAGGAAGGTCACGGACGCCTTCGTCCGCCACACGCGGGAGCTCCACCAGAGCGGAACGAGCGCTCCGACCGCGTTGACGATGAGGAGGGCCAGCGCCACGGCGAGGAGCAGCCGCAGGTAGGCTGGCTGGCTGGTGACCGGTCCGGACAGCATGACGAGGGTGGCCGCGGCCAGCACGGCGGCGCCGGCCACCAGCCACCGGTTCAGAGGTAGTTCGGGAACGGTCTCGAATTCCTCGCGGGACCGGTTGCGGCCCGCGATCGGCATGCTCTGCCAGAGTGGGCGGCCGTCCGTGGCCCGGAACACGGTCCCGGCGAGGAGGCGCGCGGGGATGCATAACAGCAGGAGGGCGCCGAGCGCCAGCAACGCCGCCTGGAACCAGGAGAGGTCGGGGGTCGACCACGGTGGCAGCACGGCCGTGGCGAACCGGGTGGGGTCGTTCCAGCCGCCCGGCAGCGGTGTGGCCAGGGCCACGGCCGGACGGTCCGCCTGCGGTGCCGGCGAGGCCGGGGCTGCAGGGCCGGGCGGGGCTTCCGCCGGTGCGGACTCCTCGGCCGGCGGTGGGGCGGCGGGGGCGTCGGCGGACGGGGCGGTCGCCTCGGGGCCGGTCGAGCCGGAGGGGGCAGGGGTGGGGACGCCGTAGCGCACGTCCACCCCGGGGCTGCCCGGGCCGAGGTTGCCTGCCAGGTCGAGTTGCACCGCGATCACCCGGAAGGTACCGGCAGCGACTCCGCCCGCCGAGCAACTCCACGACCCGGATGCCACGACGGCGCTGCAGACCGAATATGACCCGGCGAAGACGGTCACGGTCGCACCCTCTTCACCGGTTCCCGTGTACCCGGCGTCGGTGAGCGGCAGCTGGGCGCCGCTCACCGGCGTGGTCAGCGTGGGCGGCCCCGGACGGTCGAGGTCGAAGACGAGGTCGACCGGTGCGCTCGAATTGGACCATGAGGGATTGCTGTAGCTCGTCTGCTGGCTGGCCGAGACCTCGGCCTGCCCGCCGGCGAGGCCGTCGGCGAACGTGCACGACCAGTTGCCGGAGGCGTCGGCGGTGGCCGTGCAGCGCGGGCCGTCGCTCACCGTGACGACGACGGAGGCCCCCGGATAGCCGGTGCCGCGCACCGTGCCGTTGGTCAGGCTCCCACCGGTGGGACCGCCCGTCACCCGGGGGGCGGACAACACGGCGATCGTGTGCTCGTCGGTCAGGTCGGCGGCTCCGGTGACGACGACGCGAAGCGGCACGGATGGCCCGCTCGGCAGGGAAACCGCGGCGCAACTCCACTGGCCGGCTCCGTCGACCACGGCGAAGCAGAGCGGGTCCTGACCGTCGACGGGGGAGAGCAACTGGATCTCCCGGCCGGCTTCGCCCGTGCCGGAGACGGTGGTGGTTCCGCTGCCCACGAAACTGCCCGGCGGTGGGCCGACGATGGCCGGCGCGTTCGCCGGCGCCTCCGTGGCGTCCCGCTCGCTTGTGGGAGTCGGCGTGGGAGTCGGCGTGGCTGCGGCAGCCGGTTCGGCGAACGCCGCGCCCGGTACGCCGAGGAGAAGCAGGCCGACCAGGGCGACGAACAGAGGCAGGGGGCCGGGCATCCACCGTCGACGACGACGCCCGGGCGTTCCGCCCGAACCGGCCATACGTGTCCCGAACATGATTCCCCCTGTGACCATTTCACGGGCCAGCGCCGCGAAAGTCAACGTGCGACACCCAATTAGACGGCGACGACACCCATTCGTGATCGGCGGGGGCCATAGGGCATACTGGCGCTGGAACATCCGTGCTGCTGCTTCCCCGCGCAAGAGCACGGGGCGGCTGTGGCTGGGTCACCGCGCCGGGTATCCTCGGTCCCGGCTACTGAAGGCGGTGCGCTGATGCTCGACCTCTCCCCCCGCCCCACGGGCCGGTCGTGGCAGACGCCGGGGCTGTTCTGGCCTGAGCTCACGGCCGCGACGGCGCACCTGGACGCCCCCGTCGCCGCCCTGCACCTGGGTGCCCTGCGCCACAACGCGCACGACCTGCTGGACCGCGCGGCCGGCACCTCCCTCCGGGTCGCGTCGAAGTCGATTCGGGTGCGCGGCGTGCTTGAGGCCATCCTGGCCATGCCCGGCTATCGGGGTGTGCTGGCCTACACCCTGGCGGAGGCGCTCTGGCTGGCTGAGACGGTGACGGATGTCGTCGTCGGCTACCCCACGGCCGACCGGTCCGCGATCCGCACGTTGGGCCGCTCGCCCGAGCTGGCCGGGGCGGTCACCCTGATGGTCGACTCGATCGCGCACCTCGACTTCATCGATGCCGTGCTTCCGCCCGGCAGACGGACCCCGATCCGGGTCTGCCTTGAACTCGACGCGGCCTGGGACGCCCCCGTGCTCGGCCACCTGGGCGTCTGGCGTTCACCCGTGCACACCCCCGGCGAGGCCCGCCGGCTCGCTGAGGACATCGTCGCCCGCCCCGGCTTCGTTCTCGTCGGCGTGATGTCCTATGAGGCGCAGGTGGCGGGGATCGGCGACAGGTCGGCCGGGAAACCGATCCGGGGCCTGGTCACCCGCTGGGTGCGGCGCCGGTCCATTGGCGAGCTCAGGGAGCGGCGCAGCGCGGCCGTCGCCGCGGTGCGGGAGGTCGCGCCCCTCGAGTTCGTGAACGGGGGCGGAACCGGCTCGGTCGAGAGCACGCGCGCCGACGCGTCCGTCACCGACATTGCCGTCGGCAGCGGCTTCTTCGGCGGCCACCTCTTCGACAATTTCGCGAGCTTCCGGCCCGCGCCTGCGGCCGCGGTCGCCCTCACGGTGGTGCGGAAGCCCCGCCCCGCCACGGCCGTGCTGCTCGGCGGCGGCTGGATCGCGTCCGGCGTGCCCGGGGCCGACCGGCTGCCCCGCGTGGTCTGGCCGGAGGGCCTCGGTCTGGTGCCGCGGGAGATGGCCGGTGAGGTGCAGACCCCGCTCACCGGTGTGGGTGCGGCCCGGCTCCGCGTCGGTGACCGCGTCTGGGCGCGGCACACCAAGTCGGGGGAGTTGAGCGAGCACGTGAACGAGTTCGCGCTGGTCGAGAATGGAAAGGTGGTCGACATCCTGCCGACCTACCGGGGTGAGGGGAAGGCCTTTCTGTGAGTGCGAGCGGAGCGGTGTGGCGCAACTGGGCCCGGAACCAGGCGGTGACTCCGGTGCGCGTGGAGCGGCCGTCGAGCGTCGCCGCCGTGCAGCGCGCCGTGGTGGCGGCCGGGGCGGTGGGCCTTCGGGTCAAGGCCGTGGGCTCCGGGCACAGCTTCTCGGGCATCGCGCTCGCGCCCGGGGTGCAGCTTGACCTGTTTGACCTCGCCGGGCTGATCGGTGTGGACACCGTGGCCGGGCAGGTCACTCTGGCCGCGGGCACCCGACTGTTCGAACTGCCCCGGCTGCTGCGGCCCTACGGTCTGGCCCTGCCGAACCTGGGCGACGTGGACCGGCAGACGATTTCCGGCGCCACGTCCACCGGGACGCACGGCACGGGCGGCCGGTACGGCGGTCTGGCCACCCAGATCGTGGCGCTGACCCTGGTAGTCGGTGACGGCAGCCTGCTGCGCGTGAGCGCCACGGAGAACCCGGAGCTGCTGCCCGCGACCCGGCTCGGTCTCGGCGCGCTCGGAATCGTGGTGGACGTGACCCTGCAGTGCGTGCCCGCGTTCCTGCTGCACGCGGTGGAGGCGGCCGAGCCGCTCGCGGAGGTCCTGGAGCACTACCTCGACCGGACCGACCACAGCGATCACTACGAGTTCTTCTGGTTCCCGCACACCGAGACCGCCCTGACCAAGACCAACACCCGGCTGCCCCTGGAGTCCGGCCGGTCGCCGCTCGGCAAGGTCGCCCGCTTCGTCGACGACGAACTGCTCGCGAACGGGGTCTACCGCGGCATTTGCGCCCTGGGCGCCGTGGCGCCGGCGACAGTCCCCGGATTCAACCGACTCGCCGCCCGCTTGACCGGGAGACGCGAATTCACGGATGTCTCGCACCACGTGTTCCTGACGAACCGCACGGTGCGTTTTCAAGAAATGGAATATGCCGTGCCGCGCGTCCGGGTACCGGCCGCGCTGCGGGAGGTGCGGGCGCTGATCGAGGCGCGGGGTTGGCGCATCTCGTTCCCGATCGAGGTGCGCTCGGCCGCCGCCGACGACGTCTGGCTGTCCACCGCCGCGGGCCGAGAGACCGGCTACATCGCCGTGCACCGGTACTACCGGGAGGACCCGGCGGCGTATTTCCAGGCGGTCGAGGCCATCATGCGCGCGCACGGCGGGCGTCCGCACTGGGGCAAGATGCACGACCAGGACGCGGCGTCCCTCCGCACCGACTATCCGCACTTCGACGACTTCCTTTCGGTGCGTGACAGGCTTGACCCGGAGCGCCGCTTCAGCAACAGCTATCTGGAAAGAGTTTTGGGTCGATGAGCAACAGCAACACCCCCGCCGCCCGCGCCTGGGAACACCGGGCGGGGGAACTGGGCGACCGGCTGCCCGACGGCTTCACCCTGGGCGTGGCAACCTCCGCGTTCCAAATCGAGGGTGGCGCCCGGGACGGCGGTCGCGGGGAGTCGAGCTGGGACCCGTTCACGGCCACCGCCGGGCGCATCCGTGACGGCTCCAACGCATCCGTTTCGACCGATCACTTCAATCGGCTCGACGAGGACGTCACGCTGCTCCGCGAACTGGGCGTCGACGTCTATCGGTTCTCCCTGGCCTGGTCCCGGCTGCAGCCCGATGGCCGCGGCTCGCTCAGCCGGGCCGGCCTGGCCTTCTACGACCGGCTGCTCGACGGGCTCCTGGTCGCGGGGATCAGCCCGATGGCGACCCTGTTCCACTGGGACACCCCGGTGCGGTTGCGCGGCGGCTGGCTGAACCGAGACACCGCGATGCGGTTCGGCGACTACGCCCACCAGGTCGGCGAGGTGTTCGGGGACCGGATCGACTCCTGGCTGACCCTGAACGACCCCGCGACGGTGACCCTCAACGGCTACGCCCTCGGAACGGATGCCCCGGGGGAGGCCCGGCTCTTCGGTGCCCTGCCGGCGGCGCACCACCAGTTGCTTGCTCACGGACTCGCCGTGCAGGGGCTGCGCGCCGCCGATGTGCGCGGCCGGATCGGGATTTCCAACGTGCACTCGCCCGTGCAAGCCGCCAGCGGCCGCGAAGCCGACGAGGTCGCCGCCGCGCTCTTCGACGTGCTGCACAATCGCGTCTACGCCGACGCGGTGCTGCTCGGCCGCTACCCGAAACCGCCGGAGCCCTACCAGGTGCCGATGCGGATGCTGCTGGAAACCGACCCGGACGACCTGCGCACCATCCACCAGCCGCTCGACTTCTACGGGCTGGGTTACTCCCAGCCGAGCCGGATCAAGGCCGGCGCCGCTGCCCCGAAGACCCCGAACGGGCCTCCGCCCAGCGGGCCGGCGGAGAAGCCCGTGGCCTTTCCCTTCCACGTCACCCCGTTTCGCGAGTTCCCCGTGACCAACGCCGGCACGGCCATCGCGCCCGAATACCTCGGTGTGGCCCTCGGCGAACTGCGCGACCGCTACGCGGAGAACCTGCCGCCCGTCTGCATCACGGCCGGGGGAGCGAGCTTCCCCGACGCCGCCGACACGTGGGGTGCCGTGCACGATCCGGCCCGGATCGACTACCTGGCCGAGCACATCACGGCGGCGCTCGCCGCGGCGGCCCCCGGCGGGATCGCCGACGGGGTCACCCTGCAGGGCTACCTGGTCTGGTCCCTGCTGGACAGCTTCGAATGGACGGCCGGCTACACCCAACGGTTCGGCCTCGTGCACGTCGACTTCCAGAGCGGCACCCGCACCCGCACCCCCAAGTCCTCCTACCGCTGGCTGCAGACGGTGCTCTCCGCCCGCTGACGGTCGCGTGGGGCCGGTCATCGCCGCGTTTCTTGGAGTGTGTCGGGAAGCGCATGTGAGCCCCAGGGCCCGCGGTTATGATGGTGCGTGCGTCGTAAAAAACGCCGCCGCGGCCTGCTTGCCCGCCCCGCCTCACCTCAAGGAGAAGCTGCCATGGAATGGCTCATCCCGCTCCTCATCGTTGTTGCACTCGTCGTCATCATTGGGATTTACCTCTGGGCCACGTACAACTCCCTCGTCACCCTCAAAGTGCGCGTGGACGAGGCATGGAGTGATATCACCGTTCAGATGAAGCGCCGGGCCGACCTGATCCCGAACCTGATCGAGACGGTCAAGGGCTACGCGGCACACGAGCGGGCCGTTTTCGAGAACGTCACGAAGGCACGGGCCGAGTCGCTCAACGCGCAGGGTCCGGCCGAGGCCGCCGCCGCCGAGAACCACATGCAGACCGCGCTGCGCAGCATCTTCGCCGTAGCGGAGGCGTACCCGCAGCTGCAGGCCAGCCAGAACTACCTGCAGTTGCAGGGCGAGCTCGTCGACACGGAGGACAAAATCCAGGCCTCACGCCGGTTCTTCAACGGCGGCGTTCGGGAATTGAACACGAAGATCCAGGTCTTCCCCAACAACCTCATCGCCCGCAACCTCGGGTTCACCCAGCGAGACTTTTTCGAGGTGTCCGACTCCGCCGCCATCGCGGAGCCGCCTCGCGTTCAGTTCTAGCGGACGGCTGCCATGTACAGCGCTATTGCGCGCAACAAGCGCAACACCGTCTTCATCATCATCCTGTTCATCGCCATCATCGCGGGTCTCGGCTGGCTCGCCAACGCGGTCTACAGCACGCCCGGTGACTACAGCATCCTGATTTTCACGGTCGTCTTCGCCACGGGGTACGCCGTGGTGCAGTACTTCGTGGCCGGTCGCCAGGCGATCGCGATGAGCGGCGGCATCCGCATCACCAATCAATCGGAGAATCCGAGGCTCTGGAACATCGTCGAGAACCTCTCAATCACCACCGGCACGCCGATGCCCGCGATCTATGTCATCAACGACCCGGCGCCGAACGCCTTCGCCACCGGGCGCGACCCGGAACACGCGATCGTCGCGGCCACCACCGGCCTGCTGGAGATCATGACCGACTCCGAGCTCGAGGGCGTCATGGCGCACGAGCTCGGCCACGTGCGCAACTACGACATCCGCCTGTCAATGGTCGTGTTCGGCCTCGTCGTCGCCGTCGGGTTCATCTCGGACATCTTCCTTCGAATGGCGTTCTTTGGCCGGAACAGCAAAAACAATGGCAGCCCCGTCATCATGGTGGTCGGTCTCGTCGCCATGCTCGTGGCGCCCCTGATCGCCACGATCGTGCAGCTTGCGGTGTCGAGGCAGCGCGAATACCTGGCGGATGCGACGGCCGCCCTGACCACGCGGCATCCGGACGCCCTGGCCAGCGCACTCGGCAAGCTCGAGGCCTTCGGGCGCCCGATGAAGAAGCAGAATACCTCGATGGCCCACCTCTGGATCGCCGACCCGCTCAAGCCCGGCGTGATGGACAAGCTCTTCGCCACGCACCCGCCGATCGCCGAGCGCGTCGAGCGCCTGCACACGATGGGCCGCAAGTTCTGACCATCCTCGACGGCCGCTAACGCAGCTCGGCGGCCAACGCCTCGGCGAGGTTGCCGCGCGATTCCACCTCGATCTGCGGCAGGCCCTGCCAGGCGGCGGCCTCCTTGAGAACAGCTGCGAGGCGTCCGGCCGTGTCCGATGGCGCGCCGGGCTCCGCCCAGGCCGCGCGCACCCGCAGCACCTGCGCCTGCCGGTCGTTCTTCAGGTCGACCCGGCCCACGATCGTGTCGCCGAGCAGCACGGGCAGGCAGTAGTAACCGAACACCCGCTTCGGTTCGGGCGTGTAGATCTCGATCCGGTAGTGGAATCCGAACAGGCGCAACGCGCGCGCCCGTTCCCAGACGACCGGGTCGAACGGCGACAGCAGGGCCGCGGCATCCACCCGGCGGGGGAGCCGCGCGTCGCGGTGCAGCCAGGCGCCCCCCGGTGCGCCGCCCGCACCCCAGCCCGGCACCTCGACCGGGATGAGCTCGCCGGCATCCTCGAGGTCGTGGATGGCCGCCAGGGTCGCCGGGCCGCGCAACCGGAAGTAGTCGGCGAAGTCCTTCCCCGTACCGATTCCGTGCGCCCGCGCCGAGCGACTCACCAGCTCGCGGTGCGCGTCGTCCCGGCCGACCGTTCGCTCCCGCAACTCCCGCGGGAACACCTGCTCCGGCAGCCCGTAGACCCGTTCGAACCGTTCCCGGCCCGAGATCGCCACGTCGCCCCAGCGGAACAGGGTCTCCAACCCGGTCTTCACGTCCGACCAGCCCCACCACGGGCCGCTGCGGCGGTTCGCGTCGTGCTCGATGGCGCTCGCGCGCAGGGGACCGTTGGCGGCAAGCTCGGCGAGCAGCCAGTCGAGCATCGGCCGGTTGCCCTGCGCCCACGCCTCGGTTGCCGACCGGGCCCGGAATTCGCGCATCCGCCAGCCGAAGAGCGGCCAGGCGTCGCGCGGCAGGAACGACGCCTCGTGCGCCCAGTACTCGGTGAACCGGGATTCGCGGCCCGAGGTCAGTCGGTCCAGCTGCGCCTTGTCGTAGGCGCCGAGTCGGCTGAACGCCGGCATATAGTGGCTGCGCTCGAACACGTTCACGGAGTCGATCTGCAGCAGCCCGAGCCGGTTCACCAGGGCATCCAGCTGACGGATGCCCGGCGTCACTGTCGGCGGGCGGCCGAAGCCCTGCGCGCCGAGCGCGATCCGGCGGGCAAGGGCTGGGGAGATCGTCTGCACCACTCTCCGACCCTAGTGGCACGCTTCAGACGGCATTCACCCGATGTTCAGCGGCGCACCCCCTCACGGTCGACGGCCGCTCCTAACCTCGCCTTGACCGGCTACCCGGCTCCACACGTCCGCGTTTTCGCGCGGCGGCCGCCACGGGTCCGATGGAGGAATCTTGTTCACCACGCGCATCCTGGCCGCGGCCGCGGCCACCGCCCTCGCCCTGAGCCTGTCCGCCTGCTCCGGTGCCGCGGATGCCGGTTCCGGACCCACGGGGGTCGATGCCGCCTCCGCGACCAGCCTCTCCGCCTTCGGCGACCTGGCCGCCCTCGAGGACGCGGCCCGGGCCGAAGGCGCTCTGAACGTGATCGCCCTGCCGCGGGACTGGGCCAACTACGGCGCCGTGCTTGACGCATTTTCCGAGAAGTACCCGGAAATCACCATCACCGAGGCCTCGCCGGACGCGTCCAGCGCCGAGGAGATCCTGGCCGCGGACAACCTCGCCGGGCAGGACACCGCCCCCGACGTGTTCGACCTGGGCCTCGCGGTGGCGCTGTCCAGCACCGATCGCTTCGCGCCCTACCAGGTGGCGGCCTGGGACGAAATCCCGGATGCGCTCAAGGAGGCCTCCGGGCTGTACACGGGCGACTACGGCGGTTACCTGGCGGTCGGCTACGACCCCGACGCCGTTCCCGCGCCGACCGAGCTGCGTGACCTGCTCGGCGCCGAGTACACGGGCAAGGTCGCGATCAACGGCGACCCGACACAGGCCGGGGCTGCGTTCGCCGCCGTCGGGCTGGCCACCGTGCAGAGCGGGAGCGAGGTGGGCGACTTCCAGGCCGGCATCGACTTCTTCGACGAGCTCAACCAGGCCGGCAACTTCGTCAAGATCGACCCGACGTCGGCGACCATCGCGTCGGGTGAGACCCCGGTGGTCTTCGACTGGGACTACCTCAACGTGGGCTACGGAACCAGTCTGGCCGGCGAGCGCAACTGGGAGGTCGTCGTCTTCCCGGGAACCGGTTATGCCGGCTACTACAACCAGGCCGTGAACAAGGATGCCCCGAACCCGGCCGCAGCCAGGCTCTGGCAGGAATTTCTCTACAGCGACGAGGGCCAGAACCTCTGGCTCGCCGGCGGCGCCCGCCCCGTTCGCGCCGAGGCGATGGCCGCGGCCGGCACCATCGACGCCGCGCTCTTCGCCGCACTCCCGGCGGCCCCGGCCGAGACGGTCGTCCCCTCCGAGGCGGAGAGCGCCGCGGGAGCCGCGCTCCTCGCCGCCAAGTGGGCCGCAGCTGTCCGGTAGCCGGCGCGGCACGGCGGCAGCCTTCGGGCTGCTGCCGTTCGCGGCATATGTGGTGCTCTTCCTGCTTGTTCCTACCCTGATCGCCGTCGGAAGCGGCTTCGTCGACGAGTCCGGGGTGTTCACTCTCGAGACTGTGGCCGCGCTGGGCACCCCGGTCGTGAGAGACGCCTTCGCCGCGTCATTCGGACTGTCGGCAGTCACCGCCGTTGTGGGTGCGGTCGTCGGTGCCCTTGCCTGCTACGGCTTGCTCGGCGCGCGCGAGAACGGCCCCCTCCGCGCCGTCGTGGACTCCCTCAGCGGCGTGCTCGCCCAGTTCGGCGGCGTCATGCTGGCCTTCGCGTTCGTGGCGACCATCGGCATCCAGGGTCTGGTCACCGTGATCCTGCGCGACACCTTCGGTGTCGACATCTTCGCCGACGGGGTATGGCTCTACGAACTTCCCGGCCTCGTGCTGCCCTACATCTACTTTCAAGTTCCCCTGATGATCATCACCTTCCTGCCCGCCCTGCAGGCGCTCAACCCGCACTGGGCCGAGGCCAACGCAACCCTCGGCGGCAACCGATCCACCTACTGGTTCCGGATCGCGTTCCCGGTGCTGGCGCCCTCGTTTCTCGGCAGCCTGCTGCTGCTCTTCGCCAACGCGTTCTCCTCCTATGCGACCGCCGCCGCGCTCACCAGCCAGGGATCGCAGATCGTTCCGCTGCAGATCCGCTCGGCCCTGACCAGTGAAACCCTGCTCGGCCGGGAGAATCTCGCCGGGGCGTTGGCGCTCGGCATGATCCTGGTGATGTTCGTCGTCATGTCCGGCTACTCGGCCTTGCAGGCACGGGCGGCGCGGTGGCAGCGATGAAGGCGGTGGCGCACACCCCCACCCGGCTGGCGCGCGGCCTCATCCTCGGCAGCATCGGCCTCCTCTTCGCCATCCCCATCGTGGCCATGGTCGAGTTCACCCTGCGCCGCGGCCTCGCCGGCGGCCACGACCTCTCCCGTTGGACGGCCCTGTTCCAGGGTGGCTTCGCCGGCCCGTACCGTTCGGTGCTCGTCGCGCTCGGGAACTCGGTCGGGCTGGCCGTGGGCACCGTTTCGATCGTTCTCCTGCTGCTGGTGCCGACCCTGCTGCTGGTGCACCTGCGGTTTCCCCGCCTGCGCCGCGTGATGGAGTTCGTCTGCATTCTGCCCATCAGCATCCCGGCCATCGTCCTTGTGGTCGGCCTGGCCCCGGTGTACTCGGTGCTCGGCCGCCTGCTGGGCAGCGGTGTGTGGACCCTCGCCTTCGCCTACGGCATCACGGTGCTCCCGTTCGCCTACCGGGCCATCCAGACGAACCTCGACGGCGTCGACGTGCGCACGCTCAGTGAGGCGGCCCGCACGCTCGGCGCGGGCTGGGTGAGCGTGCTCGTGCGGGTACTGATTCCGAACCTGCGCCGCGGCATCCTCGCCGGCGCGTTCATCTCGGTCGCAGTCGTGCTCGGCGAATTCACGATCGCCTCCCTGCTCAACCGCATCACCCTGCAGACTGCGCTCGTTGTCGTGAGCAAGGCTGACCCCTACACGGCCGTCATCCTGTCTCTGCTCGCACTCACCTTCGCATTCCTGCTCTTGCTCGTCATCGGGCGTCTCGGCACGGTTCGCACCGGCAGTCGGCCACGGCCCACCACCGGAGGTCAGCTATGAACCAGAACCAGCTTCGGACCCAGAATGAGAACCGGGACCGTCCGGCGGCGAACGCCCCGGCGGGAGCCTCGGTGCGCTTCGCGGGCGTGGTGAAGGACTTCACCGGCCATCGTGCCCTGGATGGCTTCGATCTCACCCTGCACGCGGGCGAGTTCGTCGCCCTGCTCGGCCCGAGCGGCAGCGGCAAGACCACCGCGCTGCGGGTATTGGCCGGGCTCGAATCCACGGATGCCGGAAGCATCCTGATCGACGGAGCCGACGTGTCGACACTGCCGACGAGCCGGCGCGACCTGGGCATGGTGTTCCAGTCCTACTCGCTGTTCCCGCACCTCAGCGCGGGTGAGAACGTCGAGTTCGGCCTGCGCATGCGGAAGGTCCGTGGCGAGGAACGGCGCGCCCGCGCGGCCGTGGCCCTCGCCCTGGTCGGGCTCGACGCCCACTACGACCGCTTCGCGCACCAGCTCTCCGGCGGTCAGCAGCAACGCGTGGCGCTGGCGCGCGCCCTCGTCACCGAGCCTCGGGTGCTCCTGCTCGACGAGCCGTTGTCGGCCCTTGACGCCCAGGTTCGGGTGGTGCTGCGCGAGGAGATCCGGCGCATCCAGACCGAACTGGGCATCACGACCCTGTTCGTCACGCACGACCAGGACGAGGCGCTCGCCGTGGCCGACCGCGTCGCCGTGATGCGGGCGGGTTCCATCGAGCAGGTCGGAGCACCGGAAGAGCTCTATACCCGGCCGGCCTCGTCATTCATCGCGGAGTTCGTGGGGCTCAGCAATCGACTGGTCGGCGTGGTGCGCCACGGGTTCGCGCGGGTTCACGGTGCCTCTCTGCCGCTGCTCGACCCCTCGCAGGCGGATGGCGCTGTGTCCGTCTCCGTGCGGCCGGAAGACCTCGAATTCGGCGCTGCGGGGGCACCGGGGGTCGTGCTCTCGTCGAGCTTCCACGGCTCGCTCCGGCGCACGAGGGTGCGCCTGGACGACGGAGCGTCGCTCGTCGTGCAGCACGGCGCGCGGCTGCATCCGTCGGCCGGGGACCGGGTCCTGGTGCGGTTCACGGGCGCGCCCGTCTCGGTCGACCCGCTCCCGTCTCGGGCATAGTGACCGGTCCGGGGCCTGAGGCGGCGAGCACCTTTGGCCCATACCGGAGACGGCACGTGTGATTGCCTAGACTGAGTCCGTGATGGAAACCGACGGAAAACCCGCCCGCAGCGGCTTCTTCGGCGTGTTCGGCCGCCGCCGCACCGTACCCCCGCTCCTGGTCGAGCTCCCGCCCTCGCACGGCTACGGGGTCGACGAGAACCTGCCGGCCGGCATTCGACTCGCCGCCGCCTGGTCCTGGCGCCTGCTCGCGCTCGCCGGCGCACTTGCTGTCTTCATCTTCATCGTCATCCAGCTCCGGTTGATCGTCATCCCGTTGCTCGTGGCCGTGCTGGTGTCGGCACTGCTCGTGCCCTTCGTCGGATTCCTGGTGCGACATCGATTTCCCAAGGCTCTCGCGGTCGTGATCGCTCTGATCAATACCTTCGCGATCCTCGGCGGACTGGTCACGTTGGCCGTGACGCAGATCGCCATCGGCACGGTCGGCCTGAACGACAGGCTCGCCGCCTCCTACGACAGCCTCAAGGCCGTTCTCCTGGCGTCGCCGCTGCAGCTGACCGAACCGGAGCTCAACGCGTTCCTCGGCCAGGCCTGGGACGCCATTCAGGCGGACAGCCAGGTTTTCGTTTCCGGGGCGCTCTCCGTGGGGTCCTCGCTCGGCCACCTGGTGACGGGTTTCCTTCTGGCGCTGTTCAGCCTGCTGTTCATCCTGATCGATGGCAAGGGCATCTGGTCCTGGATCGTGCGCCTGTTTCCCCAGGGCGCGCGCGCGGCCATCGACGGCGCGGGGGTGGCCGGCTGGACCACGCTGGGGAACTTCGCCAGGGTGCAGATCTTGGTGGCGTCCATCGACGCGATCGGCATCGGGGTCGGGGCCGCACTGCTGGGGGTTCCGCTCGCCATCCCGATCGGCGTGCTCGTTTTTCTCGGCTCGTTCATCCCCATCGTCGGCGCCGTGGCCACGGGCGCCGTGGCGGTCGTGATCGCCCTGATCTTCAACGACTGGGTGGTGGCCTTGCTGATGCTCGGCGTTGTGCTGCTGGTGCAGCAGGTCGAGGGTCACGTGCTACAGCCCCTGATCATGGGTACGGCGGTCAAGGTGCATCCACTGGGTGTCGTGCTCGTGGTGGCGGCCGGCGCCCTGCTCGCGGGCATCGCCGGCGCCCTCTTCGCCGTGCCGATCGCTGCCGTGCTCAACGTCATGATCAGTTACATCAACAGCGGGGCGTGGCGATCCGAGCAGGTCGCCTCGGCACCCGTCTTCGCCTCCACGTTGTGGCAGACCGTCCCGCAACGCCCCGGTTTCCGCCGACCGGCATACCGCCTCGAGAAAAGTGCCTCCCATGACTAATGTCTCGCTCGTCGGACCGACCCTGGCTGATTTCGAGTCCGCCCGGGATGTCGTCGGTCGGGTCGCCGCCGTCACCCCGATGGAAACGTCCCGCTACCTCTCGAAGCTCCTCGGCGCGCCGGTCCTCCTCAAGTGCGAGAACCTGCAGCGCACCGGGTCCTACAAGATCCGCGGTGCGTACAACCGGATGTCCAAGCTCACCAACGAAGAGAAGACCCGCGGTGTCGTGGCCGCCTCGGCCGGCAACCACGCCCAGGGCGTCGCCTTCGCGGCGCGGGAGCTCGGCATCCAGGCCACGATCTTCATGCCCGTGGGCGTCGCCCTGCCCAAGCTGCAGGCAACCCGCGACTACGGCGCGCACGTCATCCTGCGCGGCAATACGGTGGCCGAGCCGCTGCTCGCGGCCGCGGAGTGGGCCGCCGAGACCGGCGCCATCCTGATCCCCCCGTTCGACCACGCGGATGTCGTCACCGGCCAGGGCACCGTGGGTCTGGAGATCCTCGATCAGGTTCCCGACCTCGCCACCGTGATCGTTCCGATCGGTGGCGGCGGCCTCATCTCCGGTGTCGCCAGCGTGCTCAAGCAGCGCGCGCGCCGGGACGGCCGCCAGATCCGGGTGATCGGGGTGCAGGCCGCCAACGCGGCCGCCTACCCCCCGTCCCTCGAGGCCGGCCGGGTGCTGGAGATCCAGATCATGCCGACCATCGCCGACGGCATCGCGGTGGCCAAACCGGGCATGCTCAATTTTGAGATCGTGCGCGATGCCGTCGATGAGGTCGTCACCGTCACCGAGGACGACACGGCTCGTGCCCTCCTGGTGCTGCTCGAGCGCGCCAAGCTCGTGGTCGAGCCGGCCGGCGCGGTCGCCGTGGCGGCGATCCTCGCGGGCAAGGTCACCGCGACCGGCCCAACGGTCGCGATCCTCAGCGGGGGAAATATCGACCCGCTGCTGATGCAGCGCGTGATCAGCCATGGTCTCTCGGCATCCGGCCGCTATCTCACGTTGCGCATCATGCTGCCCGACCGTCCCGGGCAGCTGGCCCGCATCTCGGAGCTGCTCGCCGAGGCGCACGCCAACGTGATCGAGGTTCTGCACACGCGGCACGGTGTGGGGCTTCAGATCAGCGAGGTCGAACTCAACGTCAGCGTCGAGACTCGCGGGCCCGATCACCGCCAGCTCGTCGTGGATGTGTTGCGTGCGGCCGGATACGACCCGCAGATCGACTAGCGGGCGAGCGTCGACGAATCGAGCGTCGTGGGTTCGACGCTCGTGACGGTGCCGTGCCGCCAACGAATTCGACGGCGGGAGCCAAGCGGGGCGCGAGCGGGGAATCGGTGCTGTTAGTTGCCGGTCCAGGTCTCCACGAGGAAGATCTCGACGGCGATTTCCTTGCCGGTGGGCGTCACGTACGACGTTGTCGCTCCGACGGCCAGGCCGATGATCGCGGTGCCGAGCGGGCTCTGCTCGCTGAAGACGTCGAGGTCGCTGTCCCCGGCGATCTCGCGGCTGCCGATCAGGAAGCGGGTCTCATCGCCGGCGATCGTGGCCGTGATCACGGTTCCCGGCTCGACGACGCCCCGGCTTTCCGGCGCATGGCCGACCTCGGCGTTGCGCAGCAGCAGGACGAGGGTGCGGATGCGGGCCTCCATCTTCCCCTGCTCATCCTTGGCCGCGTGGTAGCCCGAGTTCTCCTTGAGGTCGCCCTCCTCGCGAGCCGATTCGATCTTCTTCGCGATCTCGACGCGCCCGACGGTGCTGAGCGTGTCCAGCTCCGCGGCGAGGCGGTCGTGGGCCTCCTGCGTCAGCCAGGTGACCGTGGTTTCGGTAGTCATGGGTGGAATCTCCTCATGCTTGTTCGTGCTCGTTCGATGCCCGTGCGGGTGAACCCGCAGATATACAACGGACGCCCCGACGATCACGTCAGGGCGAAGCCATCAGTCTAGGTCAGCCAGCAGCGGTAAATCAATCCGGTGTTACTCTGCTCGGTGGTGCGCACATCCGTCGTCGTCGACCGCGAATACACGGTGCTCGCGGGCAGGTCGACGACTTTCCAGCCAACCACCGTGAAACTCTCGTTGAGCGCCTGAACGGCGCAGCTGGCGGTGCGGCCGACCGGGATGGACGCCTCGAACGTGACGCTCACAGTGTTCTCGTCGATGATGCTGTGACGGATGTCCCGGGTCTCGATCAAAGGCTCCGACGCCCCCAGTCCCACCCAGACCACGAAGCCCAGGAGGATTGCCGCGAGGGAGCCGGCTGAGACGAACAGAACGCGACGGTCTCTCGTGCCCCGGTTCGGGGCGCGCCCGTACCGGGTGTCGAGGTTGCTGCTCAGGGCCACTCAGACTCCACACTCACGGATCAACGATTAGTCTTAGTACCAAGGATATCTGGCATTTCTGAGGAGTTTCATGACGCTGCGACTCTTGGCGGTGCACGCCCATCCCGACGACGAGTCGAGCAAGGGCGCTGCGACCTATGCCCACTACCGGAGTCTCGGCGCAGAAGTGATGATCCTGAGCTGCACGGGCGGCGAGCGGGGGAGCATCCTGAATGAGGCCCTGCTCGGCCATCCGCTGGCCGAGCGCGACCTGCCGGGACTGCGCCGTCTGGAAATGGCCGAGGCCCAGCGGGCCCTCGGCGTGCAGCACCGCTGGCTCGGCTACGAGGACTCCGGCATGAACGAAGACGGTTCGGTGCCCCCGAACTCGTTCGCGGACATCCCGGTGGCGATCTCCGCCGAACCGGTCGTCCGGCTGATCCGCGAATTTCGACCGCAGGTCCTGGTGACCTACGACGAGAAGGGCGGCTACCCGCATCCCGACCACATCCGCTGCCACGACGTGTCGATGGAGGCCTACCGTGCCGCCGCCGACGCGACCCGGTACCCGGATGCCGGTGAGCCCTGGCAGGTCGACAAGCTCTATTACGATCGGATTTTCAACCTCGAACGCGTCGACGCCATGTTCCTGGAACTGAGCGTCACGGAGCCGGACTCGCCCCTGCTGGAGCCGCTCGGGGCGGCCAGGGAGTGGATGAAAGACTACCCGAAGCTGGCCACGACCCATGTGCCAGTCGGGGACTTCCTCGAGGTGCGGGACGCGGCGCTTCGCGCCCACGCGAGTCAGGTTGCCCCCACCAGCAGTTTCTTCTTCTGGCCGAACGACCTCATCCGCGAGGCGTGGCCCTATGAAGACTTCCAGCTCGTCGAATCGAAAGTGGACACCGTGATACCTGAATCCGACCTCTTCACCGGAATCCGGGACGACTCGTGAGCGCCCTGATCCTGGCTCCGCTCGTGAGCATCGTCCTGGCCGCGACCCCATCGCCGGAGTTCGACCCGAACACGGTGACGCCGGGCCCGGAGGGCTTTGTGGCGATTGCTCTGGTCGCCGTGGGAGCGGTGCTGCTGGCGATGGACATGGCCCGCCGAGTGCGCCGCAACACCTACCGCGCCGAGATTCAGGAACGTCTGCAGGCGGAGATGGCCGCACAGAAGGCCGCAGAGGCCGGAATCGCTGACGAAGACTAGCGAACTACGGGTGGATCGGGTTCGTCGCGATGATCATGATCGCCGCCCAGTGGCAGAGGAAGGCCACCACGGTCAGGGTATGGAAGATCTCGTGGAAGCCGAATACGCCCGGCAGCGGGTTCGGCCGCTTCATGCCGTAGATGACGGCGCCGACCGAGTAGCAGAGCCCGCCGATCATGATCAGTGTCATCATCGCTGCGTTGGCCTGGAAGAAGTCCACGATGAACATCAGCGCTCCCCAGCCGAGTGCCAGGTACAGCGGAACGTAGAGCCAACGCGGGGCGTGGATCCAGAACACCCGGAAGGCGATTCCGAGGATGGCGCCGCCCCAAACGAGCGACAGAAGCAGCGTGGACTTGGCGGGCGGCAGGGCCAGCACGGCGATGGGCGTGTAGGAGCCCGCGATCAGGAGGAAGATGTTGGCGTGGTCGATCCGTTTGAGGATGACTTTCGTGCGCGGACTCCAGTCGAACCGGTGGTACAGCGCCGAATTGCCGAACAGCAGCATCGAGCTGAGCACGAACACGAGCGAACTCCACCGGGCCGCGCTGCCCTCGGCCGACAAAAGCAGCACGATGCCGGCCACGATCGTGACCGGGAACGTGCCGGCGTGGATCCATCCCCGCCAGGTGGGCTTGACGTCCATTTGCGGGGGCAGGTCGTCCTCGAACAACGGCAGGTTGGGGATGTCATCCGCTGAGGCCATGCTGCAAGAATACGTCAGTGTGCATGCCGCGCGCGGTACGCGACCCTCCCGAGTGGGCTAGCGTAACTGTGTGCAGAAACGGGAAGTTCCTTGGGCGCGCGGCATTCTCTACGGGGTCTATCAGCGTCGACTTCGTCGCGGGCTGACTCCGGATGTGCTTCCGAACCACGTCGCCATGATCATCGACGGCAACCGGCGCTGGGCCAAACAGCTCGGGTTCGACTCCGCCGCCCACGGGCATCGGGCCGGCGCCGCCAAGATGCGGGAGTTCCTCAAGTGGTGTGACGACCTGGGCATCTCCGTCGTCACGCTTTACCTGTTGTCGTCCGACAACCTCACCAACCGGCCCAGCGAAGAACTCGCGGAGCTGACGAAGATCATCGCCAAGCTCGCGGAGGAGCTGTCCCGGTACCGCGACTGGCGGGTGCAGCAGGTCGGCTCGAAGACCGGACTGCCCGAGCCGCTGGTGGCCGCACTGAACGCCGCGGAAGCGCGCACGGCCCGCAAGAAGGGGCTGCACATCAACCTTGCCGTCGGCTACGGCGGGCGCACCGAGATCACCGACGCCATGCGGAGCATCGTGGGAGCGCACCTTGCCAGCGGCGGCGTGCTCGAAGACCTTGCGGAGACGCTGACCCCGGATCTGATCGGGGCGCACCTGTACACGGGCGGCCAGCCCGATCCGGACCTGGTCATCCGCACGTCGGGGGAGCAGCGCATCAGCGATTTCATGCTCTGGCAGAGCGCACACAGCGAGTTTTACTTCGTCGAGGCACTCGGGCCTGACCTCCGCCAGGTCGACTTTTTGCGCGCCCTGCGCGATTTTGCCCGACGCCAGCGCCGCTTCGGAGGGTAGGGGCACCTCATGACGGATCTCGAACGGTTCCTTGACGGGTTCATCGCGGAACCCGGTTACCTCGACTATGCCCGGATCGGCCCGCTGTCGGCGGGGGTGGTCGCCGAAACCCTCGGCCAGACCGAGGCGCTCTCGCGGGCCCGGTTCGGCAGCCTGGACCACTTCCAGGCCCAGGACGAGCGGCTGCGCACCGCCGTGGCCCGGGCGACCGGATTCCGCGCCGACCAGGTCGTTTCCGAGCCCAACACCACCACCGGTGTCATGCAGGCCATGTTCGGCCTGACGGGGGCGGTGCTGCTGTCGTCGGGCGATTTTCCCACGGTCCCGTTCGCGGCCGTGCGCGCCGCGGAGGCGCTGCGGGTGGTCACCCCACTCTGGCTGGAGACCGACCACGGCCGCGTCACCCCTGGGCAGATCCGGGAGCAGCTCACCCCGGCCACTGCCGCAGTGGCGGTCTGCCTCGTCGATTCTCGCACCGGCCATCGCGTGGATCTCGAGGGCATCCGTCAAGTGATCGGCGACCGTTTGCTCATCGTCGACGCCATCCAGGGTTTTGGCGCAGTGGATGTCCCCTACGAGGTGGCAGACGTCGTCGCGTCGGGCGGGCAGAAATGGTCCAGGGCCGGCTGGGGCACCGGGTTCCTGGCTCTCAGCGACCGTGCGGTGGAACGCCTGGTCCCCGTGTTCTCCGGTTTCGCCGGCACCGACGTCCCCGAGCCGTGGGACGCAGTGTTGCCGCCGAGCCGCAGCGCAAACGCATTCCGGGTGAGCAATGGAGACGCCATCGCCCAGGCCCGGTTCGCGGCCGCCCTCGAGGAGGTGGCCGAGGTCGGTATCCGTGCCATAGAAAACGCGATCGCGGTGAACGTGTCGCTTCTGATCGATCTGGCGGACGAGTTCGCCGTGCCCGTGGTTTCCTCCCGGGACGACCGGGAGCGGGCCGGTATCCTGGTGCTCGAGCCGCCGGCGAGCCAGCTCACGCTGCTGAGCATCGCGCTGCACAACCACGGGGTGACGGCGACGACCCGCGACGGCACCGTGCGGCTGAGCACCCATGCGGCGCTCAGCCCGGACACGGTTGACATGCTGCGCGGGGCGTTCACCTCTTATGCGACCGCCGTGACCTACTGACGACGGCTCGGTGAACGTTGTTTCGAATGGGCGTGTCGCTCTTCCCCTGGAGCGTGCGGGTAAGTAGCGTCATGCCTATCAGGTATGGCGCCTGATCGAGTCGGCCACATAAGTACGGCTCGAGAACCCTGTGGCCGCTCGCCAACACAATCTGTGCCTCACGGGGCACGGGGTGGGAGTGGTTGTGACCGCTAATCAGATCGATAACAAGGGTTCTAAGCAGGGCGCGTCGGCGACGGGGCAGACCGAATGCACGTACGTTCTTGACACCTCGGTTCTGCTCTCCGATCCCAAAGCGATTTTCCGTTTCGCGGAGCACGCCGTCGTGCTCCCCGTCGTGGTGATTGCGGAGCTCGAGGCCAAGCGCAACGACCCGGAGATCGGCTACTTCGCCCGCCAGTCACTGCGGCTCCTCGACGAACTGCGGGTGAAGCACGAACGGTTGGACTTCCCGATCCCGGTCGGTGACGGCGGCAGCCTCCGCGTGGAGCTCAACCACTCGAACATGTCGGTGCTGCCGTCCGGACTGCAACTCGGTGACAACGACTCCCGCATCCTCGCCGTGGCCCTGAATCTCGCCCACGACGGTTTGAACGTGACCGTCGTGTCCAAGGACCTGCCCCTGCGGGTCAAGGCGGCCTCGCTCGGCCTCACCGCAGAGGAGTACCGTCACGAACTTGCCGTGGACTCCGGCTGGACCGGCATCGACGAGATCACCCTGGGCTCGAACCTGATCGACGAGCTCTACGACAAGGAGGTCGTGCACACCCGTCTCGTGCAGGACATGCCCGTGAACACGGGCCTGGTCATCCACTCCGACCGCGGTTCGGCGCTGGGCCGGGTGACCGGCAACGGTGCGATGAAGCTCGTGCGCGGTGACCGGGACGTCTTCGGGCTGAAAGGACGCTCGGCGGAACAGCGGCTCGCCATCGACCTGCTGCTCGACCCGGAGATCGGCATCCTGTCACTGGGAGGTCGGGCCGGAACGGGGAAGTCGGCGCTCGCCCTCTGCGCCGGGCTCGAGGCCGTGCTGGAACGCCAGCAGCACCGCAAGATCATGGTCTTCCGGCCGCTTTACGCGGTCGGCGGCCAGGAGCTGGGGTACCTGCCCGGTGACGCCGCCGAGAAGATGAGCCCGTGGGCCCAGGCGGTCTTCGACACACTCGGGGCCATCGTCTCCGAGAACGTGCTTGAGGAGGTCATCGAGCGCGGCATCCTCGAAGTCCTGCCGCTGACGCACATCCGCGGCCGGTCCCTGCACGACGCCTTCGTGATCGTCGATGAGGCTCAGTCGCTCGAACGCAACGTGCTACTCACGGTGCTCAGCCGGATCGGGCAGAACTCGCGGGTGGTCCTCACCCACGATGTGGCGCAGCGGGACAACCTGCGGGTCGGCCGCTTCGACGGGGTGGCGTCGGTGATCGAGACGCTCAAGGGACATCCGCTCTTCGCCCACATGACGCTCACCCGCTCGGAGCGGAGCGCGATCGCCGCCCTCGTGACCGAGATGCTCGAAGGCAACGAGGTGCGCTAACTGTTCTTCCGTCGAATGGGTGAGCGCTGAACGGACAAGGAGCTGCGCAAGTGAGAAAGCGCGGGGCTACCTCGCCTGAGGCGGGCGGGTCATGCTCAGCACGTCGAGGGCGGTGTCGAGCAATTCGAGGGTGACCTCGCCGCGCTCAACGAAACCGAGCGCGATGACGGACTCGCGCACGGTCACCCCTTCGGCCACCGAGTACTTGGCCACCTTGGCCGCGGCCTCGTAGCCGATGACCCGGTTCAGAGGAGTGACGATCGCAGGGGAGGATTCGGCCAGCGCGCGCGCGCGCTCGACGTTCGCCGTAAGGCCGTCGACGGTCTTGTCGGCGAGCACGCGGGCCGCGTTCGAGAGCAGGCGGATCGACTCGAGCAGGGCGGTGCCCATCACCGGGATCGCGACGTTGAGCTCGAACGAGCCCGACGCGCCCGACCAGGCGATGGTGGCGTCGTTGCCGATCACGCGGGAGCAGACCATCAGCACGGCCTCGGGGATCACCGGGTTCACCTTGCCCGGCATGATCGAGGAGCCCGGCTGCAGGTCGGGGATGTTCAGCTCGCCGAAGCCCGTGTTGGGGCCCGAGCCCATCCAGCGCAGGTCGTTGCAGATCTTGGTGAGGCTCACCGCGATGGTGCGAAGGGCGCCGGATGCGTCCACCAGGCCGTCCCGGTTGGCCTGCGCCTCGAAGTGGTCGCGTGCCTCGGTGACCGGCAGCTCGGTCTCCTCGACGAGTAGCTCGATCACAAGTTGCGGGAATCCGGCGGGCGTGTTGATGCCGGTGCCGACCGCAGTGCCGCCGAGGGGGACCTCCGCGACGCGGGGAAGCGCGGTGCGCACGCGCTCGATGCCCAGGCGCATCTGCCGCGCGTATCCGCCGAACTCCTGGCCGAGGGTGACCGGGGTGGCATCCATCAGGTGGGTGCGGCCGGCCTTGACCGCGCCGGCCCACAGCTCGGCCTTGGCCTCGAAGGCCACGGCCAGGTGGTCGAGTGCGGGGACGAGCTCGTCGATGAGCGCGCTCGTCACGGCGAGGTGCACGGATGTCGGGAACACGTCGTTGGAGGACTGAGACGCATTCACGTGGTCGTTCGGGTGCACCGGGCGCCCGAGGCTGCGGGTCGCCAGGGTCGCGAGGACCTCGTTCATGTTCATGTTCGAGGAGGTGCCGCTGCCGGTCTGGTAGACGTCGATCGGGAACTCGGAGTCGTAGCGACCGGTGGAGACCTCGTCGGCGGCGGCGGCGATCGCGTTGGCGATGTCGACGTCGAGTACCCCTAGTTTCGCGTTCGCCAGGGCGGCGGACTTTTTGATACGCGCCAGGGCGGCGATCTGGGCGGGCTCCAGCACCGAGCCGGAGATCGGGAAATTCTCGACGGCCCGCTGCGTCTGCGCCCCGTAGAGGGCGGCGACCGGAACCCGGACCTCGCCCATGGTGTCGTGTTCGATCCGGTACTCGGCTTCAGCGGTCTTGTCCACCACGGTGTGTATTACCTTTCGGTTGGGAATCTTTTCGGTACGGGAACGCGCGGCGACGGCCTGGGCGGCTCGCCGCGGGCGGGTTGCTCGGCTAAACCACGCCGACAACGATGTCGGGCACGGCACGGCCTGCGAGCAGCCGGTAGTTCGCCCCGACGATAGCCAATGTACCTTCTGCCACGGCCGCGCTGATCATCTCCGAGCGCTCGAGCAGTTCGGACACCGTGTCGCGAAGGTGTTCGCGGCCGACGGCGAGGGCGTCGACCAGCTCGGGATCGATCGGCGTCGCATCCTTGGACCCCGCCACCCGGCGGACGGCCGGCACGATCTTCTCGATGATCCGGCTGATGTGCGCGGGCAGTGGTTGCGCGTCGGCGGCCTGGGAATCGATGGCGGCGCGCACGGCCCCGCAGCCGTCGTGGCCGAGCACCAGGATGAGCGGCACACGCAGCACGGCGACCGCGTATTCGAGCGAGCCGAGCACCGAATCGGAGATGACCTGACCGGCATTGCGCACGACGAACAGGTCGCCGAGGCCCTTGTCGAAGATGATCTCGGCGGCCAGCCGCGAGTCGCTGCAGCCGAACAGGGCCGCGTCGGGGGTCTGTACGAAGGCGAGCTCGGCTCGTCGGTCCACATCCTGGCGCGGATGCCGCGGCTCGCCGCTCACGAAGCGGTCGTTTCCGCGCTGCAGGTCGGTCCAGACGTCTGCCGGTGTTGCTGCCTCGTCCATTACTGTCCCTCGGTGCTGTTGGAACTGATCTGTTCGGCCAGCACTGCGGCCAGAACGGCGAGTTCCTCGTCGTCGGCGGTACCGACGAGGAGGTAGGTACTGTCGCCGGCCCTGGTCACCAGAGCGGATTCGAAATTGCCGCGGTCATCTTCCGGTGCGGTGTTGCGGTAGACGTCCCAGGAGACGCCGGCGATCATGACGGTGCCGGCGACCGGAGCATCCTGCAGCTCGTCGGCGAGCCAGCTCGGGTTGGCGCCGAGCGCCTGGGTGAGGCCGATGAACTCGGTCTTGGCCGTGATCAGGCCGATGTACCAGGACGGGATCTTGTCGCTTCCGCCCAGGCGCCACTGCGCCGCGTTGGCCGTCCACCCACTCGGCAACTCCGGAACCAGCAGGGGATCGCTGAGGCCGGGTTGCACCTGCGCGGCAACGGATTGGAAATCGACGTCGCGGTTTCGCGGGGCGTCGCTACGCGGCACCAGCAGCACGAGCACCAGGACTGTGCCCAGTGTGGCCAGCAGGGACAGGATCAGATTGTTCACGGTCTTGTGGGAGCGGTACTTGCGGGAGTTCTCGGCCAGTCGGGTGCGGGTTTCATCCGGCGTCTCCGGGCGCCCGAGCTCTGCGACGATTCGGGGCGCGCGCTTGGCGGAGCTCATCCGGCTGTCGCGGCGGAGTCGACCTGGCCTGCCCGGGCGGCATCCAGTCTGGCTTTCGCGCCGATCAGCCACTCTTCGCAGCGGCGGGCGAGAGCCTCACCTCGTTCCCACAGTGCGAGCGATTCCTCCAGCGACGAGGCACCCTGCTCGAGGGCGTCCACCACGCGCACGAGCTCATCCCGGGCCTGCTCGTAGCTCAGTGCATTGATTTCGTCTGGTGCCGAGGTCATGGTGTCCATTCTAATTTCACATTCGACGGTGTCGGGTCCGAGGTTGCCGCGTTCGCGGTGGCCGCCAGAGCGCCCTCGGCGAGCGTGATCAGGAGTTTCGTCTGCGACGGTGCCTGCCCGGGCGAGCGCACCACCTGGCCGCCCTGCAACTGCACGATCGAGTAGCCGCGGTCGAGGGTGCCCTGGGGGGAGAGGGCGCGCAACTGGGAACGCAGGTCGACGATCACCGCTCCGGCCCGCTCGACCGCCCGGTCGACCAGCTCGGCGCCACGGGCGACGTAGCGGGTGAGGTCCTCGGACCGGGAATCGATGATCCACTGGGGGGTGGCGAGCACCGGGCGTGAGCGAAGCTGGCCGATCCGGTCGACCTCGTGCGCGAGGATGCCGGTCAGCCGGTTGCTGAGGCGGGCCCGGGCTTGCTGTACCCGGTTGAGTTCGTCGGAGACGTCCGGCACGACGCGTTTGGCGGCATCCGTCGGCGTCGACGCGCGCAGGTCGGCCACGTCGTCGAGCAGCGGCCGGTCGGCCTCGTGGCCGATCGCGCTGACCAGCGGGGTCGTGCAGGCCGCCGCAGCCCGGATCAGCGTCTCGTCGCTGAAGCCGAGCAGGTTCTGGAAGTCGCCGCCGCCGCGGGCGACTATGATCACGTCGACCTCCGGGTCGTCGTCCAGCCGCTGGATGGCCGCGGTCACCTCGGACACCATGCGGTCACCCTGCACGGCGGCGTAGGCCAGGTTGAAAGTGACGGCCGGCCAGCGCAGCTGGGCGTTGCGGATGACGTCTTTCTCAGCGTCGGAGTCTTTGCCGGTGACCAGGCCGATGCAATGGGGGAGGAAGGGCAGCGGCTTCTTGCGGGACGCATCGAAAAGACCCTCGCCGGCCAGCCGATTGCGCAGCCGTTCGAGCCGTTCCAGCATGTCGCCGAGGCCCACGTGGCGCATCTCGAGCATCTGCATGGTGAGAGTGCCGCCCTTGACCCAGTAGTTGGGTTTGACGAGGGCGATGACCCGGTCGCCCTGCTTGAAGTCGCTGGTCAGCTTCGCGCGCACCGACGACCAGATCGTGAAGCTGACCGTGGCGTCTTCGGTGAGGTCCTTGAGCTTGCCGTAGACGTTGCCGCCGCTGGCGCCCCACTGGGTGATCTCACCCTCGACCCAGGCCGTGCCGAGGCGCTCGATGTAGCCGCGGATCTTGTTGGCCAGCAGCCCGACCGGCCAGGGGGTCTCGAGGGTGGGTGGTGTGTCCGTCATCAATCGTTCCTCCCACGGACTGCACAGTCGGCCCCCCATAAGATGAGGAGGTGACTATCAGTACGGATTCGCCTGTGATCGGCCTTGGCATGCCACGGCTTCCCCGCGCACGCAACAGGCTCAAGGATACCCCGGTGCTCGGGCACAAACGGGTGCTGCTGGCCGCCCCGCGCGGTTACTGCGCCGGCGTGGACCGTGCCGTCATCGCCGTCGAGAAGGCCCTCGAACTGTACGGCTCCCCCGTGTATGTGCGCAAGCAGATCGTGCACAACATCCACGTGGTCTCCGAGCTGGAGAAGAAGGGGGCGATCTTCGTCGAGGAAGTCGACGAGGTGCCCACCGGCTCCCACATCGTTTTCAGCGCCCACGGCGTGTCCCCGGCCGTCGTCACCGCGGCCACGGACCGAGGCCTGCTGGCAATCGACGCCACCTGCCCACTGGTCACGAAGGTGCACCGTGAGGCCGTGCGCTTCGCCCGGGACGACTTCCAGATCCTGCTGATCGGTCACGAAGGCCACGAAGAGGTCGAGGGAACCGCGGGGGAGGCACCCGAGCACACCACGCTCGTCGGGAGCCCTGACGACGCCGACACCATCGAGGTGCGCGACCCCGACAAGGTGGTCTGGCTGTCTCAGACCACGCTGAGCGTGGACGAGACCATGGAAACCGTGCGTCGCCTGCGTGCCCGTTTTCCAAATCTGCAGGATCCCCCCAGCGACGACATCTGCTACGCCACCCAAAACCGCCAGGTGGCGATTAAGAAGGTGGCCCGTGATTCGGACCTTGTCATTGTGGTCGGATCGGCGAACTCGTCCAACTCGGTGCGACTGGTCGAGGTGGCCCTGGAGCACGGTGCCCGGGCTGCCTACCGCGTGGACTTCGCCAGCGAGATCCAGCAGGAGTGGCTCGACGGGGTTGTCACCGTGGGCGTGACCAGCGGGGCATCCGTGCCCGACGAACTGGTGCACGAGGTGCTCGCCGATCTGGCCGAGGCCGGCTACGGCGACATCGAAGAGATCAAGACGGCCGAGGAGGACCTGCTGTTCTCACTGCCGAAGGAACTGCGAAAGGATCTGTCCGGCAACGCGGATGCCCGCGGTCTCGGCGGACGGGTCAGCAGCTAGGAGCCGGCCGGCCGCGTTCACCACGAAGGCCCCCGTCGATCAGATCCAGGATCTGACCGACGGGGGCCTTCGTGTACGCCGGATACGGCAGCACGGCGTCGCCTACAACGTGCCGTAGACGTCCATCAGGTTCGGGTCGTTGAGCAGCGTCGGGTCGGTGGCCAAAACCGCGGTGGTGAAGGCGATGAACACGAACGCGGACAGAACCGCACCGATCAGCGGCACGTAGAACGCGCGCTTGCCTCGGACCAGCAACAGGATCACGCCTGCCGCTGTGGCCAGCCAGACGAGGGACACACCGATGATCCCGGCCGTGACCAGCCCGGCCGCGGAGGGATCCGGCTCATACGCGGCGAGATCCAGCTGGGTATGGAGCAGTTGAATGGACTCGGTGATCATCGTGAGCATGCTGACCGCGAAGAACGTGGACAGGAGCCCGAGGACGAGCAGGCTCAGAGTCACCGGCCGGTCCCAGGCCGGCGCGGTTCCGGCCGGGCGCACAGCCCGCTCGGGGGCCGCGGCCGGCCCCGCAGCCGGCGGTGTGGCGAGCGTGCGCTCATCCGGGGTAGGAGTCCAGCTCCAACCCTCGGGCGCAAGCTCACCGTACTGGGGACGGGGCCGGGAATCCTCCGGAGGGGTTCCCGAAGGAGTCGACGAAGAATTCTCGGCCATCGTCATCCGGTGCTAGCTGTTCGAGTGGCCGGCGGAGCCGAGCTGGCGGGTGGCGTCAGCGACGCGAGCGGCCATGGCCGTCTCGGCAACCTTGCCCCAGGCGCGCGGGTCGTAGACCTTCTTGTTGCCGACTTCGCCGTCAATCTTGAGCACGCTTTCATAGTTGCTCAGCATGTAGCCGGCGACCGCGCGGGTGAACGCGTACTGGGTGTCGGTGTCGATGTTCATTTTGACGACACCGTTCGCGACGGCCTCGGCGATCTCGGCGTCGGTCGAGCCTGACCCACCGTGGAAGACCAGGTCGAGCGGCTTCGGGCCGGTACCCAGCTTGGCGGCGACGCCGTCCTGGATCTCCTTGAGGAGCTCCGGGCGCAGCTTGACGTTGCCGGGCTTGTATACGCCGTGCACGTTGCCGAAGGTGAGCGCAGCCATGTAGCGGCCGTTCTCGCCCATGCCGAGGGAATCGATCATCGAGAGCGCGTCGTCGAGAGTCGTGTACAGATTCTCGTTGATGTCGCCCTCAACGCCGTCTTCTTCGCCGCCGACGGCGCCGATCTCGACCTCGAGGATGGCGTTGATCGCCTGGGTGCGCTTCAGGATGTCCTTGGCGATGTCCAGGTTCTCTGCCAGCGGGATGGCGGAGCCGTCCCACATGTGCGACTGGAAGATCGGGTTGCGGCCGGCCTTCACCTCGTCTTCGGAAGCGGCGATGAGCGGGAGGACGAAGTCCTCCAGCGCACCCTTGGGGCAGTGGTCCGTGTGGAGTGCAACGGTAATGGGGTAATTGTCGGCGACGGACTGTACGAAGCGCGCCATCGCGAGCGCACCGGAGGCGCGGTTCTTGACCGTGTGGCCGGCGAAGTAATCTGCGCCACCGGTGGTGACCTGGATGATGCCGTCAGAGCCGGCTTCGGTCAGGCCCTGAAGGACGGCATTAATGCTTTGAGAAGACGAAACGTTGAACGCCGGGTAGGCGAACCCCTTCGTCTTGGCCTTGTTGAGCATCTCGGCATACTGGTCTGGGGTTGCGATGGGCATTGTTGAGTCTCCTCGATTGAACCGTTTCGGTCTTCTCATCCTACCGAGGTGGGTCTCCGGCCGTGCCAGCGAGCGCACACCCCCCGCGACGAAGAGCGGGCGCTAGGCTGAACGAGGCAGCACCGACACCGGTGCCGGCCCAATGATGGGTCTTGCCACTGCCGCACTCTTCGTCCGGGAAGGACCATCTGTGAACAGCCCCGAAGTCGCCCCCAATTTCATGCACCCCGACCGCAACCTTGCGATGGAATTGGTGCGGGCCACCGAGGCCGCAGCGATTCGTGCGGTCCCGTTCATCGGCCGCGGCGACAAGAATGCCGCAGACAAGGCAGCCGTCGACGCCATGCGCGTCTTCCTCGGCACCGTGAACTTCGACGGACTCATCGTCATCGGCGAGGGTGAGAAAGACGAAGCCCCGATGCTCTTCAACGGTGAGCGCGTCGGCAACGGAACCGGACCCGCCTGCGACATCGCGGTCGACCCGATCGACGGCACCAGCCTCACCGCCGCCGGACGCCAGAATGCCCTCTCCGTGATCGCGGTCTCCTCCCGGGGCACCATGCTCGACGCGTCATCCGTGTTCTACATGGACAAGATCGTCACGGGCGCCGCCGGGCGCGGAGTCGTCAGCCTCGACGCCCCGATCGGCGACAACATCCGTGAGCTGTCGAAAGCGACGGGCAAGCCGGTCGGCGAAATGGTCCTCGCCGTGCTCGACCGTCCCCGCCACGCCGAACTTATCGACGCCATCCGCAGCGCCGGAGCGGGCACGCGGCTGATGAGCGACGGCGACGTCGCCGGCGGCATCAACGCGGCCCGCTGGGAAACGCGCATCGACATGTGCGTCGGTACGGGTGGCAGCCCCGAAGGCATCACCACGGCCTGCGCGCTCAAGGCCATCGGCGGTTACATGCAGGGACGCCTGGCACCGAAGGACGACGCCGAGCGTGCGGGCGCCGTCGCGGCCGGTCTCGACGTCGACAAGCTGCTGGAGCTGGACGACATGGTCAGCGGCGACAACACCTTCTTCGTCGCCACGGGCGTGACGGATGGCGGACTCGTCGACGGCGTGCGCCGCCAGGGCCCGATCATCCGCACCGAGAGCATCGTGCTGCGGTCGAAGTCCGGCACCACGCGTCGGGTGATCGCCGAGCACCTCGCCTCGAAGTGGCTCTAGGCGCTCGGCTTTAGCTGCCCGCACGGCCGAAAATCGCCGTTCGGACGGCGATTCTCGACGTTATCGGCGATTCTCGGAGTCAGTCAGTCAGTCAGTCAGTCAGTCAGTGCGGCGCCATCGAGTGCGGCGCTTTCGACTACCGCGCTTTCGAGTACCGCGGCCTCCAGTTCCGACACGAACTCCCAGGCGGCCAGTTCGCGCGGGGTGTCCTCGATGCCCGCCAGCGGTGCCAGCACCTTTGACTCATCGAGGGCGTTGAGCTTGCGTGCGGTGGGCAGTACCTGGCGTTCCATCGAGCCGACGAAGCCGTTGTAGTCCTTCACCGTGCGCTCGATCGACCGGCCCAGTTTTTCGATGTGCGTGGCCGTGGTGGCCAGACGGCCGTATAACTCCCGACTGAGGTCGAACAAGACTTTTGCGTCATGCGTGAGTACGTCCTGCTGCCAGGTGAAGGCCACCGTCTTGAGCACCGACCACAGGGTCACCGGGGAGGCGAGGGCCACCCGTTTCGAGAACGCGAATTCCATGATCGAGGGGTCGGCCTCCAACGCCGAGGAGACCAGGGACTCGCTCGGGATGAAGGCGATCACGATCTCCGGGGAGGCCTCCAAGCCCTGCCAGTAGGCCTTGCTACCGAGAGCGGTGATGTGGTCGCGCACGGCCTTGACGTGCGCCTTCATGTAGACGGCCCGCTGGGCTCCCAGGGCGCCGGTAGCGGTGACTGGGATCTGGCTGGCTTCGAGGAACGCCGTGAACGGCACCTTCGCGTCGACGGCGATGTTCTTGCCGCCGGGCAGGTGCACGACCATGTCGGGGCGGCCGGCGCCGGCGTCGGAGGTGATGCTCGACTGCACGTCGAAGTCGACCCGCTCGATCAGGCCGGCGGCCTCGACCACGCTGCGCAGCTGGGTTTCGCCCCAGACCCCGCGCGTGTTGTTGGCGCGCAGGGCCGACGCGAGCGACTCGGCAGTGCTCCGTAGGCGCTCCTCCGACTCGGTCGCCGACCGCAGCTGCTGGCTGAGCTCGCCGTGTTGCAGGCTGCGCTGGGCCTCGAGCTCGGCGACCTTCTGCTGCATGTCCTGCAGGCTCTCCTTGACCGGGGCGAGGGCCTGGAGCACCTTGCTTTCCTGCTTCTGCTGCTCGGTGCGCGCGTCCTGGTCGTCGCGCTGGCGGTCGCTCAGTTCGCGGTATTGCCGCCCCGCGTCGACGACCTGCCCGCGCAGGGCGTCGGCGGTGGCCTGAACTGAGGCCAGCTCTTCGCGCAGGATGGATTGGATGCCGGCCTCCCGGGCATGCACCTCGGCCAGGGCCACCTGGTGCCTGGCCTCGACGACGAGAGGATCGGTGCCGGACGAGCCTCCGTTGCGGCGCTCGGCGGAACGCGCCGTGAGGACCACCGTGAGCAGGGTGCCGAGCAGGGCGCCGACGACAAGGCCGAGAAGAAGACTGAACCAGGAATCCATGGTTCTACTCTGCCAGTGGCCACCGACATTGCCCGAAGCGGTGCCTCAAGGATGCCTAGTTCAGCGCCATCGGGCCGTGCGTGGCGGACTTCTCCTTCGTGGCGACCGGCCCGATGGCGCCGATCTTCACGCCGGTGATCTGCGCCAGCTCCTCGAGAGTGCCGGCCCCGTGCCGGTCGGCGGCGTGGATCATGATGGCCGCGCAGGCCTCCGCGTCGGCCAGGGCGTCGTGGTGGGCGAAACCCTCGAAGCCCGCGGCCATCGCGGCCACCGGAAGCCGGTAGGACTCGAGGTGGTAGGTGCGGCGGGCCACCTGGAGGCTGCAGACGTAGTTGAAGTCGGGCACGACCAGCCCGGCGACAGTGGAGGACGTCTTGATGACCCCCAGGTCGAACCCGGCGTTGTGCGCCACGAGGTGGTCGTCGCCGGCGAAGGCGACCAGATCGGGAAGCTGCTGCGCCCAGGTGGCCGCACCGGCGACATCCGTCGGCCGGATGCCGTGGATCTTGATGTTCCAGGCCAGGAAGACGTCGTGCCCGACGGCCGGCTTGATGAACCAGGCGACACGGTCGACGACCTTGCCGTCACGGACCTTCACCAGCCCGACCGAGCACGCCGAAGCGCTGGAGGAGTTGGCGGTCTCGAAGTCGATGGCGGTGAAGTTGACTGGCACCGCTTCATCCTGTCACGGGCCGCCGACAGCGCGTCGCCTCTGTGCTGACCGGCCCCGGGTCGCAGACGGTACGATTGACTCTCGTGGCTCTTACTATTGCAATCGTCGGACTGCCCAATGTTGGCAAGTCCACCCTCTTCAACGCGTTGACCAAGAACAACGTGCTCGCGGCGAACTACCCGTTCGCCACCATCGAGCCCAACGTCGGCATCGTCAACCTGCCCGACCACCGCCTGGCCAAGCTGGCGGCGGTCTTCGGTAGCGAGCGTCTGCTGCCTGCCCCGGTGTCGTTCGTCGACATCGCCGGCATCGTGCGCGGCGCCAGCGAGGGGGAAGGGCTCGGCAACAAGTTCCTCGCCAACATTCGGGAGGCAGACGCCATCGCTCAGGTCATCCGCGGTTTCGCCGACCCCGACGTGGTGCACGTCGATGGCGCCGTCGACCCGGCCGGCGACATGGAGACGATCAACACCGAACTCATCCTCGCCGACCTGCAGACCCTCGAGAAGGCGGTCTCCCGCTTCGAAAAAGAGGTCAAGGGGCGCAAGCTTCCCGCCATCGTGCTGGAGACCGCGCTTAAGGCGCAGGCCATCCTCGACGCCGGAGCGCCGCTGTCATCGGCCACGCTCGACATCGAGCCCATCCGGGAGCTGGGCCTGCTGACGGCCAAGCCGTTCATCTACGTGTTCAACGTCGACGAGGCGGTGCTGCAGGATGCCGGGAAGCTCGCTGTTCTGGCCGCGCTGGTGGCCCCGGCCAACGCCGTGTTCCTCGACGCGAAGCTCGAATCCGAGCTCAGTGAACTCGACGCCGAGGACGCTGCCGAGATGCTGGCGTCCACCGGCCAGGCCGAGAGCGGGCTCGACCAGCTCGCCCGCATCGGCTTCGACACCCTCGGCCTGCAGACCTACCTCACGGCCGGGCCCAAGGAAACACGCGCCTGGACCATCCACAAGGGCTGGACCGCTCCGCAGGCCGCCGGCGTCATTCACACCGACTTTCAAAAGGGCTTCATCAAGGCGGAGATCTTCTCCTTCGACGATCTGATGGAGGCCGGTTCCGTGGCGGAGGCCCGCTCCAAGGGCAAGGCCCGCATCGAGGGCAAGGAATACATCATGCAGGACGGCGACGTGGTGGAGTTCCGTTTCAACGTCTAGTTCAAGTGGATCCAGGGCTTGAAGCGGTGATGGGCGCCCGTGCCGGTCACCGCGCTTTCTCTGGCGAATCGTTGCTTCATTTGGCCAAAGTGGTCGCGGAAGCCTCGACGTACGTCATGATGCGAGCGCTAATTACAAAAGTCCGCGATTCGGCGATTTCGCGATGAGACGAACTCGATCGTTAGTCTCCGATAATCCTGATAGGCAGCCATCGTCCTCGGAAATGCGGGCGGGCGGAAGTCATCGAACGGCATCAAGGACCTGACTGCAGTGGAGTCTTCATTCACAAGATCTTGCAGGAGGAAAAATTTCACGTAGCCTTCGAAGCTTTCGAACAGAGCGAAGAAATCGGGATACCGGGCAAGCGTCTCACCGAGGGGGCTGCCCATGCCGAGGTAGTGCCGTCGTACACCTTCGAGGGTGAGATCGAGCCGATCGGCGATCTTCTGATTGAACCCGCGGGCACCGTTGATGGTCTGTTTACCGTCCACCTTATTGCCGGGGAAAAGCATCATCCCAACGATTGTGTACCCGATGTCGTGGAACGACTTCCGTTCCACTTCCGGTATCTCGTCGATAATGTGCGCCATCCTGAACCAGCTGGCGAACGTGGGTATGACGGAATCACTCGCAAGGTAGAACTCGCCCAAGGCAGACTTGTGGTGCAGATACGCGTCCGGCGTGTGGTCGTCCAAGTCGAACAGAACGCCGCTGGGCAAGGGTTTGCTCCAGATCTGCATGTGATAATTGCGAAGTGTTCGACTGTGCGTGTCAGGATCTTTTCCGCGAGCGTCGGTCCGCACGTCAAACGTCGTATCGATAGCTGAGTTTCGCCCCATGAACCCGAATCTTACTAAGCCTCGATCTACCGGTCCGCCTTGAGTGAACGGGGTCGCTGACTGCTGGGCGGTGTTTTGGTGGTGGGCACGGCGAAGTTGTCGGCCTTTGCTGCCGATGGTGTTCCGTGAGCTTCGGTGCCGTGTGGCGGATGGTCAGGTGGTGACGGTTTGCGGCGGGCCGCAGGCCGCCGCGAATGCGGCTGTCCGAGTTGCGACTCGGCATCGATAGCTTCGGCGGTCTGGCATCACTGCCGTGATGGATGCCATGCTCCAAACATGAGCAATTGGTGGCGCAGGACTCTCGGCATTGGGGTCGTTCTTTCAGTGAGTGTCGGTCTCGTCGCGTGCTCGGCGACGTCGGCGTCCTCGGTTCAGGAATCCCCGAACGGCCGGTTGATTGCCGTCTCCGGGCAGACGAGTGACGTTCAAGAGCAGGCGCTCGCGGAGGGAACAGTCGCGTGGGGGCGTGGCGATTGCATGGTGGTCGAAGCAGAGGAGACCTACCTCATCGTGTTCCCACAGGGCACGACTATTGGCGGCAGCGATGAGGTGATTCTTCCCGACGGCTATGTCATCAGCGCTGGCGACGAGGTAGGACTCGGGGGCGGCTTCCACCCGGTTTTCACAGCGAGTGAGCTCTCGGCGACGCTGGGGGCGTGCCTGACCGAAGAGGTGTTCTGGGCAAGCGGCGAGGTGGCCGAGTAATCTCGACCACTGGATAGCGCCCTCACCCACATGCGCGAGAGGGCCGCCCATCCCAGATCTATCCTCTCGACGTGACTGCGTGGAATTTAAATTCAGTGTCTAGTTCTGAGTGTGCATGCCCCTATCGGGCTCGAATACCGCAGGGGACTCCCTATGCCGATTCCAGAGTTCGAACCAATCCGTGGAGCCGGTCAGCTCGATTCCGTCGTCGAGATAGGACGACCATCGGCGCGTCTGATCGTTGGCGTCGATCAGCGGGAGGAACAATCGAAGCATGGGAAAACTGGCATATCGATCCGGGACGAGATCGCGCGCTGGCGTGATGTCGCTCATTCTCGTTCCGCCTCCCGAGGGCCCCAAGATGAATCGACGCAATTCACGGGCCGTGGCTGACGAATACCGTGCCGCTGAGGTCGTACTGCGCGCTGGTGAACCGACTACTGTCGTAACGTTGCTTGGTGACGCAACGTGGTGGAGTTCCGTTTCAACGTGTAGCTCGTAGTCCCGGCTGCAACTGTTCCTGTTTCGGACAATTGTGGCCGGCGCACCGGCAGCAGTTGTCCGTTCCGGCAACAACTGCCCTGATCTCGTGGGTGAGTACCTCTCTCGTGGACCGCGGGCCCGCATGCGGCAGCAGAGTTTCCGTCTCGCTCAGGTGTGATTTACCTCCTCTTGGCCGGCTGGACGGCCTATTTTCGCGTCATGCACTTCCCGGTCAGCTGGCGCAGTTCCGCTTCAACGTGGAGCCCGCAGACTAATAGACCCGGGACGACTCTCGCGATGGGCGCAGCAGCCGGCGGGGTTGGGCAGACCCTTTCACGGGGTGTGTGGCGGCTCAGGCCCCTGAATCCACCGAGGGGACATAGAAGTGGGTGATCGGCCCGAGTGGATCGTCGGCGATGAGGACGACTGACAATGTGCGGTCTTGTCGGTCTGATGATGGCGTGCAGGGTGGAAGTGAAACATGACCCACGACGATGCGGAGCTGGAGCGGGTCATCCGTGGGCTGGCCAAGCGAAGAGATGTTCCACGAGGAATCGGGATACTGGGCTTCAAGTTCGGCGGCGTTGTCTCCGACGGCGATTCCGTCGACTGTGCCGATGTGGACCCCGTTCACGGTCTCGGCTGACACTGCGAAAGTGGTGTTCGGGCAACGAGGTGCATTCGGGCTATCCCAATCCCGATCCCAATCCTGCACGACAAAATCGGCCCAGGAGTAGGTGATTCTCGGATGCCGCTCGTCGCCCAAGGTATCGAATATTGGCGCGCTGCCCAGGGCCAACGAAAGTGCAGGGACCAACTCGCTGGCGGGCTGGAAATAGTCGAATGTGGACAGGGCATTGCCCGATGCATCCCGCAGCTCGATCGACGTCGCACTGAGGAAGATGTCCGTCACTTCGGCTGGATCGGGCGGCGACACCGATTGAGTTGGTGTCGGTGCCGCCGTGGGCATTGCCGTCGGGCTGGGAGTACGGGGGATAGGAACTGCTGGACCAGAACAGCCGGTCAGCAGCACCGCGCCAAAAGCGAGGAGCAGGGCTGAGAGGACTGCGCCCACACCAGACACGCCGTGATCGGCCATGGTTTTTCCCCAGAGTCATCGGACGCATAGCGCCCTCGGTACATCGTTACACAGACGATCAGATATTCCTCAGGAGTGGGTTGGTGTTGCCGTCTCAAGGTCACGTTCTTTGGTTCCGAAACGCGGTGGAGTTCCGTTTCAACGTCTAGAGCGTTCCGGCCGCAACTGATTCCGTTTCGGACAATTGCTGCCGGTGCGCGGGGCGCAGTTGTCCGCTGCGGCACCAGTTGCGATGGTGAGGCTCGGTGCACTTGAGCGAGTCGTGATGGTCTTCCTTGGCTTGGCCGGCTGAGTTCTCTGGTACTCGTAATGTGTTTTCGTGCGGTAAGGCGGTGGAGTTCCGCTTCAACGTCCAGCGCGTTGCGTGGGGCGTGTGGGGTGTGGCTAAATCAGGAGATCTGTCGCCCGGGGATGCCACCAGGGCGGTCTTTCAGAGTGGATCCCGCCACGGGTCGGACAATTCTCCTGAATTAGCCACCGCGCGGGGCTCCCCGCTCCAGCAAATCGTGTTGCAGGGGCAGGGGAGATCCCTCGGCCGACACCTCGACTTCTCCGCGGACGAGCAACAGAATCGGGATCGGGGCCACGCTCGATGAACTCAAAACCGCGTGCCCCGATGCTCACGGACCAGAGAGACTGCCTCCGCCCCCTCAACCGGCCGCGACGCGCAGGATGACGTTGCCTTTCTTATGGCCGGCCTCGACGAAACGGTGCGCCAGAGCGACGTCGGCCAGGTCGTACGTCCGATCGATGACCGCCAGGAACCGACCCGACTCGGCAAGGTCGACCAGGTGCGCGAGAGCATCCGCGGTGCTGTCGATGTTGCCCGCGACGACCCGCCTCCCGCTCCTCCTGGTGTGCCAGGCGGCCAGAAGCAGCCCCCGGAGATCGGAGACGACGAGCAACAGGGCGCCGCCGGAAGTGAGGCACGCCGCAGCGCGTTCACAGGGGGCGTTCCTGACGCAATCCATGATGACGTCGTAGGTTTGCCCCTCGAGCAGGAAATCCTCCGTTGTGTAGTCGATCACCCGGTCGGCGCCGAGCGCGGTGACCAGCTCGCGGTTGGCGCCGCTGCACACGCCGGTGACGCGCGCGCCCATCTGCTTGGCGAGCTGCACCGCCGCCGTGCCCACGGCACCGGATGCGCCGTTCACGAGAACGGTGCTGCCCGGTTTGATCTCGGCGCGGCTGAAAAAAGCATGGGCGGTGGTCCCGCCGAAGACGAGAGTCACGGAATCCGTGAAGGTCATGTTCCGTGGCTTCGCCGTGATCGCGCCATCCTGCGGGATGCAGACGTATTCCGCGTGCCCGCCGAATCGGCTGCCGAGCATCGCGATCACCTCGTCGCCGGGCCCGAACGACGCTCCCAGCAAGGAGAACACGGTCACGCTGAGGATATGCGTCACGATGGGCACGGGGGAGTCGAGGAACCTGGCGTTGTGCGCCGAGGCGACAGCCCCGCCCGCCTGCTCGGTCAGCCGCGCTGCCCCGGCGAGCAGCGGGATGAGGCTGAGCAGGATCAACCCGGTTGACGCACGCCACTGCCCCGCTGGGCCATCCTTCGACTGTCGTGGGGTGCCGCGGCAGTCGCGATGTCCCGGGTCATGGTTGCCTGCTTCCCAGAGCGTTGACGGAGATCAGCGTCACACCCAGGTCACTCACTCGGCGCAGCAGCCCGTGCAGCGCGGCCTGGTCGATGACCGAGCCCGTGAGGACTGTCGTGCCGTCGCCTGTCCCGGTCAGTGTGAAGCCCTCGAACCAGTCACTCCAACTCTCCACGAGCTGCCCCTGAAGCCGAATCTCATAGCGGTCGAGTTCAGCCCGTGATGCCGACCAAGCCGAGGACGGCCATGCCGAAGCTGAGACTGTGCACCGTCACCCAGGTCTGGGTGGTGAGGGAGGCGGCCTCGTCGGCGGGGTGGATGAACTGGATGACGATGTAGATCAGCCCGGACAGTGCGGCGGCGACCGCGGCCCTTCGGGTGAGAGTAGAAGGCGTGATGCTCATGAGGTGCTCCGATGCTCTGAGAAGCCCCAGGCGGATACCCGAGGATGACCCGAATCTAAGGAGACACATGCTGACGGGGCATCACCCCACGTGGTGACCGAGGTGGTGATTATGCCGACTGCCGGATTAGATCAGGCCCAGCTGGGCGGCGTGGCTGACGGCAACCGAACGGCTGTTGACGTTGAGCTTGCCGAAGATGTGCCTGCTGTGGGTGCGCAGGGTGTTGAGCGAGACGCACAGTTCACGGGCGATCTGGGGACCGGTGAGTTCGGTCGCCAGGAACCGGAGTACGTGCAGCTCGCGCTCGCTCACGGGCTCAGGCAGGGTCGGCGGGCCGACTGTTTCATCGCCGGATGTTTGCAGGGCCCGGCCGATCCGTCGCACGTAGTCGGAGCTGATTCCCGCCTCGGCGGCCTACTCCGGCGGCGGCCAGAAGCCGGTCGAGCAACCGGATGGCCGACCCGATCGACCCCTCGCTCGGATCGGCCCGGTGTTGCGCGAGGAGCAGCTTCGCCAGGGTGATGTGCCCGAACTCGCTCAGGTAGGTCAGCTCGTCGTCCGCGGACAGGCCGTGCTTGTCGGCCCAGGCCCGGGCATCCGTCAGCCGTCCCTGCTGGATCCGCAACCGCGCCCGCAGGACATATGCAGAGAGGTGGTGATACCGGTACCAGCGGCGCCGGTCAACCAGGGCAACGACGAAGAGATCCTCCGCTCGAGGGACTCCAGCATCTCGCTGCTCCCCGTTTCCTCGGTGACGGCGTCACAGAGGGGGCCAGTGAGCCGGTCCAGGATGCAGGTGCGCAGCAGGAATGCCCGCACCTTCTCGGGCTGACGTTGCATCACCTCCTCGGCGAGATAGTCGATCACGAACCGGTTGCTCCCGGTGAAGCCGTGAATGAAGCCGGAGACATCCGAGCGTTCCCGCATCGAGAGGGCCGCCAGCCGGAGACCGGCGATCCAACCCTCTGTGCGTGTGTCAAGAGCGGCGATGTCCTCGGCCGAGAGCTTCAGGTCCACCATGTCCTTCAGGAAGGCGGAAGCCTCGTCCGGGGTGAAGCTCAGATCGGATGCCCGCAACTCGGTGAGCTCGTTCCCGGCACGCAGTCGCGCCACGGGGTGGAGCGGATCGGATCGGCTCGCCACGGCCAGGTGCAGATTCGACGGAAGGTGATCGAGGAGGAAGACCAGCGCATCGCGGATATCCGGTGCCTCAATCAGTTGGAGGTCATCGAGCACCATGATGATCTCGTGCGGACTCTGGGCGACGTCGTTGATCAGTCCCGTCAGCGCCGACTCGAACGACGTCACCGGAAGGGTCAACGCTGCTGCACCGATCGCGGGATCTGCCCGAGTGCGCGCGTGACGCCCCTGGTTGCGGAAGCCGGGGCGCAGCTCGGCGCACAGACCCGCTGCACCCGACCGGGTGTCCGCACTCAGACGGGAGTAGGCAAGGGGAACGTGGCGAGCACCGTGCGGCCGCTCGCCGCCGATCGGGGCGCCATGTCCACGAGGGCGATCTGGGTGAGAGCGAGCCGCTGGCCCTCGTGCACCCGGGCGCCGTTCTTGATCGTGATGTGGGCCCGGAAGCCGGGACCCGTGAACGCGGGCTCGTCGGGGGTGGAGGCAAACGGCCGCACAGCCTCGACGAGGGCGCGGTGCAGCCGGGTCAGGCGCGGGTCGTCCCCGACGAGCGTCACCGGCACGTCCTCGCGCCGGCCGAACAGCGCGTCGGCACCCGCGACCGCCGTGAGGGCGGTGCGGCCCGATGCCGTGGCGGCGACGACGCCGGAAATGACATCCGCGATGACGGATGCAACGGCATCCGTGTGAAAGGGGGGCAGCACGGTGATGTGCAATGGCCACTCCGACACCGGGAAGCTGTCGCCTGTACGGAGCGCCGTGAGCGGGAGGACGACGACGAGGCGGGACATCCGCCGAGTCTAGGGGAATCCCGCCGGCGCGCCGCCGGTGGCACAATGGTCGCATGATGCTGCACCTCACCGGCGATGACGCCGCCGACGCCCTGCTCAGCGATGACCCCTTCGCGCTCCTCCTCGGGATGCTGCTGGACCAGCAGATCGCGATGGAGACCGCGTTCGCCGGGCCGGCCAAGATCCGCGACCGGATCGGCACGCTCAATCCGGCGACCATCGCCGGTTTCGACGCCGATGCACTCGTCGAGGTGTTCCGGGCCACGCCGGCGGTGCACCGCTTTCCGGGCTCGATGGCCGCTCGCACGCAGACCCTCGCGGGCGTGATCGCCACAGACTGGAGGGGTGATGCGTCCGCCCTGTGGACCGCCGACTCCCCGGACGGCGCCGAGATCCTGCGGCGCCTGAAAGCGCTCCCGGGATTCGGCGAGCAGAAGGCGAAGATCTTCCTTGCCCTGCTCGGCAAGCGTCAGGGTCTCACCGTGCAGGGCTGGCGTGAGGCCTCCGAGCCCTATGGCGAGGACGGCTCGTTCCGGTCCGTCGCCGACATCGTCGACCCCGAATCCCTGAACCGGGTGCGGGAAACCAAGCGGGAGGCGAAGGCGGCCGCCAAGAAGAAGGAGTAGCCATGGTGCGTTTCCTGATCCGCGCGGCCATTTTCCTCGGTTCGGCCGCGCTCGGCCTCGGGGTGGCGTCGCTGGTACTCGTGGGTTTCAGGCTTACCTGGCAGGGATTCCTGATCACGGTGCTCGTTTTCGCGGCCGCGTAGAGCATCCTGTCGCCCTCTATCACGAAATTGACGGCACGTAATACGCCGGCGTTCCTGGGCGGGGTCGGCCTGGTGTCGACCTTCGTGGTGCTACTGGTCGCATCCGTCGTCGCCAACGGGCTTGTCATCCGCGGCTGGCAGACCTGGATCCTGGCCGCCTTGGTGGTCTGGCTGGTCACCGCCCTCGCGACGGTCATTCTGCCGCTGCTGTTCCGGCGTACGGTGGCACAGCAGGTCGGCACCAGCAGGTAGGGCGGTGTCGACCACATCAGCGAGCGTATAGCGGCTGAGCGCCATCTGCACCGTAGCTATTGACCTGCTGACCGGCGGCGATACTCTATGCAAAGAATCAGGAAACGTGTACTAAATTCATAGTTAGCAATCAGATAGGCAGTTCAGTAACTGAGAAATCAATAAACACAGCAAAGCTCTTCGGCACGACTCTTTCCTGTTCTTTCTCGCTTATTCGGAGGACAACGTGATTCCCGATTCCCTCACCCAGATTCAATACGACACCGTCTACAACGTGTTCTCGCTCGTCATCGCGTCACAGCTGTTCACGGCGATCTTCATCATCATCTCGCTCAAGCGGGTCCTGCCCCGGTATCGTCAGGCGATGACCGTCGCGGCCATCGTCTGTGCGATTGCCGCCTACCACTATTTCCGCATTTTCGACTCCTTCAAGGCTGCCTTCGTCACCGAGGCCATCGGCGGGGCGGGCGACTATGTGCAGGTCGCCGGGGAGTCCTTCAATGAGGGCTACCGCTACGTCGACTGGTTGCTCACGGTTCCCCTGCTGCTGCTCGAACTGATCGCGGTTCTCGCCCTGGCCCGCAAGGTGCAAACCAGTCTCCTGTACCGGCTCATTCCGGCTTCGGCCCTGATGATCATCCTCGGGTACCCCGGCGAGCTCAGCGGGGACAACGCCGTACGCGGAATCTTCGGTCTGCTCTCCACCATCCCGTTCGCGTACATCCTCTACGTTCTGTTCGTCGAACTGACCAAGTCCCTCGACCGCCAGCCGCAGAGTGTGCGCCGCACGATCAGCCAGCTGCGCCTGCTTCTGCTGCTGACCTGGGGTGTTTACCCGATCGCCTACCTACTGCCCATGCTGGGTATCGACGGCTCGGATGCCTGGGTCGGCAAACAGATCGGATACTCGGTCGCCGACATCCTCGCCAAGGCCCTCTACGGTCTGATCATCTACCGCATCGCGCGGATGAAGTCGTTCGCGGATGACCCGGCATTCGCACGCCTCGAACTGTCGGTCGATGAGGCCGAGGAGATGGCCGCCCCGGTGCACGTGCGGAACAAGTAGGCCTACCCGGCCACCTGCTCACCGCCAACGGGCCTGGGCCGATCGCGATCATCTTGATCGTGACCGGCCCAGGCCCGTTTCGCTTTCTGCTGCCCCTCAGGCGGAGTCTAAAATCAAGTGTGCTCATCGCCCTGAACGACAGAACCGCGGATGCCGTGGTGCGGCGCCATCTGCACCACCTGGTCGATGACGAGGTGCGGGCGAGCCCGAGCATCCGGGGCGGCCAGACCAGCGCCGACCGTGCCCTGGCGGAATTCTCGGTGGCGGGCTATGCGGCCAAGCGCAGCCAGGTGCTGCCGGAAACCGATCGCGGGGCATCCCGGCTATCACCGTACATTCGGCACTCCTTGGTGCCGCTTCGCCGGGCTTGGGAGCACGTCGGCAACGGACCTGCCCGAGATACCCGCAAATTCCGGGACGAGTTGCTCTGGCAGGAATACGCCCGACACCTCTATGCGCGTGTGGGTGTGGCCCTGCACCGAAACCTGCGCTTTGCGGCACCCTGGGCCGGAGAATTCGAACCTCAGGCCTGGCCGCGCCGGATGCACTGCATCGACTCGGTCGTGTCGGAACTGGAAACCGACGGCTGGCTGGTCAATCAGACCCGGATGTGGCTGGCCTCCCAGTACACGGTCCGGTCTGGCGCGGGGTGGCATGCCGGCCAGGAAGAATTCTACCGGCACCTGCTCGACGGCTCCCGCGCGGCCAACCTCCTGGGCTGGCAGTGGACCGTGGGTGCCGGCACCGGCTCCGCCTACGGCTTCGCCCGCTGGCAGGTTGAGAAACGGGCACCGCAGCTCTGCCGGGAGTGTCCGCTCGCCCGGGCCTGCCCGATCGAGCAGTTTCCGGTGGGGGCAGCGCCAGTGCCGGTGACGGATGCTCCGGCCACTCTCACGCACGATCCGCACCTGTCCGACACGATGGGGCCCACCGACGTCGTGCGGCGCCGCGCACCCCGGTCGGTGCTGCTGACGGTCGATTCCCTGGGCGACGCCGATCCGGCGCTCGCGGCGCATCCCGCACTGCCGGCCGCCTTCGTCTTCGACGAGCCGGCCCTGGCCAAGCTGCGGCTCTCAAGCAAAAGACTGATCTTCACCGTGGAAACCCTTCAGGATCTGGCCCGGCGTCGCGAGGTGGTCGTGTACCTGGGTGACCCGCGAGTGATCGTTCCGGGCCTCGACGCAGCAGTCACGTTTGCGCCGGTGCCCAGCTTCGCGCGCTACGCGGAGGGCGCGGCCGTGCTGCACCCGTGGCCGTGGCTGGTGCCGCCGCATAGCGGATCGGTGGCCAGTTTCTCGGCCTGGCGCCGTGCCTCGGCCGGCGTCTAGAGTCCGAAGCCGAGCGTGCGGGCTAGCTGTTGTTCCCACTGACGTTGTGAGCACGGTTGATGGGTGATTTGCCGCCGATGCCGGTATGGGGTCTGTGGTGATTGTAGCTATGGATCCAGTCTTGGTAGGTGGCTGCTCGGGCGGCGTCTGAGTTGTAGTGGTGGGCGTAAGCCCATTCCGCGGCGAGGGTGCGGTGGAATCGTTCGATCTTTCCGTTGGTTTGGGGTCGGTAGGGCCGGGTGTACTTGTGCGTAATGTCGCCCAGAGCGTCGTTGAAGAACTTCGACCGGTAGCAGGAGCCGTTGTCGGTCATGACGCGCAGCACAGTGATGTCGTGGGTCGCGTAGAACGC